>NZ_JBQQCA010000008.1:0-141331 GCF_052246635.1 Streptomyces sp. 6N223 | reverse complement strand
CGCCCGGCGCTGTCACTACCACCGCCGCACCCAAGGTCACGAACTCGGCCTCACTGACGGCCCATCAACCGAGTACACTCAGAAACCCACCTCTGACCAGCGCAGATAGCAATCTGCAACTGGAGTATTAGCTGCTCGCGCTGTTGTATCGAACAAGTCCCTGCCGCCATGTCAGCGCGGTGAAGGAAAATGACGCGAACAGAACGACGGGTGCGAGAGCGAGAGAAGCGGTCGGGTTCAGCAGTTGCTCGGCGGGATACGAGCCGTTGAGCGCCGCCGGAGCGAACGAGACGAGGATGATCTGAAATGTGCGGGGAAAGAACTGGCGCGGATATTGACCAGAGCCACGCCAAGCGGCGGCCAGGTCGTTGACCGGTTCGATGGAACGGACCCAAAAGGCGAGAAAGGTCAAAATGGCCCAGAACGCGCAGTAGGCAACGGTCCCGACGAATGCCCACACGAGCACGGACACGACGACATACGGATCAAGGTCAAGATCGAAGGTCCGGGTGGCGACCACAAGGATCGCAATTCCAGTCAGACACTTACCGAGTTCGGCAGGCTGAACCCATCGCATCACCGCATAGAAGAACGTCGGGACAGGCCTGATGATCGCAAGGTCCAACTCCCCCTGACGGATGGCGACATCGAATCGGCGCAGGCCAGGCGAGACGAAACAATCCATCAGGCCCGTGGTAATAGCGAAGATGCCGACAGTGAGGATGGATGCCTGCGAGATCGCCGGGTCTGATCCGGCGTAACGGGTCAGAATCAGCACCGGCAGTATGCCGGTTATCAGTTCCCCCACGCTCGCGGCCAGGTGCATCCACGCCTGAGAACGGAACTGGAGATCCCGCATCAGCGCCTGGCGGAATAGTTTTCCCCACACCCGGAACGTCACAGTCACAGTCCGCCGGTTCACGCCCCGGCTCCATGGTAGAGACGAAGGCCACGGCGCCAGACGGCGCGGGCAGCCGCGAGGGCGAAAAGAGTCCAGACTGCCTGAATTGCCAGACCAACCCGAAGATCGCTGGCTCTCGGCTCCAGGAGCGTGTCGATGGGAAACGCGACGATGTATCCGAAGGGCTGAACATCGAGGAACGGATCCCACGCGGAAGGCATGACGGCCAAGGGGATGAGTGCACCCGATAGGAAGAGCAGGATCAATTGCCTGAAACGGTCGACGGCACTTACATCGTGCCACCAGAAAGCCAGTGAACCGACGACGATGTCGAGGCTGAAGGTCATCGTGGCGCCCATAGCGAGGGCCCAGACAAAGAGCAGCCAACGTCCTGGCTGTGTGGGCAGGTTGATGTCGCCGTGGAAGGCAACCACCAGGGCAGCCACCAGTGGCAGCAGCGTGGCGAGTTTTGCGACCTTCTCGGCGATGTTGTTGGCGGCGACCGCAAGGTGAGTGGAGCACGGCCGGACGAGCCAGGTGTTCAGGCGCCCCAGGCGGATACTCTCCGCGAGGAACTTGGCGCTCCAGCTCGATGTGAGCATGGTGACAAGGCTCACGAGAACGAGATAAGTCGTCAGGTACACCCGGCCGACCGGTGGTTCCGCACCGTGGGAGATGGCCCCACGCCACACCAGCAGAGAAATGAGCGGCACGACGATGACACTCACCTGCATCGCCAGCAACCACCAACGGTACTGGGCGATCGTCTGGATCTCCTGGCGCAGCACGGCGAGGAATACGGCGGCGTTGCGTCGGAGGGTCTGAAGAGTCACGAACGCCGTCCACCGTCGCTGAATACCTTCGACATGACCTCGTCGAGACCGGCTTCGACGATCCGTACGTCGACGAGTTCGCCCCATCGCGTCGCTGCCTGAACCAACGCCGCAATCGGCTCGTCACCAAGGCGCAGCCGAACGCTGTGTGCCCCGTTCTCGACGGATGCCCGGAGAATGTCCGGAGGAAGTCGGGGAGCATCCCGGTAGATGAGCACCACCTCTTTCGAGATGCTGGCGTGAGCACGTAGATCGGCGAGATCCCCATCAAACGCCGCTCGACCGCCCCTGACGATGACGACGCGATCGCAGAGCGCCTCGACGTCATTCATGTCGTGACTGGTCAGGATAATTGTAGTGCCGAAGGTCTTGTTGATCTCCCGGAAGAGGTTCCGCACGATCACCTTGGCCTCGACGTCGAGACCGATGGTGGGTTCGTCGGCGAACAGCAGCGCCGGCCTATGCAGAAGGGCCAGAGCTAGTTCACAGCGCATTCTCTGTCCGAGGGAGAGGTTGCGGACCGGCGTATCCAGAATCTCGCCGATGCCCAGCAGATCGCCGAGTTGTTCGACGATCTCCGAGAAGTCACTGCTAGGCATTTCGTACATGCTCCTGTGGATCTTCAGCGACTCACGGGTGGACACGTCCCACCAGAGCATCGCCTTCTGGCCGAAGATCACGGAGATCTGCGACAGGAAAGTGTACGAGCGATTCGCAGGATTTTCCCCGCAGACGCTGAGACTTCCCGCAGTGGGCATCAAGAGTCCGCACAACATCTTGACAGTGGTGGTCTTTCCCGCCCCGTTCGGCCCCAGGAGGCCGATGACCTCACCGCGCCGCACGTCCAAGTCCAGCTCGTCGACAGCCTGAACGATCGTGAGCTTGCGGTGGAAGAGGCTCCGGAGGGCACCCACCAGCCCCTGTGGCTGCTCGTAGAAGTCGTAGGACTTGCTCAGGTTCCGCGCCGTGACGATCAGTTCAGGTTCTGGGATATGCGCGCACACGAAGGACTCCACACCGACCGCGCAGGGCAAGGGGGTCAGCAGATGTCACATTCGGCGCTCCAGCCCTGAGGAGCCATCGTGATCGTAACCAGGCGACCCGCGCGCGGCAACCGCAGGCGCCGCCGGGCGCGAGTGGGGCATACCGGTAGATCCAACGCGCCGACGACTTCGGGGACGAACAGAGCGGCGTCACCGGTCCGGTTCGTCCCCGAACTCCTCAGGCCGCCGGTTCCTCACCCCACAGCAGCTCGGTGCCCTCGTAAAGGGTGACGTGCTGGGCCCGCGCCGTGTCCGCCGTGATGCCCTCGTAGGACCAGTCGTTGGCGGGATCCCAGCCCGCGCCTCCGGTGATGCGGAACTGGATCTCGGCGCGGTGCTGCGACTGGCCCCCGGGGTAGATGTCCCGCTCCGCGCAGCTCAGCTCCACGTAGTACAGGTCGCCCTCCGCCTGGACGGGACTCCGCACCGGCGAGGGGCACTCGCTGTAGGACGAGGTCACGGTGATCCCGGCCGGGTCCACGCCCTCGTCCAGCGTGAACCAGTAGCGGAAGGAGCTATCGGCGAGGTTCATCGCCGGGAAGCCGGACCGGTTGCGGACCGTCGCCTTGATCTCGGTGAACCCGTCGCCCGTGGCGTTCAGCGACGCCTCCACGAACGTCTGCGGCCCGTCGGGCTCCTCGGCCTGCGGGAAGTCCGGCAGCGCCGTGCCGCCGTAGCGGCCGGTGAGCCACGCCAGGGCGCCGGAGAACGCGGCGTTGTAGTCCGTGGCCACCTCGTTCGCGACGTAGTCCTGGCGGCTGTCGGTGTAGGCGTCGTTCGCGGAGGACGGGCCGCCGACCAGCGCGCCGTACAGCACGTGCCGGTTGTCGGCGGGGGCGGTGATCTGGTCGGTCCACGAGCCGTGGGAGGTGCGGTGGTGCGGCTGGGTGGGTGGGTTCTCCCCGAAGCCGACGACGTAGCTGGAGTTGCGGGGGTTGTCGCCGAGGGCGTAGTGGATCTGGCGCTCGCCGAAGGTCCGGTAGGTCTCGGCGCGTTCGGGGTCCGAGGAGGCCAGCCAGTCGGAGTAGACCAGGCCGGCGAACGCCGTGTTGGCGGCGTACCGCAGCGACCCCCAGCTGTCGAGCACCGCCTGCCCGCCCGGCGAGTACGGCACGCGCTGGCCGTTCACGCCCGTCGTCCAGTAGTCCAGCCAGCGGTTGGCGTCGTCGACGTACCGCTGCTCGCCCGTCTCCATCGCCAGCAGCACGTACGCGCCGAACTGCTTGTTGTCCCAGGCGATGGTCCACTTGTAGCTGGGCGTGGAGGTCTGCGGCTCGGTGCCGAGCTTGTCGTACTCGCTCTCGGCCTTCGCCAGGTACGACGCCTCGCCGGTGGCGCGGTGGAGCCAGTACGCGCCCCAGACCAGCTCGTCCTGGTAGCCGGACCAGGAGCGGTAGAAGTCGCCGGCGGGCACGCAGTCGGAGTAGGCGCCGCGGTAGGTGTCGGCGAAGGAGTACAGCTCCTCGGCGTGGCGGACGAGGGTGGCGGCGTAGTCCGGGTCGTCCTCGGCGAAGAGGAGGGAGGAGGCGGCCATGGCGGCGGCCGTCTCGGCGGCGACGTCGGAGCCGGGGCAGGAGGCGTCGACCTTGTACGCCGGCCGTTCCATGTGCATGACCTCGGCAGGGCCCCACCACTTGTGGTCCTCGTGGCCGTCGCCGACCTGGGCGTAGAGCACGTTCGGCTCTGGGTGGGCGCGGATGAAGTAGTCGTTGACCCAGCGGAGGTTGTCCTTGAGGTACGCGAGCTGGCCGGCGGTCTCGTAGCCGTCGCGGGCGGCGAGGCCGCCCCAGGCGAGCATGGTGGCGGAGTAGGCCATCGGCAGGCCGAACTTGACGTGGTCGCCGGCGTCGTACCAGCCGCCGGTCAGGTCGAGGCCGGCGTCCGCGCCGTCGGTGAGGGCGGAGTCGCCGCGCCAGGAGACGCGGTTGCCGGCGGGGAGGTCGCCGGAGCGCTGGGCCTCGTAGAAGAACATCGACTTCTGCAGCGCCTCGGCGTAGTTGAACGCCGGGGCCTGGGCCGCCGATCGCTCGGCCAGCGGCGAGAGGGGGGAGACGGGGGCGAGCAGTCCGGCGGCGAGCATCGCCACGGCGGCGAACGCGGTCGCGATCCGGCCCCGGCGGCGGCGCCGGGAGCGTCTGAGAGGCATGGTGCGGCCCTTTCGGGAGTACGCAGCAACGAAAGTTGTGGGAGCGCTCCCGCACATGCTGCGCACCTGGCGTGGCCGCGTCAATGAGTGGGGCGCGGCCACCGGGATCCGGGGTCCCGGTGGCCGCGCCGGTCAAGCGTTCAGCCGGTTCCGCGGTTCGGCTGACGGCGGCTCACTTGGCGTACATCAGCGTGCCGAAGCCGAGCTGGTCGTAGCCGCCGGATGTGGAGCCGTAGTCGCCACCTCCTCCTTCGGGGTGGCAGACGTTCCAGTACATGTCCCGGATGTACCGGTCGTCCCAGAACTTGCGCCGGTTGTAGTGGAAGTGGAGCATCGCCCACACCGGGCGCACCTGGCCGCGTGCGTAGTCGCTGATGACGGTGTGCTCCCGGTAGTCGCAGTTGACGCCGGTGCCCCAGGTGTACTTCGTGAAGGGCACGTCCATGCCGAGGTTGTACCTCGCCACGTACTGGGCCGCCTTGAAGAAGCGCGCGCCGTCGTAGCCGTAGAGGTCCTCGCCCTGGTTCCAGGCCATTTCGCAGATCGCGCCCATCTGGCCCATGCCCATGACGGTGTGTCCCTGGTCCCGGCCGGACTCCTGCCACTGGCCGAGGTCGTAGCCCTCGACGTTCGGGTGCAGGAACGGGACGGCGTTGCGGATCGCGCCGTTGCCCGCGCCGTTCTTGAAGTAGTTCGATGCCTGGTCGTACATGGGCCCGTCGTCGCACAGGATCCCGATGGCCATGATCGAGGCCATGGTGCACAGGTCCCAGTTGGCCCAGTAGTTGGTGATGCAGGCGCCGTTGTGGACCCTGAGGAAGTGGTCGTTGAGCGGGTAGAAGACGTTGACCATCATGTCCTGGAACCGGCCCAGCTCGAAGCCGGGGTAGCCGCGCATCAGCTCGCCGACGTTGGCGAACTGCCACCCCTGGAGGCCGGCCAGCAGGAACCGGTCGGCGCTGCCGTTGAGGAGGGTGAGCGTGGACGACCAGGCGTTGCAGATGTCGCGCGCGCAGTCCCCGTGCGCGGTGTCCCCGGAGATGTGGTACCGCAGCGCGTTCTGGTACGCGGCGGCGATGTCGTTGTACAGAACCGGGTAGTTGTTGTCCCAGCCCGATCCGCGGTACACCTCCGCCAGCGGCCTGGGGGCCCAGGTGGAGGCCGAGTGCGAGTTGGCGATCAGCCGGTTCCAGCCCGCGAGCGACTGTTCGTTGCCGGTGGCGACCCTCACCTTGGCCCGGTTGATGTCGCCCGCGTTGTGCAGGCCCCCGGGGTGGGTGAAGGTCGCGGGGGCGCCGCTGGCGCTGCCCGAGGTGAGGGCGGCGGTGGCGCCGCCGAGGGCGGCCCCGGCGGCGGCCAGGCCGCCCGCGGCCCTCATCAGGCCGCGGCGGCTCATCGAGCTGGGGGTGTGGTCTTCGGTGGATCTGTGCTGGGTGGTGCGGCTCCTTGCACTCATGAAAATGGTCCGTCTCCTTCTTCGGAGTGGGGGGTTGGCGTCCCTCGCGGGACCCCGCGGCTTACCCCACGACGCCCACCTCGTCGAAGACGACGGTCGTCAGCGTCGCCTGGTCGCGGGAGCAGACGACGAGGCCCGCGTAGTACGGAGCCTCGCCGAAGTTCGGGATGGCGCCCTCGGCCAGCGGCGTCCAGCTCTGGCCGTCGCCGGAGACGGCCGCGGCGAAGGTGGTGCCGGTGCGGTTCAGCCGCAGCCACAGCGGGAGGGCGGGGGCGGTGGCCGAGCCGGTGAACGCGCTCCGGCCCGCCACCTGCGTGCGCAGCATGAGCTGCGGCGTGGTGCCGCCGCTCAGGATGGCGCCGGCCGCCTGGTCGAACGGGGAGAGCGACTTGGCCATCAGCAGCCCGATCCGGTCGGCCGCGAGGGCGCCGGCGCGGGAGACGATCCGGGCGGTGAGGGTGCGGTCGCCGGTGACGAGCTGCCGGGCGAAGTGGCCGGTCATGCCCTGGTTGTTGATGCTGAGGTCGCTGCCGGCGCCGCGCACGGTGAGGCGGCCGGTGGCGGCGTCGTGGGTGACCGAGCCGGGGGTGTGGACCGCGACCACGCCGTAGGTGCCGAGCTGCCGGGTGTCCACGACGTGGTCGCCGAGGTCGCCGTGGGTCCACGGCGCGGGCGGCGGGATGTCGACGGTGAGGGCGATGTCGGCGACGTCCGTGCCGGTGGCGTTGGCGGCGCTGAGGGTGACCGTGAACTCGCCCGTCTCGTCGGGAGTTCCGGAGATCAGGCCGGTGGCGCGGTCGATGCGCAGGCCCCCGGGCAGGCCCTCGGCGGTGAAGCGGCCGGGGTGGTGGGTGGCGGTGACCAGGTGACGGAAGGCCACGCCGGCCGCGGCGTACGCCGTGCGCGGGCCGGTGATCTCGGGTCCGCGCGGCGTGGGCATGGTCGCGCTGGCGCTCTCCGAACGCGGGCCGCGGCCGGTGACGTTGGTCTTGGCGACGGCGTAGGTGTGGGTGCGTCCGGGCGTGCCGGTGGCGTCGGCGTAGCGGGCGAGCGTGCCGAAGCCGACGGGGCCGACGCCGGTGGCGATCGTCTCGCCGTCGCGCAGCACCGTGTAGCGGGCGGCCGGGTCGGGGTCGCGCCAGGCCAGCTCGACGGCGTCGGGCCCGGCCTGGGCGGTGAGGGCGGTGGCGGTGGTGGCAGGGGGCGGCACGCTCCAGCCAGCGCCACCGGGGACGGTGAGGCGGACGTTGTCGAACGCCGCCGTGCCCATCTCGGCGTAGGGGGCGTCCACGCCGAGGCAGGAGGTGAGGACCAGGCCGGCGTGGACGGTGCCGGCGAGGGCGGGCAGGCGGGTGGTGCCGACCCGGGTCCACTCCTCCCCGTCCGGGGAGATGGAGCCGGTGAAGCGGTCGCCGCGGCGCTCCAGCCGCACCCAGTACGGCATGCGCATCCGGTAGCCGTCGCCCGCGCCCTCGACGTACGGGGCGGCGAGCGGGGTCGCGGACGCCGGGAGGGTGCCGAGGTCGGAGATGGGGAAGGAGGCGCCGGAGGTGATGGCCTGCTGCTGGGTGGGCGGCACGGGCGTGCTGCCGGTGCCGGTGGCGGCCTCGCCCGCCGCCTCGCGGGTGGTCCACACGCCGCTGAAGGTGTGCAGCGGCAGTCCCTGGATCAGCATCGCCGCCTGGGGCGCGTCGGCGTCGAGGGAGCCGCGCATGGCTACGCCGACCTTGGCGTACTGGGAGCTGAGCGGCCACACCACGCGGGCGATGAGGACGCCGTCGCCGGTCAGCGGGAGGTGGGCGAAGTGCAGGGCGTCCGCGGTGCCGCCGATGTCGGCGCCGCCCGCCTCGATGGTGAACCGCTCGCCGTCGAACGCCGCCCGGCCCGCCAGGCGCACCTCGCCCACGTCCCCGGCCTGCCAGGGGGCGGGAAGCCCGGCGGTGGCGGCGATGACGGTGGAGTCGGGGCCGGCGCCGGAGGGGCCCTCGGCGGCGACGGTGTAGTAGTGGGTGCGGCCCGCCTCGGCGGCGTGGTCGGTGTGGGTGGGCGCGGTGATGCCGTCGGCGAGCGGCTCGTAGGGGCCGGCGGGGGTGGTGGCGCGGCGCAGGGTGTAGGCGTCGGCCCCGGCGGAGGGGAGCCAGGAGATGGTGACCGACCCGCCCTCGGCTGGGGCGGCGTGGAGCCCGGCAGGAGCCGAGGGCGGGGCCGTCACCGGCACGGGGGCGGCGCCGGCGTAGGTGAGGGTGCCGAAGGAGGGCAGGTCGTCGTGGCTGCCCTCGACGCGGCCCTCGATCGCCTGGCCGGTGTAGGGGGCGGGCAGGCCCCGGACGCCGGCGTAGTGGGCGTGGATCATCTCGTAGACCGGCCAGATGGTGCCGCGGGCCCGGTCGGAGACGGTCTGCTTGATGTACTTGCCGGTCCGGTCGAGGTCGGGGGTGAAGGGCACGTCGTTGCCGAGGTTGTAGCGGGCGGCGTACTCGGCGTTGGCCAGGATGCGGTTGTCCATGAAGCCGTACAGGTCGACGCCCTGGTTCCAGGCGACCTGGGCGGCGTCGGCGAGCAGGCCGACGGCGAGCTGCTCGTGACTCTGGTCGCGGCCGGACTCCTGGCCCTGGCCGGCGTCGGTGACGATGCGGTGGGCCACGCTGCCGTTGCCGGCCCCGGCGGCGGCGAAGCGCAGCGCGTCCTCGACGAGGGTGCGGTCCTCGCAGAAGACGCCGATGGCGAGGATGGTCTGGACGGCGGTGAGGTCCCAGTTGCCGTTGGCGTAGAGCATGTAGCCGGAGACGGACGGATACCACACGCGCAGGAACGACTCCTCGCAGGCGGCGATGTCCCCCTCGGCCCAGCCGTCGTAGCCGGTGTGGCGCAGCAGCTCGGCGGCGTTGGCGAACGTGAAGCCCTGGAGCCCGGCGCCGAGGGGGCCGTCGGCGCCGGTGATCGCGGTGAGCGAGGCGGACCAGGCGTTGAGGATGTCGCGGGCCTTGTCGGCGTGGGCGCGGTCGCCGGTGACGCACCACATGAGGGCGTTCTGGTAGGCGGCGGCCGAGTCGGCGACGGCCTGGGACATGAAGTTGCTGGGGCCGCGGCCCCAGGAGGTGATCTGGCCGGTGTTGGCCTGGGCGTAGGAGGCCTTGGAGCGGGGGTGGGCGGCGAGCGCCTGGAAGCCCGCGTACTGCGGGGAGGCCTGGGCGGCGACGGCGTCGCGCATGCGGGCGAGGTCGTCGGCGGTGTGCAGCAGGCCGGGGTGGGCGAACGCGAAGGGGGCCGCGCCCGCCCGCGCGGGCGCGGGCAGGGCGAGACCACCCGCGCCCGCCGCGAGCAGCAGCGAGGAGGCGGCCAGGAAGCCGCGGCGGGTCAGGGGGGTCACAGGGCTGCCGCCTCCTCGGTGGTCAGGAAGCGGAGGCCCTGGACGTGGCTGTTGACGAACATGGGCACGCCGTCGGAGGCGAGGTACCAGGCGGGCTTGCCGCCGCTGTCGCGGATGACGCGGCCGTTGATGACGAGGTTTTCGAAGGTGACGTCCTTGATGGCGTGGTCGGCGTCGTAGCCGATCAGGAGGGATGTGCTGGCGTGGGTGCCGGTGTAGGTGAGGTCCTTGATGTACACGCCCTCGACGCCGCGCGCGACCGCCGTGTTCCACTTCGGATCGAACGCGATCCGCATTTGGATGAGCTGGCCCCAGCGGATGTCCTCGACGCGGATGCTGTCGCACCTGACGTCGCGGATGAGGTTGCCGTCGCCGGGGTTGAGGGCGATGCAGCCCTGAGCGGTCTGCTGCGGTTCGCGCTGGTCGAGGATGTCGATGTTCTCGAAGCGCAGGTTCTCCAGCACCTCGGGGGCGTCGGGGTCGGGGTTGCCGTGGATGCCGACGTTGATGGGGTGGGCGACGTCGGCCCACAGGCTGCAGTTCTTGACGGTGATGTTGCGGGTGTCGCCGTACCAGTCGTTGCGGTGGGTGTAGATGGCGATGCAGTCGTCGGAGTTCCGCAGGAAGCAACCGTCGATCGTGACGTTCTCGGAGCAGTAGATGTCGATGCCGTCGCCCCAGCCGTCGGCGCTGAAGGAGCGCAGGTTGGAGATGGTGACGTTGCTGGACTCGGCGACGTTGGCCGAGCTGTACCGGGGGTTGAGGACCGTGATGCCGTCGATGTGGACGTTCTGGGAGTCGTGGACGGAGATCGCGCCGCCGGTGCGGGTGTAGATGACGCCGCGGCCGATCAGGCGGCCGCTCTCCACCCCCTCGAAGATCACGTTCGCGGTGAGGACCGCGCCGGCGGCCAGGTAGACGGTGGTGCCGTCGGGCACGGTCAGCATGCCGTCGGGGCGGGTGTGGTAACCGGGCCCGAAGTAGATGACCTTCGGATCGTCCTGGGCGGGTGGGTCCTGCTCGAGGGGGTTGGCGAGCAGGTGGAGGCAGTCGAAGACCTTGTCGTCCACCTGGATGACGAGGTTGCGGGGGCGGTCGAGGGTGAAGCGGGCGGTGCTGCCGAGCACCTCGGGGGTGATGCCGTAGGAGTCCGGGCGGATGCGGACCTTTTCGAAGCCGCCGGGGTTGTAGGTGACCTCGACCTCGACAGTGCCGGAGAAGTCGAAGGCCGCCATCGATGAAAGCGGGGCCTCGTTGCGGGCGGTGATCGGGTTGATGAGCGCGAGCCTGACCCGGTAAACGTCCAGCGTCTGCCAGGTGCCGTCGGCCGGGCGGACCTTGACGGTGAAGGAGTTGTTGGTGGGGACCTGCGAGGGGAGGGTCGGGTGGACGACCACCCTGTCGCCCGCGGCGTCGGACGCCTCCGCCGCCGGGGTGGCGCCGCGCGCGGCGCCCACGACGCCGGTGGCGGCGGCTGCGAGGGCGGCGGCACCGGCCGCCTGGAGCGTCGTGCGGCGCCTGACTGGCATGCTCATGAAGATTGGCCCCTTCAGAAAACGTAATCTAGAAACCGGTTGCTACACCGTCGTAGGGGTGCGGCGTTCCGTCAAGGGGTTACGCGGGAGTTACTTGATGCCGGAGGTGGAGATGCCGGCGATGAAGCCGCGCTGGGTGCCCGATCGCGCTCGCCGCCTGCCCAGACCTGGCGGCACGCGGACGGCTCCTTCGCCGAGCGGTGAGGCCGCGCGGGGCCGGCGGCGCGGGCCCGTCCAGGGCCTGACGGGACGCGTGACGCCCCGTCAGCTGACGGGCGCCGCCGCCCCGCTCGTGGTGCGCTGGCCGGGGCGTTCTCCGGCCCTGCCCTCGCCGCCTCCCTGTGGCTCGGCCAGCTCAGCACGGCGGAGTGGACGCCGCGATCGCCGACGACCCCGGCGACCGCCCCGGGCTGGCGGACGCGGCCGGCGGGGCGGCGTCGCTCCGGTTCGGGCCGGCGGCCGACGGGGAGCTCGTCGCGCGCGGACGGCCGGAGAGCGTGGCGCCGGTGACCCTGACCAGCGGCAGCACCGGCGAGCCCACGGGCTGCGCGCGGACCTGCGGCTAGCTGACCACCCACTGGACCTGGCGGCCCGCCCGCCGGACGGAGCCGATCGCCCGGCCCGACGAGGCGACCCGGCGGCTGGGCCCGGTGGTGCACTGCGCGTTCGGCCAGACCGAGTCCGGGATGCTGACCCTCCTCACGCCGGCGGACGTCGCCGCCGGGGCGATGGAGCGGGCGCTGGCCGGGCATCCGGACGTCGACGAGGCGCACGTGGTGGGCGCGCCGGACGAGCACACCCGGCGAGGCGGCCCGCGCCTTCGTCGTGCCGGAGGCGGAGCGCGAGGTGGACACCGCCGCGCTGCGGGCGTTCGTCGCCGCCGAGCTGGGCGAGCGGGCGTGCCGGCCACCGTCACGGTCGTGGAGAAGGTGCCGCCGGCGCCCAGCGGCAAGCCGGGCGCGAGGCGGTCTAAACCCACGGCCGCGTGAGCGACGAGAATCAGCCGCCTCTGCCGTCCCGTGCGCCGCAGGCGCCGAAACACCCACATCGCTCACGTCGTGCTTTTCCGGGGATGACGCGCCGGGTCCTGACAACTCGGGGTCCGATGACAAACGCCGGAGGTCACATATCGGCCTGCTCCTGCAAAGGGGGCGCGTCCCCTTCACAGTGGCTTTACGTCGCTATAACATGGGAGCGCTTCCACCCCACCGCTTCAACGGCAGAGTCGCAATCTCCCCACGTCGCCTCGCCGTACGGGAACGCGACCCTTCATGGGTACTTGTCGCCCGCCTCCCCACGGCTCTTGGACGGGATTGCTCCTGCACGGAGAAGCTCAGCAATTCCTGCACCTCCCGCACTTTCTGCACGTCCTGTTCGCGTGCTCCGCACGCGATTCCGGCGGGCCGGCCGTCCGGCCCCGCCGCGCTCAACCCTTCACCGGCCGTGCCGGGGTGCGTTCCGTCACGGCCCTGAGACGATGGATTGGAGAAACATGTCCCGCATCTTGCTGGCCGGCGGCGCGGTAGCTGCTTTACTCGCCTCGACCGCCACTGCCCAGGCCGCGGCGCCTTCCTCGGCGGCGGACACTCCCTCTGAGCAGATCACGGTGGGCATCAACACCATCAACGGCTCGGGCTGCCCGGCCGGCACCGCCGCGGTCGCCGTCAACGCCGACAGCACGGCGTTCACCGTGACCTACAGCGACTACCTCGCCATGGTCGGCGTCGGCGCCAGCCCGATCGACTTCCGCAAGAACTGCCAGCTCAACCTGGACATCAACGTGCCGTCGGGCTTCACCTACGCCATCGCGAGCGTGGACTACCGCGGCTACGCCTACCTGGAGGAGGGCGCCAGCGCGATAGAGCGCGCGGGCTACTACTTCCAGGGCTCCTCCGACACCCACTACAGCACCCACGAGTGGGACGGCCCGTACGACGACAACTGGCAGGCCACGGACTCCACCGAGTGGGCCGAACTGGTGTGGGCGCCGTGCGGCGAGCAGCGGAACTTCAACATCAACACCGAACTCCTTCCAGGCGTCTACGGCGGCACCTCCGACACCGGCAGCACCACCAGCCTGATGACGATGGACTCCACGGACGGCGCCGCCAGCACCGTCTATCACCTGGCCTGGAAGGAGTGCTGAGCCCGCTTCGAACCGGAACATCCGTCGGAAATCCCCCGTTCCCACGCGCAAAAATCGCCGTTACGGTCCAGGAACTCCGGCGTGCCGGTGCGATGCTCTCGCGCCCCCTCGCCCATCCCCAGGGCGGGGAGCGTCAATTCCCGTTCTTTGTCCGGGCCGAAAGATGCGGCCGAATGGTCCTCTAGCGAAGCGGAGCGGTGCGCCCCCGCTCCGCCCGCCAGATTCCGACACTAAACGGCTATACCGGGCATTCGCCTGCCCGAATTCGGTCCGTCAGACGACACAAATGGAACGATTGGAGAACCATGTCCCGTGTTCTCGCCGCGGGCGGCGCTGCGGTCGCGTTACTGGCCGCGACGTTCGCCAGCCCCACCGCGTCGGCGGAGTCGCCGTCGTTCGATATCGCGGAGCCACCCTACTTCACCGATGTCCCGCCCGACCAGATGGCCATCGACCTCCTGACGGTCAACGGCTCCGGCTGTGAGCCGGGCACGGCGGCGGTGGCCGTCAACGAGGACAACACGGCGTTCACCGTGACCTACAGCGACTACCTCGCCATGGTCGGCGTCGGTGCCGGCGCCACCGACTTCCGCAAGAACTGCCAGCTGAACCTGGCCGTCAAGGTGCCGTCGGGCTTCACCTACGCCATCGCGAGCGTGGACTACCGCGGCTACGCCTCCCTGGCGGAGGGCGCCACCGGCATCGAGAAGGCGTCCTACTACTTCCAGGGCTCGGAGGAGACGGACGAGTGGACCCACTCGTTCCCCGGCCCCATGGAAGACAACTGGTCGGTGACCGACATCACCGACCTGGAGTCCCTGGTCTGGGCGCCGTGCGGCGAAATCCGCAACTTCAACATCAACACCGAGCTGCGGGTCAACGCCGGCACCTCGGACACCTCCTCGACGACGAGTTTCATGACCATGGACTCGACCGACGGTGAGATCGAGACGACGTACCACGTCGCCTGGAAGGAGTGCCCGCCGGAAGGCGGATCGTAACGCCGCGCACCGCGCGACCGGTGCCCCACCCGCCCCGCCCGTCCGGCGCGGGGCGGGCGGGGCACCGCACGGCTGATTGATACGTTTCATTGATGGTCGGGCGGCCGGGTGTCAGACTCGGGTCATGCCGGACCTCAGCACCACCGCAAGCACGACCGACAGCAGCACGCAGAACAGCACGGACAGCAGCACCCGGAGCGGCACCGCCAGCCCCGCGTCCCGCCGCCCCTCCTCCCGCCCGCGCCGCTGCGCCGTGGTGGGCCTGGGCGCCCGCGCCCAGCTCTTCACCAAGGCCCTGGCCGGACCGTACGCCGACCGCGTCGAGCTGGCGGGTCTGTGCGACGTCAACGCCCACCGCATGGCCGTCCACAACGACTGGCTCGCGGCGGCCCGCCCGGGCGCCCCGCGCGTGCCCGCGTACGCCGCCGACGACTTCGACGCGATGCTGCGCCGCGAGCGGATCGACCTCGTCGTGGTCACGAGCGTGGACCACACCCACGACCACTACATCGTGCGCGCGCTCGAGGCGGGCTGCGACGTGATCACCGAGAAGCCGATGACGACCGACGCCGGCAGGGCGCGGCGCATCCTCGACGCCCGCCGCCGCACCGGCGGCGAGGTGCGCGTCGCCTTCAACTACCGCTACAACCCGGTCCACGCCGCCGTGCGCGAGGCCATCGCCTCCGGCCAGATCGGCGAGGTCGGCTCCGTCCACTTCGAGTGGCTGCTCGACCTGCGCCACGGCGCCGACTACTTCCGCCGCTGGCACCGCGACAAGGCCAACTCCGGCGGGCTGATGGTGCACAAGGCCACCCACCACTTCGACCTGGTCAACTGGTGGCTGGGCTCGGCGCCCGAGACGGTGTACGCCCGCGGCGGGCTGTTCTTCTACGGCGACGAGGCCGGCCGCCGCCGCGGCCTGGCCCGCGACTACGCCCGCGCCCACGGCTCCCCGGCCGCCGAGGACGACCCCTTCGCCGTGCGGCTGGCCGACTCCCCCGTGCTCACCGCGCTCTACCTCGACGCGGAGGCCGAGGACGGCTACCACCGCGACCAGAACGTCTTCGGCCCCGGCGTGACCATCGAGGACGACATGGCGGTGCTGGTGAGCTACGCCTCGGGCGCCACGCTCACCTACCACCTCACGGCGTACTCCCCCTGGGAGGGCTACCGCATCGCCTTCAACGGCAGCGAGGGACGCCTCGAACTGCTGGTGGAGGAGTCCACCTGGACTCCCCGGCGGCACGGGACGGGCGGTGAGCAGGCGGTGATGCACGGCGCGGCCGTGGAGGACACGGCGGGCCGCACCGAGCTGCTGCTGCGCCGGTTCTGGGAGCCGCCGCGCGAGCTGACGGTCCGCACCGGCGAGGGCGGTCACGGCGGCGGCGACGTGCGGATGCTCGACGACCTCTTCGGCGAGCGCGCCCCGGACGCCCTGGGGCGGGCGGCGGACGAGAGGGACGGCGCCCGGTCGCTCGTGACGGGCCTGGCTGCCAACCGCTCCTTCGAGACGGGCCTGCCCGTCCGTGCGGGCGACGTGCTGGACGTCTGACACGCGGGCACCCCGGCGTCCCCCCGCCCCGCCCGCTTGGGTGGGGAGGGCGCCCGCGCCGTGGAACGCCAGACACCCGATGTATGCGGGGCATGACGGGCGGGAATCGGCGGCAACCTGGACGTGGGGGGCGTTGAGCGCATATAAATCGATCCCATGTCTACGGGACCAGCAATGAGCAACGCCGCGTCCGAGCCCGAGTTCTCGGGACTCGCCGCCCTCGTCACGGGCGGCGCCTCCGGCATCGGCCTGGCCGCCGCCACCCATCTCGCCCGCGCCGGCGCCCGCGTGGCGTGCCTGGACCTCAACGCCGAGGTGCCGGAGCCGCTCATCGGCGTGCGCTGCGACGTCTCCGACGACGCCTCGGTGCGGGAGGCGGTGGCCACGGCCGTCGAACGCCTCGGCGGAGGGCTGGACATCCTCGTCAACAACGCCGGCATCGGCGCGCAGGGCACCATCGAGGACAACCCCGACGAGGAGTGGCGCCGCGTCTTCGAGGTCAACGTCCTCGGCATGGTCCGCGTCAGCCGCGCCGCCCTCCCCCACCTGCGCCGCTCGCGGCACGCCGCGATCGTCAACACCTGCTCCGTCGCCGCCACCGCCGGGCTGCCCAACCGGGCGCTGTACTCGACGACCAAGGGCGCCGTGCTCGCCCTGACCCGCGCCAGCGCCGCCGACCTCGTCGCCGAGGGCGTCCGCGTCAACTGCGTCAACCCCGGCACCGCCGACACCCCGTGGGTGGCCCGGCTGCTGGACGCCGCCGAGGACCCGGCCGCCGAGCGGGCGGCGCTGGAGGCCCGGCAGCCCACCGGCCGCCTGGTGACCGCCGAGGAGGTCGCCACCGCCATCGCGTACCTCGCCAGCCCCCGCTCCGGCGCCACCACCGGCACCGACCTGGCGGTGGACGGCGGCATGCAGGGGCTGCGGCTGCGGCGCTGAGCCGGAACGCGTGTGTCAGGGGTTGCGCGGAGCCGGGCGACGTCCCGTCGTGGAGGAGAAGGAGCACCTCATGTCAGTCCAGTGCGGGCCGGCTCTGGCCCGCTCCCGCCGCCCGGCCGACCCCGCGCTACGCCGTCACGCCCGGCCGTGGGCCTTCTGCAGGCGGCGGGAGAGCGAGTCGATGACGACGGCGGCCAGCAGCACGCCGCCGGTGATCATGAACTGCACCGCCACCTGGATGCCGAGCAGCGCCATGCCGGAGGCGATCGACTGGATGACGAGCACACCCAGCAGCGCCGACCAGGTGGTGCCGCGCCCGCCGAAGAGGCTGGTGCCGCCGATGACGGCCGCGGCGATGACGTTCACCAGCAGGTCGCCGGAGCCCGATTCCTGGCTGACGGAGGTGAGCCGCGAGGCGAGGAAGAGCCCGCCGATCGCGGCCATCGTGCCGGAGACCATGAAGACGGAGATCCGCACCCGCACCACGTCGATGCCGGCGCGGCGGGCCGCCTCCACGCCGCCGCCGAGCGCGAAGACGTTCCGGCCGTAGGAGGTGCGGCGCAGCAGGAAGTCGAGGCCGACGACGACGGCGAGGAAGATGAGCAGGGCCAGCGGCGGGCCCTGGAACTCGGCGAGCACGGCCGCCGCGGTGAAGGCCGCGGCGGCCAGGACCGCTGTGCGCACCGCGATCTCGGCGAGCGGGCGCGCGGGCACCCCGGCGGCGGCGCGGCGGCGCGAGGTGCGGTGGGAGACGAGCAGGAGGACGAGCACGCCGACGGCCGCGATGCCGTACCCCGTCACGCCGTGGTAGTAGTCGTCGGTCAGGTCGGCGACCATGCCGGTGTCGTCGAGGATGATGGTGCCCGAACTGCCCAGCAGGTAGAGCATCAGGCCGTTCCAGCCCAGCAGCCCGGCGAGGGTGACGATGAACGCCGGCACGCCGACGCGGGCGACGAAGAAGCCGTGGATGGCGCCGGTCGCCGTGCCGGCGAGGACCGCGACGAGGACGGCGAGCGGCTCGGGGACGCCGTGGTTGACGTTCATCACGGCGAAGACGGCGGCGACCAGGCCGCTGACCGAGCCGACCGACAGGTCGATGTCGCCGACCAGCAGCACGAAGACGACGCCGATGGTGATCATGCCCATGCCGACGATGTCCACGCTGAGGTTGGACAGGTTGCGCGGCGACAGGAAGCTGGAGTCCAGCAGTCCGAAGGTGACCCAGATGATGGCCAGGCCCACGACGACCGGGACGGAGCCGAGTTCGCCGCCGCGCATGCGGCGCCGGAAGTCCGCGAGGTAGCCCGCCAGGCCCGGCTCGCGGGCGGGCAGGCGCGGGTCGGTGCCGGTGGCCGTGCCGGGCGTCGTCCCGGGGGTCGTGCCGGGCGTCACGGCCAGGCCCGTCCCGCGCGCGCCGGGGCGTTGTCCGTGGCGCCGGTGATGGAGGCGATGATCTGCTCCTGGGAGGTGGTGTTCACGTCGAAGAAGCCGTTGTTGCGGCCGAGCCGGAGCACCGCGACCTCGTCGGCGACGGCCTTCACGTCGGCGAGGTTGTGACTGACGATCAGCACCCCGAGCCCCCGGTCGCGCAGCTGCTCGATCAGGTCGAGGGTGCGGGCGGTCTGCTCCACGCCCAGGGAGGCGGTCGGCTCGTCGAGGAGCAGGGCCTGCGGCTCGCTCAGCAGCGCCCGGGAGATGGCGACGGTCTGGCGCTGGCCGCCGGAGAGCGAGGCGACGGGGGTGCGCAGGTTGGGGATGCGGACGGCGAGCAGGTCGAGCAGCTCGCGGGCGCGGCGTTCCATCTCGACCTCGTCCAGCACGCCGGCCCGCCGGATCTCGTGGCCGAGGAAGAGGTTGCCGACGACGTCGAGGTTCTCGCACAGCGCGAGGTCCTGGTAGACGGTGGCGATGCCGAGGGCCTGGGCGTCGTGGGGGCGGCCCAGGCGGACGACCTCGCCCTTCCACTCGATGGTCCCCTCGTCGGCGGGGTCGGTGCCGGCGATCACCTTGATCAGCGTCGACTTGCCCGCGCCGTTGTCGCCGACGAGGGCGACGACCTCGCCGGCGCGGACCTCCAACTCCACGTCGCCGAGTGCCTGGAGGGCGCCGTAGTGCTTGGAGACGCCGCGCAGCCGGAGCATGGGGACGGGTGGCACGTTGCCTCACCTCCTCGGCTACCCGGCGGACGGCCCGGTGAGCCCGGCGCGGGCGCAGGCGGCCGCGACCTCCTCCGGGGCGCAGATCTGGTCGATCGTGTAGAGGCCGTCCCTGACGACGGTCTCGTCGATGGTGTCGGCGGTCACGGATATGGGGGTGGCCAGTACGGCGGGGATGTCGGGCCGGGTGTCGTTGGCGACGGTCTCGTCGGCGATGCTGCGCAGGGACTCGCCGCGGGCGAGGGCGAGGGCCATCTCGGCGGCGGCGCCGGCCTCCAGCTGGAAGGGCTTGTAGACCGTCATGTACTGCTGTTCGCGCAGGATGAGCCGGATGGCGGACAGCTCGGCGTCCTGGCCGGTGACGGGGGGCAGCGGGGGGTCGAAGCCGGCGGCGTTCAGGGCGGCGACGACGCCGGAGGCGATGCTGTCGTTGGCGGCCAGCACGCCGTGGACCCGGTCGGGCCCGAGGTCGACGATGGCCCCGGCCATGTTGGTGTACGCGCGCTCCCGGTTCCAGCGGAAGGTGTCGAAGGATTCGCCGATCTCCACCCGGCCGGAGAGGATCTCCAGCGCGCCCCTGCGGAACTCGCCGGCGTTGGGGTCGCTGGGGTCGCCGTTCATCATGACGATCGTGGAGCGCTCCGCGCGGCCGCCGAGCGCGTGGAGCAGCGCCCGGCCCTGGAGCCTGCCGACCTGCTCGTTGTCGAAGGAGACGTACGCCGAGACGGGCCCCTCGGCGAGGCGGTCGTAGGAGACGACGGGGATGCCGGCCTCGCGCGCCCGCTCGACGGAGGCGCTGATGGCCTTGGCGTCGATGGGGATGAGGATCAGCGAGTCGAATCCCCGGGTGATCAACGAGTCCACCTGCTGCTGCTGCGTGCCCACGTCGCCCTGGGCGTTGACGGTCTCCACCGTGCAGCCCTCGCAGAGCCCCCGCACCGCCTGCTCGACGCTGGGCCGGTCGAATCCCTCCCAGCGGCCGAGGTTGTCGGGCAGCAGCAGGCCGACGGCGAGGGAGCCGCCGTCGACGGCCCGGCCGGCGGAGCCGTCGGCGCCGCCGCAGGCGACGAGGGCGAGCGCCAGTGCCAGGGCCGAGGAGACGGCGGCCACGATGACGCCGGATCGGCGGGCCACCGTTGCCATGGGCGCTTCCTTCCGGCGGCGGAGGGGAACGTGACGTATGCCACCATACGTCACTAAACGGATAATAGTTGCAATATGCGCTTCTCCTGGCCGGTGTCCGCGTGCTCCGGTTCGCGCGGCGGCAGCGCGATCTCGCCCCACACCTGCTTGCCGCCGCTGAGCGGCACCGACCCCCAGGAGGTGGTGACGGCGGCGACGAGCAGGATGCCCCGGCCGCCGGTGGCCTCCCAGTCCGCGCTCTCGGCCCGAACCGGGGTGCGGGGCGAGGAGTCGCTGACCGCGACCCGCATGCGGTTCCCGGCGAGCGTGAGGTCCAGCCGCACCTGGCCCTGGGTGTGCACCAGCGCGTTGGTCACCAGCTCGGAGACGACGAGCAGGACGGTGTCGGCGCCCTCCTCCACGTCCCAGGAGCGCAGCGTCCGCGCGGTGAAACGCCGGGCGTGGCCGACGGCTTCGGGCAGCCGCCACACGGTCCAGCCGGCCCGGCGTGGGCGCACGCGCATCCCGTCGTAGCGCAGCAGGAGCAGCGCCACGTCGTCGTCGCGGCGGCCGACGCCGCCCAGCAGCGCGTCGGCGAGCACGCCGAGGTCGGCGGGGTCGGTGGCGGCCAGGGCGTCGCGCACGCGGGCGATGCCGTCCTCCAGGGGCAGGCTCGCCGACTCCACCAGCCCGTCGGTGAGCAGCGTCAGCACCGTGCCGGGGGGCAGCCCGAGGGTGGTCATGGGGAACTCGGCTTCGGCCAGCACGCCCAGCGGCGGCCCGCCCTCGACCTCGATCTCGCGGGTGGCGCCGTCGGGGTCGCGCACCAGCGGCGGCAGGTGGCCGGCGCGCACCAGCCAGGTGTCGCCCTCCTCCATGTCCATCGCGACGTACATGCAGGTGGCGAAGAGGTCGGTCTCCATCCCGACGAGCAGCCGGTTGGCGTGGGAGACGACCACGTCCGGGGAGTGGCCCTCCACGGCGTAGGCGCGGATCGCGGTGCGGATCTGGCCCATGATCGTCGCGGCGGCGGCGCTGTGGCCCTGCACGTCGCCGATGACGAGGGCGACGTGGCGGTCGGAGAGCGGGATCACGTCGTACCAGTCGCCGCCCACGTCGAGGCCGACCGTGGCGGGCAGGTAGCGGGCGACGGCCACGCCGCCGGGCAGCGGCGGCAGGGCGCGGGGCAGCAGGCTGCGCTGAAGCATGGCGGCCAGTTCGTGCTGGGCGTCGAAGGCGTGGGCGCGGACCATGGCCTGGCCCACCAGGCCGGCGGCGGCGGTGAGCAGGAAGCGCTCCTCGGTGCCGAACTCGTGCCTCCGCTGCCAGCCCACCACGCAGGCGCCCACCACGCGGCCGTCGGCCGTCAGCGGCAGCACGGCCAGGCCCCCGGGGCCGATGTCGGCCAGGCCCGGCTCCAGCTCGCTGCGGGCGGGCCACAGGCCGATGCGGCCCTCGCGCAGCGCGGACTGGAGGGTCGGCAGCACGGGGGCGCCGCCGTCCGCGCCCGGGGAGAGCGGCACGGCCTCGGTCCACTGGGCGCGCCAGACCGGCGGCCAGGCGGCGGGGTCGCGGGGGTCGAGGGCGGTGACGACGAGCCGCTCGGCCTCGGACTCCGCCAGCACCACCCGGTCGGCCCCCAGTTCGCGCAGGGCGTCCACCGCCACCTGGCTGACGTCCCGCACGGTGATGGCGGTGGCCAGGGTGGCGGACAGCCGCTGCACGCGGGCCACGTCGTCGGCACCGGGGCGCAGGTGGGAGGCGTCGGCGACCACGCCGAGCAGCCGCTGCGGCCGGCCGTCGGCGTTGGCCAGGACGCGGCAGCGCAGGTGGAGCCAGCGCAGCTCGCCGGTGGGGCGGCGGATGCGGAACTCCAGGTCCCGGCTGACGGCGGGCGTGGAGGCGGGCTCGACGATGGACATGAGCGCGGGCACGTCCTCCGGGATGGTGTGGACGAACAGCGTCTCCAGGCGCCCGTCGAAGTCGGCGGCGGCGATGCCCATCAGGTCCAGGGCGTCGGTGTCGGCGTGGACCCGGCCGGAGTCCAGCGCCAGGGCGAAGGAGCCGAGGCGGACGCGGTCCATGACGCCGCCCGCCACCGGCCCCTCGCGCGGGCCGCCGGAGGTCTCCAGGCGTTCGGCGAGGTGGGCGGCGTACAGCTCGAGGAAGCCGCGCCGGTCGGTGTCGAAGTCCTCCGCCACGGCGTCGACGACGACGAGGCAGCCCACCGGGCCGCCCTCGGCGCCCAGCGGCAGGGCGGCGAGGCAGCCGCCGGGCGGCGGGACGCGGGGCGCGGCGTCGCCGAACACCGCGAGGCCGGCGGCGTCCAGCCACACCGGGCGGCCCGTGCGGACGGCCTCGGCGAGGGGCGAGCGGACGGCGAGCGGGTAGCGGGAGGCCAGGCCGTACCGGGAGGGCGGGCCGCCCGCGCTCTCGCTCAGGCGCAGCTCGTCGGCCGGCACCCGCAGCACGTAGAGGGCGGCGAGCGCCGCGCCGCCGAACGCCTGGGCCCGTTCCGTCACCGCTTCGTCCCGATCGTCCCGGCTCACCCCTTGACGACGCCGAGGGGCACCAGCCGGGCGACCTTGCGGCACAGGCCGGCGGCCTCGCTCGCCGCCACCACCTCGTCGATGTCCTTGTAGGCCAGGGGCGCCTCCTCGGCGAGGCCGCGCGCCGTGGTGCCGCGGACCGCGATGCCCGCCGCCTCCAGCTCGCCGCGCAGCGTCCCGCCGCGGACCTGGCGTGCCGCCTGGTGCCGGCTGCGGACCCGGCCGGCGCCGTGGCAGGCCGAGTGCCACGCGTCGCCGCCCGGCACGCCGGACAGCACGTACGAGGCGGTGCCCATGGTGCCGGGGATCAGCACCGGCTGGCCGAACTCGGCGAGGTCGGCGGGGATGTCGGGGTGCCCGGCCGGGAAGGCGCGGGTGGCGCCCTTGCGGTGGACGCACAGCCGGCGCCGCGCGCCGTCCACCTCGTGCTCCTCCATCTTGGCCATGTTGTGCGAGATGTCGTAGACCAGGTCGAGTCCGCCGCCGACGGTCGACTCGAACGCCCGGCGGGCGGCCTCGGAGAGCAGCTGCCGGTTGGCCCGGGCGTAGTTGGCGGCGGCGGCCATGGCGGCGAGGTAGTCGCGGCCCTCCGGCGAGTCCACCGGAACGCCGGCGAGCTGCCGGTCGGGCACCTCGATGCCGTAGCCGCGCATCGCCCGGTCCATGGTGCGGACGTGATCGGTGCAGATCTGGTGGCCCAGGCCCCGCGAGCCGCAGTGGATCATGACGCAGACCCGGCCCTCGGCCAGGCCCATGGCGCGGGCGGCGGGCTCGTTGTACACCAGGTCGACGGCCTGGACCTCCAGGAAGTGGTTGCCCGAGCCCAGGCTGCCGAGCTGGCCGAGGCCCCTGGCCAGCGCGCGGTCGCTGAGCGCCCCGGCCGCCGCCGCGCCGGGCAGCGAGCCGGAGTCCTCGCAGCGGTCCAGGTCGCGGGGCACGCCGTGGCCGCGCTCGACGGCGTACCGCGCGCCCTCGGCCAGCACGTGCGCCAGCTCGTTCCGGCCGATGTGCCACACCGCGCCCTTGCCCGCGCCCCGGGGGATGGTCCGGCCCAGGCGGTCCATCAGGGGCGTCAGGTGAGGACCGAGGGCCTCCCGGTCGACGGGCGCGGCCAGCAGGCGCACGCCGCAGGAGATGTCGAAGCCGACGCCGCCCGGCGAGATGACGCCGCCGGCGTCGGCGTCGGTTGCCGCGACGCCGCCGATGGGGAAGCCGTAGCCCCAGTGGACGTCGGGCATGGCGTAGGAGGCCTCGACGATGCCCGGCAGCGCCGCCACGTTCACCACCTGCTGCAGGGCCTGGTCCCCCGACGCCTCCGGGAGCAGGGCGCGGGTGGCGAAGACCACGCCCGGCACCCGCATCCCGCCCCGCCGGGGGATACGGAACCGGCAGCGCGCCTCCTCCACGAGCTCCACGACGGACTCGGTCTCCATGGCCTCCTCACTCCCTTCCCACGTCGGGTCACCCGCCGGGTCTTCCGTCGGGGCACACGCCGAACGTCACCGCCGAACGTCACACATCGAGGGTCACCGAGCAGGCGAAACCCTCCGGGCCGCGGCCGAAGGCGAGCCCGTGCAGCGTCACCGCCTTCGGCGCCGCGCCCACCTGCGGCAGCGCGGCCATCTCCGCCATGGCGAAGTCCGCCTTCAGGCCGCCGGGGGCGGGCTCGATCCGCAGGTCCACCGGGACCTCGCCCTCGGCGTCGAGCCGGTAGATGACCTCGTCCAGCAGCTCCACGAGCAGGTCCTCGTCCCGCTCGCCCCTGATCACGGCCTCGCGGGGGCGTGTCCGCGCCGCGGTGTCCGCCGCGGCCTCCAGGTCGACGAACGCCTCGACCAGGCCGCGCACCACCTGCGCCAGGCACTCCTCGCGGCCGGGCGCCCACGCCTCGACCCGCAGGTCGGCCGTGTGCGGGACGCTGCGGCGGCCGGCTCGCCCGCCCGCCTCCTTCTCGCGGTGCGCCACACCTCCATCCTCCCGCCGCGGGCGGCGTACCGCAGCACGGGCGGGGCTCGGCCGGGCGCGCCACACTGAGCGGGTGAGCGAGATGCGCCTCTTCGCGGCCGTGGTGCCGCCGGAGGCGGCCCGCGCCGAGCTGGCCGCCGCCGTGGCGCGGGTGCGCGCCCTGCCCGGCGCCGACCGGCTGCGCTGGACCGAGCCCGCGGAGTGGCACCTCGCGCTCGCCTTCTACGGGTCGGTGGCGGAGGAGCTGGTCCCCGCGCTGCGGGAGCGGCTCGCGCGCGGCGCCGGTCGGCACCGGCCGGGCACGCTGCGGCTGGCGGGGGCGGGGCGCTTCGCCCACCGGGTGCTGTGGGCGGGCGTCGAGGGCGACCGGGAGATCCTGCGCGCCCTGGCCGGGTCGGCGGTGGCCGCGGCCCGGCGCTGCGGCGTCGCCATGCCCGGGGACCGGCCGTACCGCCCGCATCTCACGCTCGCGCGGGGGCGGCCGGGGCGGCACCGCGTCGATCTCGCGCCGTACGCAGCCGCCCTGGCGGACTACGCGGGCAGCCCGTGGCCCCTGGCCGCGTTCCGCCTGGTGCGCAGTCACCTGCCGGCCGAGGGCGTGCCGGGGGCGCGCCCGCGCTACGAGACGCTCGACGCCTGGCCGCTCGGCGACGGCTGAGCGGTGGCCGAAACCTCCGATATAGAGTAATTAGTGCGCGATGTGCGATTATCCTTCCGGGTCGGACCGATCGAGGGATGGGATGGCTGGGCGGCTGGACGTGCTCACCGCCGCCGAGGCGGACCTTGGGGAAGGCGACGTGCTGCGCCTCGCGCTGCTGCACGCGGTGGCCGAGCTGGGGGGCCTCGGCGGCATGGCGCACCTGCGCAGGACCTGGGCCGCCGGGTCGGGGCTGCGGCTGGTGGCCAGCAGCGGGCTGCCGCGCTCGATGACCCGGGCGTTCGCGAACGTCCCCGGCGATGCCGACACCCCGCCGTCGCGGGCGGCACGCGAGGGCGTCCCCGCCTGGCGGCCCGCGACCGTGGAGGGCAACGCCCTGGTCGCCGTGCCGCTGCCCGACCCGGACGGGCCGCTGGGCACGCTCGCCGTGGTGCTGCCGGACGCGGCGGGCGAGCCGGACCGGGCGCGGCTGGCGATGCTCGCCGAGGTGGCGGAGTGGGCGGCGGGCCGGATTCGCCGCGGCTGTCCCGCGGAGGACGAGCGGGACGAGCTGGCGTTCGCCCGGACCTCGCCCGGCGACGCGGAAGGCGTCCGGCAGGCGCTGCGGGCGGTGCGCGTCGGCACCTGGGAGTGGGACATCCGCACCGGCCTGATGACGTGGACCCAGCCGATGCTCACGCTGCTGGGCATCGGCCCCGAGTCCTTCGACGGCCGCGCCGAGACCTGGATGTCCCTCATCCACCCCGACGACCTGCCCACGGCGATGGCCGAGGTCGACCGGGTGCTCCGCGCCCGCGACGAGGGCGAGTTCGAGTACCGGCTGCGCCGGGACGACGGCTCCTGGGTGTGGGTGCGGGCCCGGAGCCGGGTGATCGCCGACGAGGACGGCCGGGCGGCGCGCATGATCGGCACGCTGTGGGACACCACCCGGGCGCACTCCGCGCTGGAGGCGGTCGGACGCGCTCTGCGGCACATGAGCGACGGCTTCCTCGCCGCCGACGGCGAGGGGCGTGTCACCTTCGCCAACCGCCAGGCCGAGCTGCTGCTGGGCGGCGGGGGCGCCTCCGAGGCTCCCCGGGGCCCGGGGGAGGACGAGCTGACGGGCCGGTCGCTGTGGGAGGTCCCGGCGGTGGCGCGGGTGCCGGGGCTGGCGGACCGGTGCCGCCGGGCGGCGGCCGAGGGCACCCCGGCGGAGTTCGACGCCCCCTGGCCGGACCGGGACCACTGGCTGCACCTGCGGCTGGTCCCAGTGCCCGACGGGCTCGCCCTTCACGTCACCGACGCCACCGAGCGCCGGCGGCGGGAGGCCGAGCGGGAGGCGGCCGAGCGGGCGGCCTCCGGGCGGGCCGGCCGCATCGGCCGGCTGACCGCCGCCCTGGCCGAGGCCCTCAGCTCGCGGGACGTGGTCACCGCCGTCGCCGAGCACGTGATGTCGCCGTTCGACGCCTCCGCGATGATCGTCTCCGTGGTGGAGGAGGGGGACCGGTTGCACGTGGTGCACGCCATCGGCTACACGCCCGGCTTCCTGAGGATGATCGACCGGCAGCCCATCGAGTCCGCCCCCGCGATCATGACCTCCTTCCGCGACCACTCCCCCCAGTTCCTGGCCTCGCCCGAGGAGTTCCTGGCCCGCTACCCCGGAGCCACGACGCTGGTGAAGCGGTCGGGGAAGCGCGCCTGGGCGTTCCTGCCGCTGATTGTCTCGGGCCGGGCGATCGGCTCCTGTGTGATCGCCTTCGACGAGCCGCGTCGCCTCAACGGCGAGGAGCGCACCCTGCTCACCGCGATCAGCGGCCTCCTCGCC
Source organism: Streptomyces sp. 6N223 (assembly GCF_052246635.1). NCBI lineage: Bacteria > Bacillati > Actinomycetota > Actinomycetes > Kitasatosporales > Streptomycetaceae > Streptomyces > Streptomyces sp. 6N223. The sequence continues at coordinate 114,155 of NZ_JBQQCA010000008.1, read as the reverse complement.
CAGGCCCTGGAGCGGGCCCGGCTGTACGACGAGGAGCACCACCGCGCCAAGGAGCTGCAGCGCGGCCTGCTGCCGCAGAAGCTGCCCCGGCTGCCGGCCGTCACCGCCGCCGCCCGCTACCTGCCCGCCGAGCGGGGAGGGGAGGTCGGCGGCGACTGGTACGACGTCATCCCGCTGTCGGCCGACCGCGTCGCGCTCGTCATCGGCGACGTGATGGGCCACGGGCTGTCCGAGGCGGCGACCATGGGGCGGCTGCGGACGGCCGTCCACACCCTCGCCGACCTGGAGCTGCCGCCCGACGAGATCCTCGGCCACCTCAACGACATCGTCAGCGACCTCGGCGACGACTTCTACGCCACCTGCCTGTACGCCGTCTACGACCCGGCGACCCGGCGCTGTGTCTTCGCCCGCGCCGGGCACCCGCCGCCCGCCGTGGTGTACCCGGACGGCGGGGTCCACTTCCCGGACCTCGACCCCAACGCGCCGCTGGGGGCGGCGACCCCGCCGATCGACACCGGGGAGCTGCGGCTCCCCGACGGCAGCCTGCTGGTGCTCTACACCGACGGCCTCGTCGAGTCGGCCGTCCGCGACATCGACCAGGGCATGGCGCACCTGGCAGGGACCCTGGCGACGGCGGGCGAGGCGGCCCGCGCGGCCGGCGGCGGGCGCGACGGCGTCGGCGGCGGCGAGGAGCTGGAGGCGCTGTGCGACGACCTCGTCACCGCCCTGCTGCCGTCGCGGCAGCAGACCAGCGACGACGCGGCCCTGCTCGTGGCGCGCACGCACCGGCTGCGGCAGGAGGACATCGCCTCCTGGCCGCTGCCGGAGGACCCCGTCGCCGCCGGGGAGGCCCGCGACCACGTGCGCGAGCAGCTGGAGCGCTGGCAGCTGGAGGAGCTGACGACCACCACGGAGCTGCTCGCCAGCGAGCTGGTGGGCAACGTGATCCGGCACGCCAGGGGCCCGATCGGGCTGCGGCTGCTGCGCAGCCGCAGCCTCATCTGCGAGGTCTCCGACGGCAGCCACACCTCGCCGCACGTGCGGCGCGCCGCCGAGACCGACGAGGGCGGGCGCGGCCTGCAGCTGGTGGCGGCGCTGGCGCGGCGCTGGGGAACCCGTTTCACCGCGGAGGGCAAGAGCATCTGGACCGAGCAGGCCCTGCCGCAGCAGCGGCCGGAGGACGAGCGGGCCGTGTGACCGGCCGGGCGTCGCGTTCCGGACGTTTGGTTGAATGCGTCCATGGAGCGGCGAACATGCGAACGGTCCGGCGGGCAGGCGTCCGTCATCGGTCTCGGCACCTGGCAGCTGGGCGCGGACTGGGGAGAGGTGAGCGAGGCCGACGCGCTGGCCGTGCTGGACGCCGCCGCCGAGGCCGGCGTCACCTTCTTCGACACCGCCGACGTCTACGGCGACGGGCGCAGCGAGCGGGTCATCGCGGCGTTCCTGCGCGCCCGACCCGGCGCCGGCATCACGGTGGCGACGAAGATGGGCCGCCGGGTGCCGCAGGACCCGGCTCACTTCACGCTGGCGAACTTCCGCGCCTGGACCGACCGTTCGCGTGCCAACCTGGGCGTGGACACCCTGGACCTGGTGCAGCTGCACTGCCCGCCCACGCCGGTCTTCTCCTCGGACGAGGTCTTCGACGCGCTCGACACGCTGGTCGCGGAGGAGCGGATCGCCGCCTACGGGGTCAGCGTCGAGACGTGCGAGGAGGCGCTGACGGCGATCGCCCGGCCGGGCACGGCGAGCGTCCAGATCATCCTCAACCCCTTCCGGCTCAAGCCGCTGGAGCGGGTGCTGCCCGCCGCGCGGGAGGCGGGAGTCGCCGTCATCGCCCGCGTGCCGCTCGCCTCCGGCCTGCTGTCGGGCCGCTACACGAAGGAGACGGTCTTCGCCGCCGACGACCACCGCACCTTCAACCGGCACGGCGAGGCGTTCGACCAGGGCGAGACCTTCTCGGGCGTGGACTTCCCCACCGGCGTCGAGGCGGCCGCCGAGTTCGCGGCGCTGGCGCCCGAGGGGGCCACCCCGGCGCAGACCGCGCTGCGGTGGATCATCCAGCAGCCCGGCGTGACCACCGTCATCCCCGGCGCCCGCTCGCCGGAGCAGGCGCGGGCCAACGCCGCGGCCGCCGCGCTGCCGCCGCTGCCGGAGGCGACGCTGGCGGCGGTGCGCGAGCTGTACGACCGGCGCATCCGCGAGCAGGTCCACGCCCGCTGGTAGCCGCCGGCGGCGCCGACCCCCCACCTCCGCCTACACCTTCCGCTTGAAGACCATCACCGACAGCGGCGCGAAGACGGCGGCGATCGCCACGGCCCAGGCCAGCGACTGGAGGACGGGCGTGGCCACCGGGCCGCCGAGCATCAGGCCGCGGCACGCCTCGGCGAGGATGCTGACGGGGTTGACGTCGACCCACGCCTGGAGCCAGCCGGGCATGGTGTCGGCGGGCACGAAGACGTTGCTGACGAAAGTGACGGGGAACAGGGCGGTGAAGCCGAAGATCTGCACCCGCTCCGCGTCCTTGGCCAGCAGGCCCACCAGCACCGCGACCCAGGAGAAGGCGAGCGCGAACGCCAGCAGCAGCACGCCCGCGCCCAGCATGCCCAGCGGCCCGGGCGAGCCGAGCCGGAAGCCGAGGATGAGCCCGACGCCGAGCACCAGCACGATCGACCACGCCTGCTTCACCTGGTCGGCCGCGATGCGCCCGGCCAGCGGCGCCCACCGGGCTATCGGCAGCGAGCGCAGCCGGTCGAAGACGCCCTTGTTGAGGTCGGTGTTGAGGCCCTGCCCGACGTAGAGCGTGACGAACAGCATGTTCATCACGATCATGCCGGGGAGCATGAACGTCAGGTAGTCGCTGACGGAGCCCGCGATCGCGCCGCCGAAGACGTACGTGAACAGCAGCACGAACATGATGGGCTGGATGCTGAAGTCGCTCAGCTCGAACGGGTTGTGCCGCACCTGGACGACGGTGCGCCAGGCCAGGGTGAGGCTCTGCCGCACGCCCTGGCCCAGGCTCACCCGCGGCGCCAGCTCCCCGGCCGGCGCGGCGCTCGTCTCCGTGCTCATGTCCTCGCCTCCTTCGCCTCCTCGGGTTCCGACGCCTCGGCGGATGACTCGGCGGGGCGGCCCGTGAGAGTGAGGAACACCTCGTTCAGGCTGGACAGCCGCAGCTCCAGCTCGGTGACGAGCACCCCGGCCTCGTCCAGCCGCCGCACCACGGCGGGCAGCACCGCCGGGTCGGCCGCGGGTGCGGTCACCCGCTGCCCCTTCACCTGCGGCTCGGCGCCGGTCAGCTCCGCCACCACGCCCCGCACCAGCGGCAGCCGGTCGGCCTCCATGGGCTGCACGGCCAGGGTCCGCCCGCCCGTGGTGCGCTTGAGCTCCTCGGGGGTGCCGGTGGCGATCACCTGGCCGTGGTCGATCACCACGATCTCGTCGGCCAGCTCGTCGGCCTCGTCCAGGTACTGCGTGGTCAGCAGCACCGTGGCGCCCTCGGCGACCAGACGCCGGATCAGCTGCCACAGCTCGCTGCGAGCCCGCGGGTCCAGGCCGGTGGTCGGCTCGTCGAGGAAGAGCACCGGCGGCCTGCCCACCAGGCTCGCCGCCAGGTCCAGGCGGCGCCGCATGCCGCCCGAGTACGTGCCGACGGCCCTGCCGCCCGCCTCGGCCAGGCCGAACCGCTCCAGCAGCTCCCGCGCCCGCCGCCGGGCCTCCGCCCGGCTCATGCCCAGCAGCCTGCCGATCAGCAGCAGGTTCTCCACGCCGGTGAGCTGCTCGTCGACGGAGGCGTACTGCCCGGTCAGGCCGATGAGCTGCCGCACCCGGTGCGCCTCGCGCACCACGTCGTGCCCGCCGACGCTGGCGCGGCCCGCGTCGGGCCGCAGCAGCGTGGCCAGGACCCGCACCGCCGTGGTCTTTCCCGCGCCGTTCGGCCCCAGCAGGCCGAGCACCGAGCCGGGCGGGGCGCGGAAGTCGACGCCGGCCAGTGCCGTGGTCTCGCCGAAGCGCTTGACCAGCCCCTCGGCCCAGATCGTGTGTCCCATTCCTCCACTATGGCCGCCGCCACTGACAGCCGCGATCCGCGATCACCACCGGGGCCCGGACGCCCCCGGACCCCTCTCAGACGTCCTCCGGGTCGATCGGCACGGGGTGGCTGCGGCGCGGCAGGATGGTGCGCACGTAGTCCTCGGCGGCGGAGTCCATCCCGATGTCGCGCTGGGCCCGCTCCGAGAGGTACCAGCGGTGCTCCAGCAGCTCGTGGTAGATCTGCGCGGTGTCCATGCCCTCGCGCAGTTCCAGGGGCACGGCGCGGACCGCCGGGCGGAAGACGTCGCGCACCCAGCGGTGGGCCAGCACCTCGGGCCGGGCGCCGAGAGGGTCGCCCGGGGCGTAGTCCTCCTGGGTCGCCATCCAGGTCTCCAGGTCGTTCAGCAGGCTGCGCGCCTGGTTCTCCTCCGCGTCCAGGCCCGTCAGCCGCAGCAGCTGCCGCTGGTGGTGCCCGGCGTCCACCACCTTCGGCAGGAAGGTGACGGTGTCGCCGCCCGGCGAGCGCTGGATCTGCATCTCCGCGACGTCGAAGCCGAGGTCGTTCAGGCGGCGGATGCGGCGGTCGATGTAGTGACGCTTGTCCTTGGGGTAGACCGAGGTGCGGGTCAGCTCGTGCCACAGCTCGCCGTAGCGGGCGACGATCTCCTCGCCGAACTGCACGGGGTCGACGGCCGGGTGGAGGGAGCCGCCCGCCTCCAGGTCCATCAGCTCGCCGATGATGTTGACCTGCGCCACCTCCAGGTCGTAGTCCCGCTGCCCCCGCGTGAGCTTCGGCTGGATCTGCCCGGTCTCGGCGTCCACCAGGTACGCGGCGTAGGCGCCGGCGTCCCGGCGGAAGAGGGTGTTGGACAGCGAGCAGTCGCCCCAGGCGAAGCCGCTGAGGTGGAGCCGGACCAGCAGCACGGCCAGGGCGTCCAGCAGCCGCTTGATGGTGGAGGGCCGCATCGTCGTCTCGAACATCGAGCGGTAGGGCAGCGAGCCCTTCAGCTGCCGCGTGATGAGCACCGGCTCCAGCGCCTCGCCCTGCGCGTCGTAGCGGCCGGTCACCACCGCCACCGGGTCGACGGCCGGCACCGCAAGCCGGTCCAGGTCCCGCAGCAGCCCGTACTCGCGCACCGCGGCGTACTCCCCCACCTCCTTGAGCGCGAAGACCTCGCTCCCGGCACGGGCGAAGCGCACGACGTGCCGGGAGATGCCCCGGGGCAGGGCGACCAGGTGCTTCTCGGGCCACTCCTCGAGCGGCACGTCCCAGGGCAGGTCCAGCATGGTCGCCGGGTGCGCCGGGTCGGTGGCGGTGATCTGAAGATCCATCGGTTTGGTAGTCTATGCCTGCTCTGAATGGGGCCGGTTCGGGCTGGACCGCAACCTGCGGGTTGGAAGCCCCCTCCTTCGGGTGGGGGAGCGGAGTCACGGGGACCAGTGTGGGGCAAAGAGTCTGGTCCGTCAGCCCATGGCTTGGTCGCGGCGCAGTACCGCGACGCCGCGGGCTTCGAGGAGGACCGGGGCCGCCCCATCCGCCCCGGCCTCGCCAACACGGGATCCGGTCAGCAGCTCGCCGGCGACGCCGGGCACCTCGACCGGCTCGTCGGTGCGGTTGACGAGGAACCAGTACGCCGCGCCGTCCGCGCCCACGCGCACCGCGAGTTCGACCCGCCCGCGCGCCGGGGCGGGCAGCTCGCTGCCGACGCCGGCCGCGTCGAGGAGCCGGGCCAGCACGGGCTGGAGTCCCCCCGGTCCCAGGCGCGTCGACACGTACGCCGCGGAGCCCGCGCCGGCCGGGCGGCGGGTGACGGCGGGCCGCCCGGCGAGGTCCCCGGAGGCGTAGCGGGCCAGCATCTCGGTGGCGGGGTCAATCACCTCGACGCGGTCGGTCCACAGCGTGCCGGTGGTGCCGTTGTCCAGCGCGACGGACTCGCCGTCCGGCAGCGGGGCGAACTCCTCGACGCGGACGCCGAGCAGCTCGCGCAGCGCGCCGGGGTAGCCGCCGAGCCAGGCGTGGTCGTGCTCGTCGACGATGCCGGAGAAGTAGGTGGCGACCAGGTGGCCGCCGCCCTCGGCGTAGCGGGTGAGCTCCTTGGCCAGCGCGCTGGTCACGAGGTGGAGGACGGGCGCGACGACGAGGTCGTAGCCGTCCGGTCCGGCGCCGGCCGGGATCACGTCGGCGCGGACGCCGAGGGCGAGGAACGCCGAGTACCAGTCGAGCGCCTCCTGGCGGTAGCGCAGCAGGGAGGTGGGGTGGGAGTCCTGCTCGCTGGCCCACCACGACTCCCAGTCGAAGAGGACGGCGGCGCGGGCGGGCTGGCGCGCCGAGCCGGCCGCAGGGGCGAGGTCGTCCGCCAGCAGCCGCCCGAGGCGGGTGACGGAGCGGAAGACCTCGCTGTCGGCGCCGGCGTGCGGCACCATCGCGGAGTGGTACTTCTCGGCCCCGGCGGCCGACTGGCGCCACTGGAAGAAGCAGACGGCGTCGGCGCCGTGGGCGACGTGCAGCAGGGAGTCGCGCGCCAGCTCGCCGGGGCGCTTGGCGCGGTTGACCGGCTGCCAGTTGACGGCCGAGGTGGAGTGCTCCATCAGGAACCAGGGGCGCCCGCCGGCGAGGTTGCCGGTGAGGTTGGCGGAGAACGACAGCTCGTCGACGGCCTGCGGCCCCGGCACCACGTAGTGGTCGTTGGCGACGAAGTCGACCTCGGCGGCCCAGTCGGCGTAGTTCATGCCCTTGGTCTCGCCCATCACCATGAAGTTGGTGGTGACCGGCACCTCGGGGGTGGCGCGGCGCAGCACCTCGCGCTCGGCCCGCAGGTAGTCCTTGAGGGCGTCGGAGGAGAAGCGCTTGAAGTCGAGCTGCTGGGTGGGGTTGGGGTGGGAGGCGGCCAGCCGGGGCGGGAGTATCTGCTCGAAGTCGGTGTAGCGCTGGGACCAGAACGCCGTCCCCCAGGCGTGGTTGAGCGCGTCGAGGGTCTCGTAGCGGGCGCGCAGCCAGGCGCGGAAGGCGCGGGCGGCGTCGTCGGAGTAGTCGTAGATGTTGTGGCAGCCCAGCTCGTTGCTGACGTGCCAGGCGGCGAGCGCGGGGTGGCCGGCGTACCGCTCGGCCAGCGCGGTGACCAGGCGCAGCGCGTGCTCGCGGAAGACGGGCGAGGTGGGCCGCCAGTGCTGGCGGGCGCCGGGCCAGACGGTCTCGCCGGTGGCGGTGACCGGCAGGATCTCGGGGTGGGCGGTGGTGAGCCACGGCGGGGGCGAGGCGGTGGCGGTGGCCAGGTCGACGGCGATGCCGCCGGCGTGGAGGAGGTCCATGGCCTCGTCCAGCCAGCCGAAGTCCCAGGCGTCTTCGGCGGGCTGGAGGCGGGCCCAGGAGAAGATGGCGAGGGAGACGATGTTGACGCCCGCCTCGCGCATCAGGGCGATGTCCTCCCGCCACACCTCGCGCGGCCACTGCTCCGGGTTGTAGTCGGCGCCGTAGGCGAACCTGGGCGTTGTGGCGCCGTCGGGCCAGCGCAGCCAGCGGCCGGGCGAGGGGGCGGGGGACATCGGACTCCTTACTCTCCTTGCGTGCGGTGTGCGGTTACTGGTTGACGGTGAAGCCCTGGTCGTTGCCGTACGTCACGGACTGGTCCTCCCAGTCCTTGAGGCCCTCGGCCAGGGTGGTGCCGGAGACGTACGCCTGGCCGACCGTGTCGTTGAAGATGGAGTTGGCGTAGACCTGGTAGGGCAGGTACGACCAGCCCTGCCTGACGCCGGCCGCGGCCTCGGAGAGGATCTCGTTGGCCTTCTGGCCGCCGAAGTACTCGAACTCCCTGTTGAGGAACTCCTCGGACTCCAGGGTGGCGGTGTCGGCGGGGAAGGAGCCGAGGTCGTGCATGAGCTGCGAGCCCTCGCCGGTCGTCATGTACTCGATGAAGGCGTAGGCCAGGGCGTCCTTCTCGCTGGCCTCCAGGATGGCCAGCGAGCTGCCGCCGTTCTCGGCGGTGGCGAACTCGCCGCCCTCCTCCCACTGGGGCATGGGGGCAACGCGCCAGTCGCCGGAGGCGTTGGCCACGCCGGACTCGAAGTTGGGGGGCATCCAGGCGCCGGTGACGAGCGTCGCGATGGTTCCGTCGCCGAGGGCCTGGTACCACTCGTCGGACCAGCCGGGGATGTCGGCCAGGAGCTCGTCGTCGATGAGCTGCTGCCAGGTGTCCGCGAAGCGCTGGGTCGGCTCCTGGGAGAAGTCGACGGTGACGTTGGTGCCGTCGACCTGGTACGGCGTGCCGCCGGCCGCCCAGATCATGCTGGTGGTGAAGCCGGCGTCGCCGACGTCGCCGGCGATGTAGGAGTCGGGGTTGGCCTCGTGGAGGTCGCGGGCGGCCTGCACGTACTCGTCCCAGGTGGCGGGAACCTCGATGCCGGCCTCGTCGAAGACCTTCTTGTTGTAGAACATCGCCATCGGACCGGAGTCCACGGGCAGGCCGTAGATGCCCTCGCTGCCGCCGGGGTGGACGGAGTTCCAGGTGCCGGTGGTGAAGGTGCTCTCAAGCTCGTTGGCGCCGAAGGAGCTCAGGTCGGTGACGGACTCGGCGATGGCGTACTGCGGCAGGGCGTAGTACTCGATCTGCGCCACGTCCGGCACTCCCTTGCCGGCGTCGATGGCGTTCTGCAGAGCGGTGTACTGGTCCTGGTTGGTGCCGGCGTTGACCAGGTTGACGGTGATGTTGTCGTGTGCCTTGTCGAACGCCTCGGCGGCCTCGCGGATGGTGCTGCTCCAGGCCCAGACGGTGAGCTTGCCGCCCTCCTCCAGAGCCGCCTTGACGTCGTCGGGCGAGCCGGCGTCGCCGCCGGAGTCGTCGTCCGAGCCGCAGGCGGCGAGCGTCAGGGCGAGAGCGCATGCCGCGGCCGCGGTCGTGGTGAATCTCGTGATCCTCATGGTGGGTGTTCTCACTTCATTGTCGAGAGGTGGGTGGAGGGTGTGGGGGAGGCTTCGCCTATTCCTTGACGCTGCCGGCGGACAGGCCCGACTGCCAGTAGCGCTGGAGGAGGAGGAAGGCCACGATCAGCGGGATGATCGTCAGCAGGGAGCCGGTGATGATGAGGTTGAAGACGGCCTCGCCGCCGGCGGTGAACGCCTGGTCCTTCCAGGAGTTCAGGCCCACCGTCAGCGGGTACCAGTTCGGGTCCTTGATCATGATCAGCGGCAGGAAGTAGTTGTTCCAGGTGTGGACCACGTTGAACAACAGCACGGTGACCATGCCCGGCGCCAACAGCGGCAGGCTGACGCTGACGAAGGTGCGCAGCTCGCCCGCGCCGTCGATGCGCGCGGCCTCCATCAGCTCCGTGGGGATCGCCTCCGCGGCGAAGGCCCACATCAGGTAGAGACCGAAGCACGAGATGAGGGACGGGATGATGACCGCCCAGGGGGTGTTGGTCAGGCCCATCTCGCTGAACATCAGGAACGTCGGCACGGCCAGGGCCGTGCCGGGCACGGCGACGCCGCCGACGACGATGGCGAAGACCGCGCGCTTGCCGGGGAAGTCGAACTTGGCCAGCGCGTAGCCGCCGAGCACGGCCAGCATCGTCGCGCCGCCGGCGCCGAGGATCACGTACAGCAGGGTGTTGAGCAGCCAGCGCACGAACACGCCGTCGTCGTAGGTCAGGGTGTCGCCGATGTTGGTGAAGAACGCGAAGTCGCCGCTGAACCACAGCCCGAAGGAGTCCATCAGGCTGGCCTGCGTCTTGGTGGAGTTGATGAACAGCCACAGCAGCGGCACCACCGTGTAGACCAGGACCAGGCCGGTCAGCAGGGTGAGCGTGATGCTGCGGCGCGGCCGGGACACGGTGTGCAGGCGCGGTGCGCGGCGCGGGGTGCGCAGCGGGGAGGCGGGGCGGTGGCGGGGTCGTGGCGAGCCGGAGCGGGAGGAAGCCGCGGTCGAGGTGCTCATCGCTGGAAGTCACGCGTCCTTTCGCATGCCGCGGAGCTGCACGATGTAGGCGATGATCATGGTGACGACCCCCATGACGATCGCGACCGTGGCCGAGTAGTTCTGCTGCTGGCCGTTGAACGCCAGCGAGTAGGCGTAGAGGTTGGGGGTGAAGTCGGTGGTGATGGCGTTGGGCGCCAGGTTCTGCATGATGCTCGGCTCGTTGAAGAGCTGGAAGCTGCCGATGATCGAGAAGATCGTGGCGACCACGATGGCGCCGCGCAGCGCGGGGAGCTTGATGGCGGTGATGACGCGCAGCTGGCTGGCGCCGTCGATCTCCGCGGCCTCGTAGAGGGAGTGGGGTATCACGCGCAGCGCGGAGTAGAAGATCAGCATGTTGTAGCCGACGAACTCCCAGGTCACGATGTTGCCGATGGAGGCGAGCACCAGGCTGGAGGAGAGCGGGTCGGGCAGGTCGGCGTTGAAGGTGTCGTTGATGTTGGCGATCAGGCCGAAGCGGTCGCCGTACATGAAGCCCCACATGAGGGTGGCGACGACGGCGGGCACGGCGTAGGGCAGGAAGATCGTGATGCGGAAGAAGCTCTTGCCGTACAGCCGCCCGGAGTCGATGGCCAGGGCGACGAGCATCGCGATGCCCAGCATGATGGGGACCTGGACGCAGAGGAAGAGCCCGACGCGGGTCAGGCCCTCCCAGAACTTCGCGTCGTCCAGCACGTCCTGGTAGTTCTCCAGGCCGACGTACGAGGTGCCGCCGATGAGCTGGTCGCGGTAGAGGCTGAGGTAGACCGAGTAGGCGATCGGGGCCAGGAACACCAGGGAGAAGACCGCCATGAACGGCCCGATGAAGCCCCACCCTGCCCAGCTCCGGCGGCGGCCGGCGCCCCGGCGCGCCCGGGCGGGGCGCCCCTTGGCCACCGGCGGTGACAACGCTGTCATGTTCACTTCCTCGCGGTGCAGGTCACGGAACCATTGCCTGGTGGAAAATGATTGATATAGGTGATGTTTGCGTAAACATTGATTAGCGTGATGCTTACACTGCTCGATGGTGGTCGTCAAGGGCCACCGTCGAACGCTTCGGTGATCAGGTGACGATGGGAAGGGCGAAGGTGGAGGAACTCGCGGATATCCCAGCGCCGCGCCGCAGACGGCGGGTGTCGATGGCGGACGTGGCCCGGCGGTCGGGTGTGTCCTCGCAGACCGTCTCGCGCGTGGCCAACGGCCATCCCGGCGTCGTCGAGGCGACGCGCCGGAGGGTGCTCGCCGCAATGGAGGAGCTGGGGTACCGGCCCAACAGCGCGGCCCGGGCGCTGAAGCGGGGCGAGTTCCGCACGATCGGCGTGATCGTCTTCACCCTCTCGACCACGGGCAACGTCCGCACCCTGGAGGCGATCGCGAACTCCGCGGCCACGCAGGGGTACGCCGTGACGCTGCTGCCCGTGGCCGCCCCCACCAAGGGCAGGGTGCACGGCGCGTTCACGCGTCTTGGCGAACTCGCGGTCGACGCCATCATCGTGATCATGGACGTCCACATGCTGGACTCCGCCACGGTCTCGCTGCCGCCGGGCGTGCTGGTGGCGGTGGCGGACTCCGACGCCGGCGACCGCTACTGCGTGGTCGACGCCGACCAGGCGGGCGGGGCACGCCAGGCCGTCGAGCACCTGCTCGGCCTGGGGCACGAAACCGTCTGGCACCTGGCCGGGCCCGAGAAGTCCTTCGCGGCGGGGCGGCGGGTCGAGGCGTGGCGCGCCACGCTGACCGAGGCCGGGCGGCCGGTGCCGCCGCTGGTGCGCGGTGACTGGTCGGCGGAGTCGGGCTACCGCGCCGGGCTGCGGCTGGCGCGCGAGCCCGGCTGCACGGCCATCTTCGCCGCCAACGACCACATGGCGCTGGGCCTGCTGCGCGCGCTGCGCGAGCACGGCCGGGCGGTGCCGGAGGACATCAGCGTGGTGGGCTTCGACGACATCCCGGGGGCCGCGTCGTTCTCCCCGCCGCTGACGACCGTGCACCAGGACTTCGCCGAGGTCGGCCGCCTGCTGGTCGAGGGCGTGCTGCGGCAGGTGCGCACCGACTCCGCCGAGCGCGGCACCACGCTGGTGCCGACCCACATGGTGATCCGCGACAGCACGGCGCCGCCGCCCACGGCGTTACGGTGACGCGCGCCCCGCCCGCCGGGCGGGGCGTTACGGCACGCGGGCGACCCCGGCGTACATCGAGACCGACGCGTCGGTGAACTCGGGGGGAGCCGGCTTGGCGGGATCGGGCCGCCAGCGGTGGGGCACCACCAGCCCGGGGTCCACGATCTCCAGGCCCTCGAAGAAGCGCTCGATCTCCTCCCGGCTGCGCCACTGTCCGTCCGGGCCGCGCCAGCTGTCGCGCAGCCCGCGCAGCTGCTCGAACGTCGCCGGGTCCAGGTCGGCGGTGAGGTGGGTGAGGGTCACGTAGCTGCCGGAGGGCAGCGCCTCCACCAGGCGCGAGACGATCTCGTACGGGCCCTGCTTGTCGGTGACGTAGTGCAGCAGCGCGTTGAGGCACAGCGCCACCGGGCGGGAGAGGTCGAGCGTCTCCCGCAGATCGGGGGCGTTCAGGACGCTGTCGGGGTCGGTGACGTCCGCGTGCACGTAGGCGGTGCGGCCCTCGGGGGAGCTGCGCAGTAACGCCTGGGCGTAGCGCAGCACGATGATGCGGTTGTCCGTGTAGACGACGCGGCAGTCGGGGGCCTCGGCCTGGGCGACCTCGTGGAGGTTGGGCGGGGTGGGAATGCCGGTTCCGATGTCGAGGAACTGCCGGATGCCGGCCTCGCGGGCCAGGAAGCGGGTGGACCGGATCACGAAGTCCCGGTTGGCGCGGGCCGCGGTTCTGATGCCCGGCCAGATCGCCACGACCCGGCGGCCGGCCTCCTCGTCGACCAGGTAGTGGGTCTTGCCTCCCAGATACCAGTCGTACATGCGAGCGGGGTCCGGAGTGGAGGTGTCGATCTCCGTTTCGGGCGCGGCATCGGGCACGAGTGGTCTCCTCCTGTCGTCCGTGGCACCGTAAACGAAACCGCGCGGTCGTCGCGAGCGGCCCCCCTCGATACCGCGACGCGATGGCCGTTTTCTCGCCAGATCCCTTGATGCGGCCGCAACGCGCTGATTAGGTGATATTCATATCCCGATCATGTGGAGCTCGCCGAGAGGACACCGATGTCTGCCACTCCCGGTTCGCCGGTGGGACGGCGCACGCTGCTCAAGCACCTGGGTCTGACGGGAGCGGCGGCCGTGGTCGCCGGGGCGGCGGGGACGACGGGCGGCTGCACCCCGGTGGCGCGCGAGGTCGGCGACTCCGGCGGCGGGCGGCGGCGGGGCGGCTCCGTGGTGCTCTCCCAGGTCGACGACGCGAACTTCCCCACCTTCCGGCAGCAGAACACCCCGAACGCCACCTGGCAGCGGCTCGTCTTCAACACCCTCACGGCGTACGACCACGCCACGCTCACCCCCCGCCCCTCCCTCGCCACCGACTGGGAGGTGGGCGACGGCGGGCGCACCATCACCCTCCGGCTCCGCGACGACGTGCGCTTCCACACCGGGCGGCCCTTCGGCCCCGACGACGTCATCGAGAACGTCCGCTGGCAGGCCAGCGAGGAGGGCGCCCCCGGGCAGCTGCGCTCCACCGCCGCGGCCGTCACCGACGCCGAGGCCGGCGGGCCGCACGAGGTAACGCTGCGTCTGGCCCACGGCGTGAGCAACTTCTTCGACCTGTGCGAGATCATGTTCATCGCCGACCACGAGACGCTCGACGGGCTCCAGACCGGCGCGGAGCTGAACGGCACCGGCCCGTTCCTCTTCACCGACTACTCCCCCGGTGTCTCGCTGAGCTTCCGGCGCAACCCTGACTACTTCAGGCCCGGACGCCCCTTCCTCGACGAGGTCGAGCTGCGCATCGTGGGCGAACAGCAGGCCATCGTCGCCGCGCTGCAGAGCGGCCAGACCCACCTCGGCTTCCAGCTCAACGGCAACCACCTGCACAACGTGCGGGCCGATGACCGGCTCGCCGTCCACGAGCTGGACACCAACGACTACGGCCACTACCTGGGCTGCAACGTCACCGTCGACCCGCTGAGCGACCGCCGGGTGCGGCAGGCCATCGCGTACGCCGTCGACCGCGACAAGGTGCTGCGCATGGTGGTGGACGAGGTGGGCCGCACCGCCTCCAGCCCCTGGACGCCCACCAACCCGGCGTACGACCGGCGGGCCGCCCGGCACTACCACCACGACCCCGGCCGGGCCCGGGCGCTGCTGCGCGAGGCGGGCGTGGTCGGCGCCTCCCTCGACCTCGCGATCCGCTCCAGCGAGCCGGGCGGCGACCGCTCCACCGCCGAGGTCGTGCAGGACGGGCTGCGCGCGGTCGGCCTCGACGTGGAGATCGTCGTCTACCAGCCCGCCGACTTCCAGGCGCGGCTCTCCACCTCGAACCTGCCGGGCCTGTGGGTCGCCGGGCACGGCTTCGGACAGCTCAACCCGGCCACCCTGCTCAACGGGGCGTTCCCCTTCAACGCCACCGCCAACGCCTCGAACTTCGACAGCGACCGCTACCGCACGCTGGCCGACCGCGCCTGGAAGACCACCGACCGGGCGGAGGCGGCGGAGGTCTACGCCGAGGTCACGCGGCTGCTGCTGGAGGAGCAGTTCGTCATCGACCTGGTGAGCAGCTCGCAGTCCTTCGTCACCAGCGACGCGCTGCGGGACATCGGCTACACGATGTTCAACAACCTGGACCTCGACGACGCCTACCTGGCCTGAAGGAGGAGTGAGGCGATGCTCCGCTACCTGCTGCGCAAGCTGCCCACCGGCGTCCTGGTCCTGCTGCTGGCGACCGTGCCGATCTTCCTGGTGCTGCGCCTGTCCCCCGGCGACCCGGCGGCCACCCTCGCCGGACCCGACGCGCCGCCGGAGGCGGTGGAGGCGGCGCGGCACGAGCTGGGCCTGGACCGGCCGCTGGTGGAGCAGTACGGCGACTGGATCGGCGGCGTGGTGCGCGGCGACCTGTCGACATCCTTCGTCAACGGCGCCGAGGTGTCCGAGATCGTCTCGCGCGGCATCGGCAACACGGGGATGCTGGCGCTGTCCGCGCTGGTGCTGGCGTTGCTGCTGGCCTTCCCCCTCGGCATCGCCGGTGCCGTGGTCCGGCGCGGCTGGCTGCGTACGCTGCTCGCCTCGGTCAACGTGCTGATGCTCGCCGTGCCGACGTACGTCACCGGGGTGGTGCTGGTCCTGGTCTTCGCGGTGGGCCTCAGGCTCCTGCCCTCCGGCGGCTACGTCTCCTTCTTCGACGACCCGGTGGAGTCCGTCCAGTTCCTGATCCTGCCCAGCATCTGCCTGGCGCTGCCCGCCGCCGCCGTGCTGGCCCGCTTCCTGACCGCCTCGCTGCAGCGGGCCGTCACCGAGGAGTACTACTTCGCGGCGCGTATGCGGGGCCTGACGGGGCGGCGGCTGCTGGTCCGGCACGGGCTGCCCAACTCCGTGGGCCCGGTCGTCACCGTCCTCGGCATCCAGATCGGCAACCTGCTGGGCGGCGCGGTCATCGTCGAGGGCGTCTTCGCCTGGCCGGGCCTGGGCCAGGCGATGGTCCGGGCGTCCGAGGCGCAGGACTACCCCGTGGTGCAGGCCCTGCTCCTGCTGGCGGTCGCGGTCTTCATCGTGCTGCAGCTGCTCAGCGACGTGGTCTACGCCCTGATCGACCCGCGCGTGAGGGAGCGGACGTGAGCGAATCCCCATCGAAGCCGGAGGTGCTGCCGTGACCGAACCCCAGCCGGGCAGCCTGGCCGCCGAGCCGGCGGCGCCGCTGCCGGTGGAGCCCGGCGCGGGCGCGCGCCGCGCCGCCGGGGCGACCGCGCTGCTGCGCCGCCCCGCCATCGGCATCAGCCTCGCCGTCATCGCCGCGATAGCGCTGGCCAGCCTGGTGGTGCCGCCGTTCCTGCCGCACGGGCCGAACGAGCTGGCCTCGCCCGAGGCGCTGGCGGGGCCCTCGCCCGACCATCCCCTGGGCACCGACGAGCTGGGCCGCGACCTGCTGGCCCGGCTGCTGGCGGGGGTGCGGGTGAGCCTGCTCGTGATCGTGGCCGCCGTGCCCGTCTCACTCGTCGTGGGCGGGCTGCTCGGCCTGTTCTCCTCGGCGGGCCGGTGGACCGACACGCCGGTGCAGCGGCTGTTCGACGTGGTGCTGGCGTTCCCCGCGCTCATCCTGGGCCTGGCCTTCGCCGCGATGATGGGCGTCGGCGTCGGCGCGGTCATCGTGACGGTGGCCGTCTCCACCACGCCGATGTTCGGGCGCGTGCTGCGCGGCGCCGTACGCTCCCAGGCCGCCCGCGACTACGTGCTCTCCGAGCGGGTGCTCGGCGCGAGCACCCCGCGCCTGTACCTGCGGCACATCCTGCCCAACTGCTTCGACGTGCTGCTGGTGCAGACCGCGCTGGCCTGCTCCACCGCCGTCTTCCTGGAGGGCGGCCTGAGCTTCCTGGGCCTCGGCGTGCCGCCGCCCGACGCCTCGCTCGGCAGCCTGCTGAACGCCAGCCTCACCTTCCTGACCTCCTCCCCGTTCTACGCCATCGGGCCGCTGGTGGTGATCAGCGCGCTGGTGCTCTGCTTCACGCTGCTGGCCGACGCGCTCAACCGCGAGCTCGCGGAGCGACGATGACGACCAAGACCGAGAACACGACCACGACCACGACCACACCCCAGACGATCATCGAGGTGCGCGGGCTGCACGTCGGGTTCCGGACCCCCTCTGGCCACGTCCGCGCGGTGCGCGGCGTCGACCTGGACGTGCGCGCGGGCGAGACGCTGGGCATCGTCGGCGAGTCGGGCTCGGGCAAGACCGTGACGGCGCTGTCGCTGCTCGGCGAGGTTCGCCGCCCCGGCCGTGTGGAGTCCGGCGGCGTGCGCTTCCGGGGACGCGAGCTGTTCGCCATGGCCGAGGCGGAGCGCGCGGCGCTGCGGGGCGCGAAGATCTCCATGGTCTTCCAGGACCCGATGAACTCCCTGGACCCGGTGATGAAGGTCGGCCGGCAGCTGGAGGAGACGATCCGGCTGCACCGGCCGGGCCTCGCCCGCCGCGAGGTCCGCGAGCGGGCGCTCGACCTGATGCGCCTGGTCGGCATCCCGGGCCCCGAACGCCGCTTCCACGACCACCCCTTCGCGTTCTCCGGCGGGATGCGGCAGCGGATGATGATCGCGCTGGCGATGAGCGGCGACCCCGAGGTGCTGGTCGCCGACGAGCCGACGACGGCGCTGGACGTGACCGTGCAGGCCCAGGTGCTGGAGGTCTTCGCGCGGCTCAACCGGGAGCTGGGCACCGCGATCGTGCTCGTGACGCACAACTTCGGGGTGGTGGCGCGGCTGTGTGACCGGGTGGTGGTGATGTATGGCGGCCGCATCGTGGAACGCGCGGGCGTGCCGGAGGTCTTCACCGACGCCCGCCACCCGTACACGCGCGGCCTGATCGCCTGCGTGCCGAGCATGACCACCCCGCTGGACCGGCGCCTGCCGGTCATCGACGCGGAGGCCCTTGCGGCGGAGGCGGAGCCCCACGCGGGCGGCGGGGCGGACGGTGTCGGCTCGCCCACCGGGAGCGCCGCAGGGGGCGACGCCGCAGCCGCCGCGAGGGAGCCCGAACCGGCAGGCAGGACGCCGCCCCCCGCCGGGGCCGTCGCCGCCTTCGGCGGCGGCGTGGGAGGGCCTCCCGGCGCCGATGGCGACGCGGTGGGCGCGACCCTGTCACCTCCGGGACGTCAGGACGACGCGAACAGCCTGCCGGGAGCCGACGGTCCGGCGGGGACGCTCGCCTCCGGCGAAGGCGACGCCGCCCGTGGCGCCACGCCGCCGCGTGCCCGGCGGGCGCGGCCGGGTGGTGCCGCGGCCGCGCCGCCCGTCCTCAGCGGCAGCGGACTGACGCGCCACCACCGGGTGCGCGGGGGCCTGCTGCGCGGGGCGTCCGCCGGGGTCGTGCGGTCCGTGGACGGCGTGGACGTGCACGTCGCGCGCGGCGAGTCGCTGGGCATCGTCGGGGAGTCCGGCTGCGGCAAGTCCTCGCTGGCGCGGCTGCTCGTCCGGGCCGACGAGCCCACCGCGGGCCGGGTGGTGGCCGAGAGCGAGGACGTGACCAACCTGTCGGGACGGCAGCTCGCGCGGTTCCGCCGCTCGGTCCAGATGATCTTCCAGGACCCGCTGGCCTCCCTCAATCCGCGCCTGACCATCGGCGCGCTGCTGGAGGAGCCCCTGATCATCCACGGCCTGGAGCCCGACCGCGCGGCGCGCCGCGCGCGCTGCGCCGAGCTGCTGCGGGCGGTGGGCCTGCCCACGGACATCCTGGACCGGCGCCCGCGCCAGTTCTCCGGCGGGCAGCTCCAGCGGATCGCCATCGCGCGGGCGCTGGCCGTCGACCCCGAGGTGCTGATCTGCGACGAGCCGGTCTCCTCGCTGGACGTCTCGCTCCAGGCCCAGGTGGTGAACCTGCTGGACGAGTTGCAGGCGGACCGCGGGCTCGCGTACGTCTTCATCTCCCACGACGTGTCGCTGGTGCGGTACTTCACCGACCGGGTGGGCGTCATGTACCTGGGCACGATGGTGGAGACCGGGCCGACGCTGCCCGTGCTGGACGCGCCGCTGCACCCGTACACCCGCAGCCTCATCGACTCGGTGCCCGAGCCGAACGCCGAGACCGCGGTACGCCGCTCGGAGCCCGCCCCGGTGCTGGCCGGGGAGCTGCCCAGCCCGCTCGACCCGCCCGGCGGCTGCCGCTTCCACCCGCGCTGCCCGATCGGCCCGGCGTTCCGCGACCGGAAGGCGGAGGGCCGCGAGCGCTGCGTCACCGAGCCGCCCCCGCTGCGGGAGGTCGGGCCCGGCCGGCACTCCGCCTGCCACTTCGCCGAGGAGCTGCTGGCCGGGGAGCGGGCCGAGGGCGCTACGCCGGCGTGACGGGCGGATCCGGCAGCTCGGGCAGCTCGGGCAGCTCGCGCGCCGCGTCCGCGATGCGTTCGCGGAACGGGCGCCGCTCCAGCGCCCGCAGCGTGGCCAGGACCAGCTCCTCCAGCGGGTAGGGCAGTTCGGCCTCCAGCTCGGCCTTGGCCGCCTGGACCGCCGCCCACTCCGCGTCCAGCGCCGGCACCAGCGCGCGGCCCCGCTCCGTCAGCCGCACGATGCGCCGCCGCGCGTCCTCGCCGACGGCCAGGGCGACCAGGCCGCGCCGGCTCATCTGGCCGACGGTCTGGCTGGCCGCTGAGTGGGTGACGCCCATGGCGCGCGCGAGGTCGCGGATGGGCAGGGGCCCGTGCGCGGTGAGCGCGCGGACCACGGGCGTGAAGCGCGGCCGGTAGCCGTCCAGGCCCAGCGCGGGGTAGAGCGTGGCGATGTCGCTCTCCAGCAGCTCCAGCAGCGTCCGCATGCGGGTCCCGAGACCGGAGATCTCCGGCGCGGACCCGGCTCCAGGGCTCGATGTCACAGCGCTAATATAACAGCGCTTTCATACCTATGGAGGAGGACAGATGACCGCGCTCTACCCGCCCACCGAGCCGTACGACACGGGGATGCTCGACGTCGGCGACGGCAACCGGATCTACTGGGAGGTCTGCGGCAACCCGGCGGGCAAGCCCGCCGTCGCGCTGCACGGCGGGCCCGGCTCCGGCAGCACGCCGGGCGTCCGGCGCTTCTTCGACCCGGCCGCCTACCGGCTCGTGCTGTTCGACCAGCGCGGCTGCGGGCGCAGCACGCCCCACGCCGCCGATCCGGCCACCGACATGAGCGTCAACACCACCGACCACCTGGTCGGCGACATCGAGGCGCTCCGCCGCCACCTGGGGATCGACCGCTGGCTGGTCTTCGGCGGCTCCTGGGGCTGCGTGCTGAGCCTGGTCTACGCCGAACGCCACCCCGAGCGCGTCTCGGAGCTGGTGCTGCTGCTCCTGGCCACCGGCCGCCGCGCCGAGACCGACCTGCTCACCCGCGGGCTCGGGCGGTACTTCCCCCAGGCGTGGGAACGCTTCCGCGCCGGCGTCCCGGCGGCCGAGCGCGACGGCGACCTCGCCGCGGCGTACAACCGGCTGCTGGAGGACCCCGACCCGGCGGTGCGCGGGCGGGCCGCGCGGGACTGGTGCGACTGGGAGGAGGCCATCGACGTGACCGCCCCCTCCTCCGGGCCCTCGCGGTACGACGACCCCGTCTTCCGGATGGCGTTCGCCCGCATCGTGACCCACTACTGGCGCCACGGCTCGTGGCTGGAGGAGGGGATCGTGCTGCGCGAGGCGGGGCGCCTGGCGGGCATCCCGGGCGTCCTCGTCCAGGGCAGCCTCGACCCGGGCAACCTGGTGGGCACCCCCTGGGAGCTGGCCCACGCCTGGCCGGGCAGCGAGCTGGTGCTGGTGGACGAGGCGGCCCACGGCCTCGGCGACCCCGGCATGGCCAAGGCTCTGGTCGGCGCCACCGGCCGTTTCGCCGGGCGGTAGGTTGTGGGAACGGCGCGGCCCGACGCGGCGGTTGACGCGGCCGGGCCGGCGCCGCCGACACGACAACACGACGACTCGAAGGAGAGCGCCGAGATGGTGTTCAAGAAGCTGCTCGGAGCACTCGGGGTGGGCGGTCCGTCCGTTGACACGGTCCTGGACGGTGGCGCCGTGCAGCCCGGTTCACCCCTGAGTGGCCGGATCCTGATGCGCGGCGGCACGATGGATGTAGAGATCGCACACGTCACGCTCGACCTGGTGGCGCGGGTGGAGGTGGAGAGCGACGACGCGGAGTACGACGCCACGATCGCCTTCCACCAGCAGCGGGTCAGCGGCGGCTTCCATCTGCCGCAGGAGCAGGAGTACAGCCTGCCGTTCAGCCTGCCCGTGCCGTGGGAGACGCCGATCACCGAGGTGTACGGGCAGCCGCTGGGGATACCGCTGGGGGTGCGGACCGAGCTGGCCGTGGCCGGGGCGGTCGACAAGGGCGACATGGACCCGCTGACCGTGCGCCCGCTGCCGGCGCAGGAGGCGGTGCTCGAGGCGTTCGGGCAGCTCGGCTTCGGCTTCCGCTCCGCCGACCTGGAGCGCGGGCGCATCCGGGGCACCGGCCAGACGCTGCCGTTCTACCAGGAGATCGAGCTCTCCCCCGCGCCGCAGTTCGCGAACGCCCTGCAGCAGATCGAGGTGACCTTCCTCGCCTCGCCCGCCGGCGTCGAGGTGGTGCTGGAGGCCGACAAGCGCGGCGGGCTGTTCTCCGAGGGGCGCGACGTCGTCAACCGCTTCACCATCAGCCACCAGGACGCGGCGCGGCAGGACTGGAACGCCGTGGTCGGCTCCTGGGTCCAGCAACTCGTCGGGCGGCGCTGACACCGCCCGTGCACCCGGCGCGCCGCGTGGGTGTGCCCCCGGGCGGGGGCGCGCCCGCGCGCGGCCGTCAGCCGTGGGTGGGGGCGTCCGCCGGCAGGTACTCCCAGGTGCGGCACATCTCGCGCAGCTCCGGGGCGATCTCCTCCGGCTTCGGCAGGGGGCGGCCCCGCTGGATGGCGCCGGTCTTGATCTTTTCCTTCCAGTCCCCGATGCCCTTCACGTACGGGCCGTGGTCCTTCTGCCCGTAGCTGATCATGCCGGGCTCCCAGGGGATGTCGAGGAACTCGCAGATGCGCCGGGTCTGGCCCTCCGGGTCGCTGGTCAGGTCCTCGTAGCGCAGGGTCAGGCCGGGCAGCCCGTCCCGCGCCTGCTCCAGGGCCGTCATGTACTTCAGGGTGTGCGGCACGGCCTTGTCCATGGGGCGTTTGCCGGGGTCGCCCTCGTGCCAGGAGGTGGCGATCGACATCGGGTGCCGCATGAGGAAGATGAAGCGGGCGTCCGGCCAGCAGGTGGCCAGCCGCTTCCAGACGAAGACGTTGCTCGGCGTCTTCTCGACGACGGTCTCCTTGCCGCTGCGCATCAGCTCGCGGTGGAGCATCCGGTCCCAGAGGATGTGCTCGATGTCGGCCAGGTTGTGGCCGAATCCCTCCATGGCGTGCGCCACCGGCGGTGTGGTGAGCTTCACGGCCAGGCGGCGCACGTGGGTCTCGTGCGGGGCGTGCAGCTGCGGGTGGCTGTTGAGCACCACGCGCAGCAGCGTGGAGCCGGAGCGGGGGGCGGAGAGGACCATGATCGGCGCCTTGAGCAGGCGGTCGCCGGGCTCGGAGGGCGGCCGGGCCGAGGCGGCGACCTGCGCCGGGGGCGGGGAGACGTCTTTGGGCTTGGCGCGCTTGGCGGCGCCGGGGGACGAGGAGGAAGCGGCCCCAGACTGCTGCCCGGGGCCGGTGCCGTCCTGGGCACGAGCGGCGCGTGGGCCCAGGGCCCGTTCGCGTACGGTACTGGCTTTGCGCTTCCACTGCATGGCCGTGAGGCTAGCAAGAGCCCGTCGGGTCTGCCTCACTCAGCGGACGGCCGGGCTCCGCATCCCCCGCGTATTAACCGACCATTTCCTTCCGCCGCCGGACGGGTGCGTCCGGCGCCTCGAGGGGCTCACGCCGCGCTACGCTGGGTAGCATCGCTTGATGGCCGTCGCGTGTATTTCTGATGTATGAACGGCCCTGAATAGACATCCGTTGTTCTTCTCCCGGTTGGTGTTTAGCCTCGTACGCCATGACCCTCCTTCAACGACTCAACACGGCGCTCGCCAAGTCCACGGGCTTCGAGGTGCGCCGGGCAGCCCGGCCCCGGAGCTCCGCCTCCGCCTCCGCCGCCAAGACGACACCCGCCGCCGCGGCGGCGGGCAAGGCCAAGACCGCCCCCAAGCCCAAGCCCCCCAAGCCGCAGGCCGTGGAGTACCGGCCGCCCACCGATCCCGGGCTCGACCGCCTGCTGAGGCGGCCGGTCTTCATCATCGCCCCGGTACGCTCCGGCTCCACGCTGCTGCGGATGCTGCTCAACAGCCACTCCCAGCTCCACGCCCCGCACGAGCTCCACTTCCGCCGCCTGGAGGTCCGCGCCTCCACGGCCCTGGCCGAGCGGTCGATGTCCGCGCTCGACCTCGACCGGGGTGACCTCGAACACCTCATGTGGGACCGGCTCCTCCACCGCGAACTGGTGAGGTCCGGCAAGGAGTTCATCGTCGAGAAGACGCCGAGCAACGCCTTCGTCTACAAGCGCATCGCCGCCTGCTGGCCGGACGCACGCTTCATCTTCCTCCAGCGCCACCCGGTCTCCGTCGCCTCCTCCTGGCACGAGGCCGACCCCAAGAAGCGCAACGCCGAGGAGGCGGCCCTCGACGCCCTGCGGTACATGAACGCCGCCGAGCGGGCCCGCAAGGGCCTGACGGGCCACGTCGTGCGCTACGAGGACCTCACGGACGACCCGGCCGGCGCGCTGAAGGACATCTGCTCCTTCCTGGAGATCGAGTTCGAGCCGGAGATGCTGGAGTACGGCGCCCGCAACGACGACAAGCTCCAGAAGGGCCTCGGCGACTGGAAGGACAAGATCCGCAGCGGCACGATCCAGCCCGGCCGCAAGCTGCCCAGCAGGCCCGAGGACATCCCCGAGGTGCTGCGCGGCATCTCCGCCGCCTGGGGCTACACCGCCGGACTCGTCGGAGACAGGCGGACCTCGTAATGGCACACGCGGAGATCGCCCAGGTGTGGCCGCGCGACGGGCGCCTGCGGTTCGTCGGCCGCCTCCACGGCGAGGGGCCCGCGCCCGGGCAGGCGGAGGACTGGCGCCTGCTGCTGGTGCTGCGGGGCGACGAGGAGAAGCGGCGGCTGCGCTACGCTGCCCCGCTCGACGGGGAGGGCTTCGACGTCTCGCTCCCCGTGGAGGACCTCGTCGCCGACGGGCTTCCGGTGCCCGCCCAGTGGGATCTCTACCTGACCGGCGGCGGGTCCAGACCGGCGAAGAAGCTCCGCCTGGCCCGGCTGCTGGACGACATCGAGAACAAGAAGAAGATCATGGTCTTTCCCGCACAGCCGGTCTCCGCCCGTGCGGGAAAGGCACTGGTGAAGCCGTACTACACGGTGCACGACAACCTCTCGGTCGAGTGCCTGCCACAAGAGTCCTGAGAGTCGACGAAGGTGCGACCGCCCGATGAAGATCCGCTATATGATCATGCACGCGTACGGTACCGGTGGCACGATCCGTACCGTCTTCACCCAGGCCAGCTCCATGGCCGCGGCCGGGCACGACGTCGAGGTGGTGAGCGTGCTGCGGCGGGTTGACCGCCCGCGCTTCCCCTACGACGAGCGGGTCCGGGTGTGGTCGCTGACCGACCAGCGCGACGGGCGTCCGCCGCCGATCCCGCGCGGCCCGATCGCCCGCCGCCGGGCGAAGCGCTCGGCCGAGCTCTCGGGCCAGCCACCGGAGCACATCCCCGAGGGCGAATTCGGTCACAGCAACTTCGACCGGCGCATAGAGCTCGCCTGCACGGAGTACATGCGGGGGCTGAGGGACGGCATCCTCGTCACCACCCGCCCGGCGCTGAACATCCTCGCCGCGCTGTTCGCCACCGAGGGCGTCATCCGGGTGGCGCAGGAGCACATGAACCTGCCCACCCACCGCAAGGACGTGCAGGAGGCGATCGCCCGGCTCTACCCGCGCTGCGAGGCGGTTGCGGTCCTCACCAACCGCGACCGGGAGGACTACGAGCGCGTCGCCCCCGGCGCCCGGGTGGTGCGGGTTCCCAACGCCGTGCACTCGCTGAAGCAGAAGCCGTCCACCTGCTCCAGCAGGATCGCCGTCGCGGCGGGCCGGTTCCGCGGCCAGAAGGGCTTCGACATGCTGATCCCCGCGTGGGCGAGGGCGGTCGAGGAGCACCCCGACTGGCAGCTGCGGATCTTCGGCGACGGCGAGCGGCGCAAGCAGCTGCGGGAGCTGATCAACGAGCACCACATGTACAACCACATCTTCCTGATGGGGCTGACCGACCAGCTCGACGAGGAGCTGTCCAAGGCGTCCATGTACGTGCTCAGCTCCCGGTTCGAGGGCCTGCCGATGGTGATGATCGAGGCCATGTCGCACGCCCTGCCGGTGGTCAGCTTCGACTGCCCGACCGGCCCGGCCGATGTCCTGACCGACGGCAAGGAGGGTCTGCTGGTGCCGCCGAAGGACATCGACGGCCTGGCGCGGGCGATGTCCCGGCTGATGGCGGACGAGGGCCTGCGGGCCGAGATGGGCGACGCCGCCCTGATGACGGTCCAGAACTACTCCCCCGAGGCGATCCACGCCCAGTGGACCGAGCTCTTCGAGGAGTTGCTGGCCGAGAAGTCCCGCTGACCGCCCCGTCGCCCCGAGCGTTCCACGCCCCCGGCCGCCTCGCGGCCGGGGGCGTTTGAACCTGAAGCGAGAGGGGCCGCCGACGGACACGATGGGCACGGCCGCCGGCGGGAGTCGTGGGGGTGAGGGGTCGTGGGGGGATGGGGGTAACGGAGGGTCGGATGCGTGGGGGGTCGGGGTCGGGGGGTCAGCTCAGCAGGAAGTCCGCGTCGCCGCGCTTGGCGCCGCGTATGAAGGTCTCCATCTCGCGATGGGTGTAGATCAGGGCGGGACCGTCCGGGTCGGTGGACTGCCGCAGCGCCACCCGGCCGTCGGCGAGCTTCATCGCCTCGACGCAGTTGCCGCCGTTGGTGCCGCTCCACGGCTTGTGCCAGCCCTCGGTGCCGAGCTCGTTGGCCGGCATCCCGTTGTAGACGCGACCGGTCATGCCACGTTTGTCATGGCCCATGTGTCTTACAGCTCCTTGCGAATCTCACCGAGTATGGCCCCGGTGTCCTGTACGGGTGCGGCTTGCGCACTCATGCGGTCGAGCACCTCGCGGTAGACCGCCGTGTCGGGGCGTTCCTCGAGGTAGACGGCGCCGGTCAGGCTCTCGGCGTAGACGATGTCGGGCAGCTCCGGAATCTCGAAACGGAAGAGCTGGAACGGCCCGAACATGCCGGGATGGGGACCGGCGTTGAACGGCATGATCTGCAACGTGACGTTGGGCAGTGCCGTCGCCTCGACCAGCCGGTCGATCTGGCCCCGCATCACCGAGGGGCCGCCGACACGGCGGCGCAGCACGTGCTCCTCGACCACCGCCCACAGCAAGGGCGCCTGGGGGCGGCTGAGGAGTTCCTGCCGCGCCATACGCAGCGCGACGCGGCGGTCCAGCTCCTCCTTGGTGGCGCCAGGGAAGCCGGTCCGCAGCAGCACGCGCGCGTAATCCTCGGTCTGCAGCAGACCGGGGACGCAGTGGGGTTCGTACGCCCGGATGAGGCTGGCCTCGCCCTCCAGGCTCACGTACAGGCTGAACCAGTCGGGCAGCACGTCGCGGTAGCGGTGCCACCAGCCGGGCCTGTTGGCCTCGTCGACGAGGGCGAGGAAGGAGTCGATCTCCTCCGCGGCCACGCCGTACCGTTCCAGCAACGCCTTGACGTACAGCGGCCGCAGGCCCACCTCGGCCTTCTCCATGCGACGCACCGTCGTGGTGTTGACGCTCAGCACGGCGGCGGCGTCGGCGAAGGAGCAGCCGGCTCGCTGGCGCAGGTCACGCAGCCTCAGGCCCAGGACGATCTGCCCAACGGTCGGCCCTGATCGCGCTTCGGCCACGGCGCCTCCCTCATGGCTGTGCCCCTTGCTTTCGCCGAACCTGGGCAGAAGTGTGCCATACACGAAACGCCAGCGGCATAGATCCTTTGACGCTCTGCGAATTGCAGAACTCCCCTTGCGCTCTGCGCACAACAACCCGCATAGTTAACGCGTGACCCGGCTCACGACCGCTTCGGCACCACGGAAGGCGGAACCTCCCGTGTCCTCAGCTCACGGCACGACGCCCCTGCCGCTCCCCCGTCCGGCGCGCTCTCCGGCCCACCCACCGGCAGAGCGGTTCACCCTTCCGGCCCAGGCCGACTCCGTCGCCATCGCGCGGCGGATCGTGGCCCGTTGGCTGCGCGTGTGGGGTGTGCCGGAGGAGCCGCGCGAGACGGCCAGGCTCGTGGTGTCGGAGCTGTTCACCAACGCCGTGCTGCACACCGACAGCGGACAGGTCGTCTGCCGGATCGAGGCCAGCGGCGGCCGGCTGCGCCTCGAGGTGGCCGACCAGGGGCTCGGGCTCGACGAGACGCCGGAGGAGTGCGGCATTCCCGGAAAGGCCGAGGACGTCGAGGCGGAGAACGGGCGCGGACTGATGCTGGTGGACGCGCTGACCGAGTCCTGGGGCGTCATCACGGCCGACCGGCGCGCGGGCTGCACCGTCTGGGCCGAGATCGAGGCCGAGTACGAGCCGGAGTACGGCTCGCAGTACCCGGCGTACTGACGCCGCGTCAGCGTCCTCGGGCGGCCGGACGCCGCTCCGGATCCGTTCCCGTGCGGCGCAGCAGCACCAGGGCCACGTCGTCCAGGGCCAGCCCTGTGCCGCCGGCCTCGCCCACCCAGTCGGCGAGCTTCTCCAGCTCCTCCGGCCCCTCGCGCAGCGCCTCGACGACCCGCCCGATGCCCTCGTCCAGGTCGCCGCGGTGCCGCTCGACCAGGCCGTCGGTGCACATCAGCAGCGTCTCGCCCGGCCCCAGCAGCAGGTCGCTGACCGGCCACTCCGGCGCCGCCGGCGGGGCGGTGATGCCCAGCGGCAGCGTGCCGGGCACGGCCAGCGGCCCGGCGGTGCCGTCAGCCCGCCGCAGCAGGGGCGCCAGGTGCCCGGCCCGCACCAGCCGCAGCCGGCCGGTGGCGGGGTCGTGCTCGGCGTACAGGCAGGTGGCGAAGCGGTCGGTGTCCAGGTCGTGGAGGAACGCCGAGGCGCGGGCCATGACGACGGTCGCCGGGTGCCCCTCGGCGGCGTAGGCGCTCAGCACGATCCGCAGCTGGCCCATGACCGCCGTCGCGTGGGTGTCGTGGCCCTCCACGTCGCCGATGACCGCCGCGACCCGGCCGCCGGGCAGCGGGATCACGTCGTACCAGTCGCCGCCGATGTCCCGGCCCAGGCCGGCCGGGCGGTAGCGGACGGCGATCTGGGCGCCCGGCACGTGCGGGATGCGGCGCGGCAGCATGGCCTGCTGCAGGTTCTCGGCGAGTTCGTGCTCCTGCTCCAGCAGCATCGCCCGCTGCAGGCTCTGCGCGATGCCGGCGGCGAGGGCCATCAGCAGGGTGCGCTCCTCGGGCCGGAAGGGGCGTTCCTCGTGGAAGAGGAGCCCCAGCGCGCCGAGCGGGCGCGCCTGTGCGGTCAGCGGCAGGTACGCGGCCGAGCCGATGCCCAGCGGCTCGAAGTACCGCCACAGCCTCGGGTACCGCTCGGCGAACTCCCGCCGGGAGGTGACGAAGCACGCCGTCTGGGTGCGGACCGTCTGGGCTATCGGCAGCTCGTGGCCGAGGCGGGTGTACTCCAGGCGCGAGATCAGGGGGCTGTTGGGGTCGACGCGGAGGGTGTGGATGCGCCCGGCCTCGACCAGGCCGAGGACCATGCTGGCCGCGCCGAGGCGCCCCAGGCCGCGGTGGCCCGCGAGCGCCTCGCGCACGTCGTGCACGGTCCAGGCCTGGGCGAGGGCGTCGGTGGTCTCCTTCACCAGGCCGGCGCGGCGTTCCCACTCCTGGTCCACCTCCTGGTCCACCTCCTGGTCCGCGGAGGCCTGGTCCGCGGAGGCCTGGCGGGCGGGGTCGCCGAGTTCGGCGGTGGCGTCGCGGACGATGCCGATGACGCGGCGGGCGCGGCCGTCGGGGTGCCGCTGGATGTGGCCCTGGGTATGGGCCCAGCGCACGGCGGCGCCGTCACGCCGGCGCACGTGGAAGTACGCGCCGTGGTGGGTGGTGCGGCCGTCTCGCAGAGCCGCGCCGAGCAGGGCCTCGATCCGGGCGATCTCGGCGTCCGGCACGCGGCGGGCGAGGGTCGCGGGCCGGCGGTCGTACTCCTCGGGCCGCAGGCCGAACACCTCCAGCGCCGACCGGTCCAGGTGCATCCGGCCGCTGTCGAGGTCCCAGTCGAAGCTGCCCATGCCGTTGAGGGCCAGGCTTACCTCCGGAGGGACCGGCCAGTCCTGCGGCGCCGGCGCCGGTGCCGACGTTGTGTCTCTTTCGCCCATAATGGATCTACTTTGTCACCTCCGTAGCGCTCGCACGACTTCTTCCGGGCGGTCCGGCCGATCGGCGGGTGAACGGTCGGTACGTCAGCCCGAAGCCGCAGGGAAAGAGCGGCTCCTTGCCGTCGCCGGCGTTGACCGGCCGCTGGTCGGCCGAGGCCATCCAGCTCATCGGCAGGGTGCCCGTCGGGGCGTGGTCGCCGTAGAGGTGCGGACCTCCTCCGCGGTGAAGCCCTCGGCGCCGTACGAGCTGGTCGACGCGCGCCCAGTCGGAGACGACGAATCCGTCGAAGCCGAGCTCGCCCTTGAGGACGTCGTTGATCAGGCAGTCGTGGCCGTGCAGCTTGTCGCCGTTGAAGCTGCCGCAGGAGATCATGACGGCGCCGACGCCCCGGGCCACGGCCTCCTCGAAGGGCGGCGGGTGGACGGCGCGCAGCTCCTCCTCGCTGACCTGGGTGTCGCCCTGGTCGTCGCCGCCGGTGGTGCCGCCGTCGCCGACGTACTGCTTGGCGGTGGCGAGCGGTCGTCGCGGGCGGCGCTGCCCGCGCCGTGTGGGATGCGTCACGGGGCCGTTCACGTCAGTCGTCCTTCCGGTGGGCGGCGCCGACCGTGTCACGCCCCCGCTCAGGCGTTTGTTTACGCAATTCAGTAGCCGCGTTACCGGGGGTCGTACAAGCAGATTCCCACCCGGATGGATTGGACATCTCGCCACGGAACGTGCAAGGAATTACTAAGCATGTGCGAAGAAATGCCGGGTAGTCGCACCCCCAGCAAGAAAGTGAACGACAGCAAGGAAAGATTGGGTGGAAAGCGTGCCAGCGGATAAGCAGTCTGTGACATCGGTGTTGAGAGGGAGAAGTCCGCGCACCGATCCAGTGGTTTTCGGGGTGACCGCGGCGCTGACGCTCGGCTTCGTCATCTGGGGGGCGGTGGCGACCGACTCGCTCTCCGACGTCTCCAGCGACCTGCTCGCGGACGTCATGCACAACGCCGGGTGGGGCTTCGTCCTCGCCGCCTCGGCGTTCGTCGTCTTCGCGCTGTGGCTGGCCGCCAGCCGGTACGGCCGGATCACGCTGGGCCGGGAGGGCGAGGAACCGGAGTTCCGCACCATCTCCTGGATCGCGATGATGTTCAGCGCCGGCATGGGCATCGGCCTCATGTTCTGGGGGGTGAGCGAGCCGCTCAACCACTACACGACGCCACCGCCGGGCACCGCGCCGGAGGACTCCGGCGAGGCGATGACGACGTCGATGGCCACGACGCTCTTCCACTGGACGCTGCACCCGTGGGCGATGTACGCCGTGGTCGGCATGGCGATCGCCTACAGCGCGTTCCGGCGCGGCCGGCGGCAGACCATCAGCGCGGTCTTCACGCCGCTGATCGGCGAGCGGAACGCGAACGGCACGGCGGGCCGCGTCATCGACATCCTGGCGATCTTCGCCACGCTCTTCGGCTCCGCCGCCTCGCTGGGTCTCGGCGCGCTGCAGATCGGCAGCGGCGTCGAGGAGCTGGACTGGATGAGCGACGTCGGGACGGGGCTGCTGGTGGTCGTCATCGCGGTGCTGACCGCGGCGTTCGTGCTCTCGGCCGTCTCGGGGGTGGCCAAGGGCATCCAGTGGCTGTCCAACATCAACATGGTGCTGGCGGTGGCGCTGGTGGCGTTCGTCTTCGTGGCCGGCCCCACGGTGCTGGCGCTCGACCTGCTGCCGACCTCGGTCGGCGCCTTCCTCGGCGACCTGCCGGAGATGGCCGCGCGTACCGAGGCCAGCGGCGGCGGGGACGTGGCCGGATGGCTGAGCGGCTGGACGGTCTTCTACTGGGCCTGGTGGATCTCCTGGACGCCGTTCGTCGGCATGTTCATCGCCCGCATCAGCCGGGGCAGGACGATCCGCCAGTTCGTCGGGGGCGTGATCCTCGTGCCGAGCACGGTGAGCCTGGTGTGGTTCGCGGTCTTCGGCGGTGCGGCCATGCGGCAGGAGGAGCAGGGCGCGAAACTCATGGAGCACACCACGGAGGGTCAGCTGTTCGCGGTGCTCCGGGACTACCCGATCGCGAGCGTCACCTCGCTGGTGGTGATGATCCTGGTCGGCATCTTCTTCGTCTCCGGCGCCGACGCGGCCTCGATCGTGATGGGCACGCTCTCGCAGCGCGGCACGCTGGAGCCGGACCGGATCGTCGTCGTCTTCTGGGGCGTGCTGACCGGCGGCGTCGCCGCGATCATGCTGCTGGTCGGCGATGGCGAGGACACGGCGCTCACCGGCCTGCGGAACCTGACGATCCTGGCGGCGGTGCCGTTCGCCCTGGTGATGATCGGGATGTGCGCGGCGCTCATGCGGGACCTGCGGCGGGATCCGCTGATCCTGCGGGGCGAGAAGGGGGAGGAGGTCGTGGAGGCCGCGGTGATCAGCGGGCACGAGCGGTTCAACGGCGACTTCGAGATCGCGATCGCTCCGGGCAACGGCAACGGAAACGGCAACGGAAACGGCGAGGGCGACGGCAACGGCGAGGGCAGGGGCGGGACCCCGGCGCCGGTCCCGGGCGACCGGCCCGAGACCCCGGTCTGAGAGGGCCGCCTCGGGGGGCGAGGGCGCGGGGTCCCTCGCCCCCCACCACCCGCGCGGCGGCGCGTCAGCCCGTCGCGCGGTGGACGCCGACGAGGTCGTCGAAGCGGCGCCTGCGGGCGCCCAGGCGGACGGCCTGCCAGACCCCCAGCGCGGCGAGCGCGAGCGCGCCCGTCACCGTGACGAGCCACGCCGGGACGCCGGCCCACGTCATCAGGCGGTCGGTGTAGACCACGGGGATCTCCTCCGCGTCCGTGGCCGCGCGGCGCAGCACGTGGTCGCCGTTGATCCGCTCCGGCTCGGGGAACTCCTGCTCCAGCAGGGTCAGGAAGGTGCCGCCGCCGGCGAGCTCCCGCAGCGGACCCCCGGACAGCTCGTCGGCGTTCAGGCGGGCGGCGTAGCTCACCTCGGGCTCGTCGCCGCCGATCGTGCCGGCCGGCTCCATCCGGTGCGGGGCGAGGACGTACAGCCGCAGCGACTGGTCGACCTCCGCCAGGCGTGACAGCCGCATGGGATAGACCAGTTCCTCGGACTCGAAGCTCAGGTGCAGCGGGTCGAGGGTGCCGCCCAGCACCACATCCTCGCCGGCCTCCTCCGCCTCGGCCGGTGCCAGGCGGACCGCCACGTACTCCCACTCCTGCTCGACGTAGGGCACCAGCGCCCGGGAGAGCCGGCCGGGGAGCTCGAAGCCCTCCTCGTCGAGCCAGCGCTCCAGCGCGTCGGGGTCGGTGGCGGTCAGGCGGGCGACGTCGAAGGGGCCCAGGCGGTCGCGGCTGATGACGTCGACGGGCGGCGCCCCGACCGCGCCGTCCCCGGGCGGGGCCGCGCCGGCCTCGCCGTCGCCGTCGGAGGAGCTCAAGGGCCAGTCGCCCTCGCGCGGCCAGAAGTAGGTGCGCTCGCGCTCCTCGGGGCGGGTGGCGTCGTCGAGCTGGTCGAAGAGCACGTCGTCGCCGAGTCCGACCTCGGCGCGGCTCGGCACCGGCATGATCCAGGCCGCCTCGGCGGCGTCGCCGCCGACGGTCAGGCTCATGACGATGTCCTCGCGCGTGCCGTCCCACCGCACGGCCGAGGTCTCCTGCTCGACGAAGATGTCGTCCCGCCCGTCCACCACCATGCCGCCGCAGCCGCAGGCGTACGCCGGCCAGGCCAACGCGGTCAACTGCGCGAAGAGCAGCGCCAGCACGACGGTCAGGGTCCTGCGCACGCTCATCCACCCCCCTCGGTTGGTCGTTGTCCTCCTCTCCGACGGCGTGGAGGGCCGGCGCGGTTCCGGAGCGGGACGTTTGCCCCGTGCTTCGCCAAGGAACCCGGGATGCGCCATGGCTGAGGAAGCAGAAGCAGACGAAGCCCACCGAGCGGACGAAGGCGACCGGAGCGGCACGGGCGAGGCGGGCGGGCCGCGCCGGGCGCTGGACGTGATGCGCACGGCGAGCGGGGAGTTCACCGAACTCAGCGGCCTGCGGCCGGAGCGGGTGATCCGCTGCGAGCGGGCGGACGGCGGCACCGGCTGGGTGCTGGAGGCCGAGGTCACCGAGCTGACCCGGGTCCCGGACACCATGAGCCTGATCGCCGTCTACGAGCTCGCCGCCGACCGGGACGGACACGTCACCGGGTTCCGGCGGGTCAGCCGTCGGGAGCGCGGCCGGGCCGACGGCCGCTGAGGCCCGCGCCGGCCGGGTGAGGGACCGGGTGAGGACCGGGTGAGGAAGAGCAACCGGAGCACCGGAACACCGGAGAACCGGAGAACCGGAGAGGAAGAGGGAGAAGAGGGATCAGCCATGACCACAGTCGCACCGCCGCAGCCGTCGACCACGACGGGCGGCGGCGCCCGCAGCAGCACTCTCTACGACGTTCTGGAACTGATCCTCGATCGCGGCCTGGTGATCGACGTGTTCGTCCGGGTGTCCCTCGTCGGGATCGAGATCCTGAAGGTGGACGTGCGGGTGGTCGTCGCGAGCGTCGACACGTATCTGCGGTTCGCGGAGGCGTGCAACCGCCTCGACCTGGAGGCCGGGCCGCGGAACGACCCGGGCGTGCCCGAGCTGGCGGGCTCGGCCATCGAGTCGGGTGCGCGCGGCAAGACCAAGGGCGCGCTGTCCGGGGCCGCCGAGACGATCGCGGGCGCCTTCAAGGGCGGCCGGGGCGGCTCGGCGGAGGAGGACGAGAAGGAGCCCGCCCCGCCCGCCCCCGAGTCGCGCAAGCCGGCCCGCCGCACCACCAAGGCCGCCGCTGGCAAGGACTCGGAGTGACGCGGCCATGTCCACCTACGTCTACGGGATCGCGGGCGCCGCGGCCCGCCACCTGCCGGAAGGGCTGGCGGGGATCGGCGACCCGCCCCGCCCCGTGCGCGTGATCAGCGCGCGCGACGGGCACGACACGGCGGCCATCGTCAGCGACTGCCCGTCCGGGCTGCGGCCCAAGCGGCGCGACCTCTTCGCCCACCAGCGGGTGCTGGCGGCCGCCACCGATCTGGGCCCCGTGCTGCCGCTGCGCTTCGGCAGCGTCTCCCCCGACGACACCACCGTCCGCGCCGCGATCGACGCGCACGCCGACCAGTACAGCGAGCAGTTGCGCGCCGTGGCGGGAAGGGCGGAGTACAACGTCAAGGCCGGGCACCGGCAGACCGAGGTGCTGCGGCTGGTCCTGGCCGGCGACCCGGAGATCCGGGCCCTGAACGAGGCGACCCGCACGGGCCCGGCCGGCGCCCACCAGCGGCGGCTGCGGCTCGGCGCGCTGGTCGCCCAGGCCGTGCGGAACCACGAGGCGTCGGACGCCGCCGCGCTGGAAGCGGCGCTCGCGCCGCACGCCGAGCGCGTCCACCGCGGGCCGGGGGCCGCGGCACTGGTGACGAACCTGTCGTTCCTGGTGGAGGACGGCGCTGCGGGCGACTTCCTGGCGGCCGTGGAAGGGCTGCGGGAGGCGCGTCCGCACCTCGACCTCCGGGTCAGCGGGCCGCTGCCGCCCTACAGCTTCGTGTGGACCGCCCCGGGGGAGGCGTGATGGGCCTGCTCGGCGGGCTCCTGCGGCTGCCGCTCGCCCCGGCGCGCGGCGTCGGCTGGGTGCTGCGCCAGGTGGTCGCGGAGGCGGAGCGGCAGTTCTACGACCCGGCGGTGGTGCGGCGGGAGCTGGCCGCGCTGGAGGCGGAGCTGGTCGCCGGCCGGATCGACGAGGCCGAGTTCGACCGCCGGGAGGACGAGCTGCTCGACCGCCTGGCGCACACCCGGCCGCACACCGGGACCTACGACACCGAGGGGATCGCGCCATGACCCACCCGGCCGCCACCCCGGCCCCCGGCACCCCCGGCATGCCGGGGCTCTACGGCCCGCCCGGCGGCGGGGCCACGCTCGCGGACATCCTGGAGCGGGTGCTGGACAAGGGCCTGGTCATCGCGGGAGACATCCGGATCAACCTGCTCGACATCGAGCTGCTGACCATCAAGCTGCGGCTGCTCGTCGCCTCCGTCGACAAGGCCAGGGAGATGGGCATCGACTGGTGGGAGCACGACCCCGCGCTCAGCTCGGGTGCCCGGCGCCCGGAGCTGGCCGAGGAGAACGAGCGGCTGCGCGAGCGCATCGCGGAACTCGAACGGCCAGAGGAGATCACGTGACCCAGACCCACGGACAGCATGGACAACGTGGACAGCGTGGACAGCCGGAGCCGCTGTGGTACGTCTACGCCGTCACCCGCGCCGCCCGGCCGCCGCTGCCGGAGGAGCTGCGCGGGGTGGCGGGCGGGGTGCCGCTGGCCGTGCCGCACGCCGGGCTGGCCGCCGTGGTGAGCCAGGTCCCGGCGCAGAACTTCGCGGCCGGGCCGCTGGCGGCGCACCTGGAGGACCTGGCGTGGCTGGAGCGGACGGCCCGCGCTCACCAGGCCGTGGTGGACGCCCTGCTGCCGGGCGGCTGCGTGCTGCCGCTGCGGCTGGCCACGGTCTGCCAGGACGAGCCGGGGGTGCGCCGGCTGCTGGCGGCGAACCGGGAGCGCTTCGAGTCGGCGATCGGGCGGCTGGACGGGCGCGCCGAGTGGGGCGTCAAGGTCTACGCCGACCTGCCCTCGCCCGCCGCCCCGCCCGCCGAGGCGGCGCCGGGCTCCGGGTCAGGGCCGGTGCCGGGGCCGGGGTCCGGGCCGGGGTCCGGGCCGGGGCCGGGGTCCGGGCGTGACTACCTGCGGCGGCGCCGGCAGGAGCGCCGCGCCGCGGACGCCGCGTGGCGCGAGGCCGAGGACGCCGCGCGCCAGGTGCACGCCACGCTCGTCGGCGCCGCGGAGCGGTTCCGCCTGCGCCCGCCGCGGGACGCCCGGCTGACCGGCGAGCCGGGGCACCCCGTGCTGAACTCCGCGTATCTCGTGCCGAACGAGCGGGGACGGGAGTTCGCGGCGCTGGCCGGGCGGCTGGCGGGCCGGCTCAGCGGGCAGCGGATCAGCGTCACCGGCCCCTGGGCGCCGTACTCGTTCACCACGCCCGAGGAGGACCCGCCGTGACCGAGCCGCTGCCCGCGGGCGTGCTCGCGCCGCGCCAGGCCGGCGTGGTGGACCTGCTGGACCGGCTGCTGGCGGGCGGCGTGGTCCTCGCCGGCCAGCTGACGCTGCGGATCGCCGACGTCGACCTCGTCCGCATCGACCTGCGGGCGCTGATCACCGCCTGCGAAGCGTGCGAAGGGCCGCGCCGGGATGGCTGAGCCGGACCGGGACGCCGTCGAGCACGACCTGATGCGGCTGGTGCTGACCGTGGTCGAGCTGCTGCGCCAGCTGATGGAACGCCAGGCGCTGCGCCGGGTGGACCTGGGCGACCTGACGCCGGAGCAGGAGGAGCGGATCGGGCTGACGCTGATGCTGCTGGCGGAGCGGATGGACGAGCTGTGCGACCGGTACGGGGTCGCGCCGCACGAGCTCAACCTCGACCTCGGGCCCCTGGGCCCGCTGCTGCCGCCGCGCCCCCACAGCCCTCACCGCCCTCGCAGCCCTCGCAGCCCTCACCGCCCTCGCAGCCCTCGCAGCCCTCACAGCGCGGCCGACGCCGAACGCCCCGCCACGCGGCCGGAGAAGATGCAGCCGCCGAGGAAGGTGCCCTCCAGGGAGCGGTAGCCGTGCATGCCGCCCCCGCCGAAGCCCGCGGCCTCGCCCGCGGCGTAGACGCCGGGCAGCGGCTCGCCGCCCTCGGTCAGCACCCGCCCGGAAAGGTCGGTCTCCAGGCCGCCGAGCGACTTGCGGGTGAGGATGCCGAGCCGCACCGCGATCAGGGGACCCGCGGCAGGGTCGAGGATGCGGTGCGGCGCGGCCACGCGCGTGAGCCGGTCGCCGATGTACGCGCGGGCGCCGCGGATGGCGGTGATCTGGAGGTCCTTGGCGAAGGGGTTGCCGACCCCCCGGTCGCGCGCCTCGATCTCGCGCCGCAGCTCGCCGGCGTCGATCAGCTCCTCGCCGGCGAGCTCGTTCATGCCGCGCGCCAGGCCGGCCGGGTCGCGCTCGACGACGAAGTCGGGGCCGTGGTCGAGGAACGCCTGGACCGGGACCGGCGGCCCGGAGCGGGCGCGGCCGGCCAGGAGCCGGCGGACGCTGCGGCCGGTCATGTCGGGGTTCTGCTCCGAGCCGGAGAGCGCGAACTCCTTCGCCACGATGCGGCGGTTGAGCACGAACCAGGTGTGGTCGTGCCCGGTGCGGGCGATGTGCTCCAGGGTGGCGAGGGTGTCGAAGCCCGGGAAGAGCGGCACGGGCAGGCGGCGGCCGGTGGCGTCGAGCCAGAGGGACGAGGGGCCGGGCAGGATGCGGATGCCGTGGCCGGACCAGATGGGGTCCCAGTTGGCGACGCCCTCGGTGTAGTGCCACATCCGGTCGCGGTTGATCAGGCGGGCCCCGGCGCGTTCGGCGACGCCGAGCATCAGGCCGTCGACGTGGGCGGGGACGCCGGTGAGCAGGCGTTCCGGCGGCGTGCCGAGGCGTTCGGGCCAGTGGGCGCGGATGAGGTCGTGGTTGCCGCCGATGCCGCCGGAGGTGATGATCACGGCCTGGGCGCGCAGCTCGAACGCGCCGGTGACCTGGCGGTTGCTGGCGGTGCCGCGCCGGGCGGCGGAGGGGGCCAGCAGCTCGCCCGTGACGGTGTCGACGGCGCCCGCGCTGGCGGACAGGCCGGTGACGCGGTGGCGGAAGCGCAGCTCGACGCGGCCGCGGGCGGCGGCCTGCCGCACCCGGCGTTCGAAGGGCTCGACGACGCCGGGCCCGGTGCCCCAGGTGACGTGGAAGCGGGGGACGGAGTTGCCGTGGCCCCTCGCGCCGTGGCCGCCGCGCTCGGCCCAGCCGACGACGGGGAAGAAGCCGATGCCGAGGGAGCGCAGCCAGGCGCGTTTCTCGCCCGCGGCGAAGTCCACGTACGCCTCGGCCCAGCGGCGCGGCCAGTGGTCCTCGGGTCGGTCGAAGCCTGCGGTGCCGAGCCAGTCCTGCCACGCGAGGTCGCGGCTGTCGCGCACCCGCAGGCGGCGCTGCTCGGGGGAGCCGACGAGGAAGAGGCCGCCGAGCGACCAGTGGGCCTGGCCGCCGAGGGACGCCGCAGGCTCCTGGTCGAGCAGGATGACCCGCCGCCCGGCCGCGGCGAGTTCGGCGGTGGCGACGAGGCCGGCGAGCCCGGCCCCGATGACGATCACGTCGGCGTCGTAGGCCATGGTCGCAACGCCCTCCCGTCCGCTGGGTGCCGGTGGCGTCGATCCTCTGCCCCGGTGATCGCGGCGTCAACACGACCGTCCGCAGAGTGTTCAACGATCCTGCGATCCTCATGTTGTCTCCTTCGGGTTTCTGGGGTTGACTGCCCAGCGCAGCAGGCGAGGAGAGAAGGAGAGAGGCAGCCGTGGGGAGCAGCGAGGAAGCGCTGGCGGGCGACCGGGCGCTGCTGGGGCGCACCAGCACCGCCGACCGGGTCGCGGACATCCTGCGCGCCCGCATCGCGCAGGGGTACTTCCCGCCCGGCACCCGGCTGTCGGAGGACAGCATCGGCGGCGCGCTCGGCGTCTCGCGCAACACCCTGCGGGAGGCGTTCCGGCTGCTCACCCACGAGCGGCTGCTCGTCCACGAGCTCAACCGCGGCGTCTTCGTGCGCGTCGTGAGCGTCGGGGATCTGACCGACATCTACCGCGTGCGCCGGCTCGTGGAGTGCGCGGTGCTGCGGGGCCTGGGCGAGCCGCCCTACCCCCTCGACGCCATGGCCGAGGCGGTCGCGGCGGGCGAGAAGGCCCAGCGCGAGGAGAACTGGCGGGAGCTGTCCACCGCCAACATCCGCTTCCACCAGGAGCTGGTCGCGCTGGCGGGCAGCCCGCGCACCGACGAGCTGATGCGGGGCGTGCTGGCGGAGCTGCGCCTGGTCTTCCACGTCATGGACGACCCCCGCCGGTTCTACGAGCCCTACCTGTCGCGCAACGCCCGGATCCTGCGGGCCCTCGCCGAGGGCGACGCGCGCGGCGCGGAGGAGCTGCTCGCCTCCTATCTGGAGGACTCCCTCGGGCAGCTGTCGGCGGCGTACGCCCGGCAGATGGGCTGATCTGCCGCGTCCGCCCGGGGGGCTTAGGCTCGATGACATGATGCGTCAGGCGTGGGGAGCGATACGGCTGTGGTTCTCGCCGCAGCGCGTGCGGGCGGAGGGAGCGACGCCCGACTACCGCTTCTCGCTCGCCAACGAGCGCACCTTCCTGGCGTGGCTGCGCACCGCGCTGGCGCTGGTGGCCGGCGGCATCGCCGTGGACCAGTTCCTCACCGACCTGCGCTGGGGCATCCGTACCACGATCGCGCTGCTGCTGCTGGTCGCCGGCGCGCTGTGCGCGATCCGCGCGGTGAACCACTGGGCGATGTCGGAGCGGGCGATGCGGCGCGGGGAGGATCTCCCGCAGAGTCGTTTCCCCGCCGTGCTCGCGGTGTTCACGGTGGTCGCCTCGGTGATAGTGATCGTCGCCGTGCTCCTGGGTCAGGCCGGTGACTGAGCCCGGCGAAGCGGGGCACGGCATGGACGCCGCGCGCGGGGTGGAGGAGACGCACGACCGGGGGGCACAGCCGGAACGCACGCGGCTGGCGTGGCGGCGTACGACGCTGACGTTCGCGCTGGTGGTGGTGCTGGCGGTGCGCGAGCTGGTGGTGACGCCGAACGACCGGGCGGGGGTGGCGTTCATCGCGGTCGCGCTGGACGCCCTGGCGTGGGTGGGCTTCCTGGTGCTGGCCCACCGGCGCATCCGCGCGCTCACGAGCGGGAGCCGGCCGCCCGCCGCGGGCGAGGCCACGATGCTGTGGGCGGCCGGCCTGATCGTGCTGGCCTCGGCGCTGGGGATGGTGCTGCTCGCCGCCGAGGCGTGACGTTTCTTCGGTTCTCGGTCTTCGGTTCTCTGGCTTCGGTCCTCCGGTCCCCCGGCGCTATCCGGGAGTCACGGCGCGGACCCGGTCCGGGCCGGGCGGGGAGGCGTCCGCGGCGCAACCAGGCGGGACGGGGGGACGCTCCGCCGGAGCGGCGGGATGCGGCGGGCGGACGGCTGCATACAGCTCCGGATCGTTCATGAGGCCACCATCGGCAGGCGGGCCGGCAGCGGCGCCCCAGGTACGACCACCTGCCGCGAAAGCAACCCGATAGTGTGATCAAGATGCAGGTCGGCCCGTCGTCGGCCCAAGCCGTGCCTCCGTGCGCCCTGCCGCCTCTTCCTCCCCGTGTGAGAGGAAGAAGACGAAGCCCGCCGCCGGGAGATGGGGCCCGTTGAGGGCCCACCGCCTGCCCGTCTCCTGCCCGGCCATCCGAAGCGACGACGCGGCGCTCCGCGGGGCCAAGGAGATGTGATGACACAGGGGCGCGCACCCAATCAGCAGCTGCGGACGCTGCTCGAGGAGGCCGGCTGGACGCAGGGAGCGCTGGCCCGGGCCGTGAACGCGCTGGGCGCCGAGATCGGCGCCGACCTGTGCTACGACCGCACCGCCGTCGCCCACTGGCTCGTCGGCACCCGGCCGCGCCACCCCGTGCCGCAGCTCACCGCCGAGGCGCTGACCCGGCGGCTCGGCAGGCGGATCACGCCGGAGGAGGCGGGATTCCCGCCGGGGCCCGGGGAGCAGGCGCCGCCCGACCCGGTGACCGGCTTCGTCTCGCTGTGCCGCGCCGACGCGGACGCCGGGCGGCGTTCGGGGCTGCGGCAGCGCCCCTACCGGGTGGCGGACGCGGTGGCGCCACGCCCGCCGCTCGGGCCCGAGCCGCCGCGTCCGCTCGGCTCGCGCACCGCCGAGACCACCGCGCTGCACGACGCGGTCGCCTTCTTCGCCGCCTCCATCGACACCCACGGCGGGCGGCACGCGCGCAGCGCGCTCGCGGCGTACCTCGCCGACGACGTGACGCCGCTGCTGACGGCCAGCCGGCCCGCCCGGCAGCGGCGGGAGGTGCTCGTGGCCGCCTCGCGGCTGGCGTTCCTCCAGGCCCGGATGTACGAGGACGGCCAGCGGCACGGGGTGGCCCAGCGCTACTACACCTTCGCGCACTGGCTGGCGGCCGAGTCGGGCGACCGCACCTCCTGGAGCGTGGTGCTGCGGGCGATGAGCGCCCAGGCGCAGCGGCTCGGCCACCTGTCGGCCGCGCTCCAGCTCGCCGAGGCCGCTGCGGGCGGCGCGCACGCCGCGCCCTCGGCCCACCAGTCGTACGTGCAGGCCCAGCTGGCGGTGGTCCTGGGGGCCAGCGGCGACCGGCGCGGGGCGCTGGCCGCGCTGCTGCGGGCGGAACGGGCGGCGGACCGCGCGAGCAGCGGCCCGACGCCCTTCGACCGCTACCCCCGGGCCGCGCTGCTCTTCCAGACCTCGGCCGTGCTGGAGGGGCTCGGCGACCTCGCCGGGGCGCTGACGGCGCTGCGGCGGGCGACGGCCGAGCGGGCCGCCACGGACGTGCGGGGGCACGCCCTCACCCAGGCCAGGGCGGGCCAGCTGCTGCTGCGCACCGGCCGCCTGGACGAGGCGTGCGCGGCGTGGGAGAGCTTCCTGGCGGCGCGGGAGCGGCTGCGCTCCGGGGAGGCGGAGCGGGCGCTCAAGCTGATGCGGCAGGCGCTGCGGCCGCACCGCAACCGGTGGCGGGCCGCGGAGCTGCTCGCCCGCACGGCGCAGGAACGTTGACGCGGCGGGCCGCCGATTCCTACGGTCGAGAAAAGGAATCGACCGGCGGGAGGCGTGCGATGGAGCACACCGAGAAGGCGGGCGCGGAGCGGTACGCGCCGGGATTCGGCAACCAGCACAGCAGCGAGGCGGTGCCCGGCGCGCTGCCCATCGGGCGCAACTCGCCGCAGCGCGCGCCGCTGGGGCTCTACGCCGAGCAGCTGAGCGGCACCGCCTTCACCGAGCCGCGGGCCGCCAACCGCCGCTCCTGGCTGTACCGCGTCCGGCCCTCGGCCGCCCACCCGCCGTTCCGCCGGATCTCGGGCGGCTCGCTGCGTTCGGCCCCCTTCGACGAGACCGTGCCCGAGCCGAACCGGCTGCGCTGGGACCCGCTGCCCGGGCCCGAGCCGGGCACGGACTTCGTCGCCGGGCTGTGGACGCTGGGCGGCAACGGCGACGCCCGGCGGCGGACGGGCCTGGCGATCCACCTCTACCGCTGCGACGCGCCCATGACCGACCGGGTGTTCGGGGACGCCGACGGCGAGCTGCTGATCGTGCCGCAGCGCGGCACGCTGCTGCTGCGCACCGAGTTCGGGCCGCTGCGCGCGGGCCCCGGCCAGGTGGCGTTGATCCCGCGCGGCGTGCGCTTCGCCGCCGAGCCGGCCGAGCCGGCGGACGGCCCGGCCGCGGGCTACGTGTGCGAGAACTACGGCACCCCCCTCACCCTGCCCGAGCTGGGCCCGATCGGCGCCAACGGCCTGGCCAACCCCCGGGACTTCCTGGCGCCCGAGGCCGCCTTCGAGGAGGACTGCGACCGGCCCGTCGAGCTGGTGAGCAAGTTCTGCGGCACCCTGTGGGCGGCCGCCCTGGACCACTCGCCGCTCGACGTGGTCGCCTGGCACGGCAACCACGTGCCGTACCTGTACGACCTGCGCCGCTTCAACGCGCTCGGCTCGATCAGCTTCGACCACCCCGACCCGTCGATCTTCACCGTGCTCACCTCCCCCGGCGCGCTGGACTTCGCGGTCTTCGCGCCGCGCTGGCTGGTGGGCGAGGACACCTTCCGGCCGCCGTACTTCCACCGCAACGTGATGAGCGAGTACATGGGGCTGATCGAGGGCGCCTACGACGCCAAGGCGTCCGGCTTCCTGCCCGGCGGCGGCTCGCTGCACAACATGATGTCCGCGCACGGGCCGGACGCGGAGACCTTCCGGAGGGCCAGCGAGGCGGAGCTCGCGCCGCAGCGCGTCGACGACGGGCTGGCGTTCATGGTCGAGACCCGGTGGCCGGTGATCCCCACCGCGCAGGCGCTGGCCACCCCGGCCCTCCAGCGCGACTACGACGCGGTGTGGCAGGGTCTTGGGCGGAACTTCCCCGCGTGAGGCCGCACCTCCCGGACCCCCGGCCCCGGGCCCCCGGGAGCCTCCGCCCCGTCCCCGCCTCCCACGCCGCCGATGCCGAAAGCGACCCGTCAGTGAGCCGCTCCGTGAGCCGCGTTTCCGTCTTTACCCCCGACCCACTCGAAGTGAACCGCAAGCTGCCGCTGTGGTACCAGGTCTCGCAGTCGCTGCGGGCCTCCATACTCGGCCGCTCCCGCGCCGAGCCGCTGCGGCTGCCGACCGAGGAGCAGCTGGCCGGGCACTACGGGGTGAGCGTGCTGACGATGCGCCAGGCCCTGAAGGAGCTGGAGACCGAAGGGCTGATCAGCCGGCACCGGCGGCGGGGCACCTTCATCGAGCCGCGGGCGGCGACGGGCGCGCCGGTGCGGCTGCTGGGCTCGATCGACGCCATCGTGGCGCAGCAGTCGGGCGAGACCACGACGCTGCTCGACCACGGCCCGGTGCCGGTGCCCGCCGAGCTCGCCGACCACTTCCCGGGGCTGGGCGAGGTGGTGCGCTACCGGCGGCTGCGGCGGGACCGCGCGAGCGGCGAGCCGGCCAACTGGGCGGAGAACCTGGTCCACCCGGAGGTGGCCGACCGGATCGATCCGGCGGCGCTGGAGCGCTGGCCGATGACGAGGGTGCTGCGGGACGTGGCCGGCGTGCGGGTGGGACGCATCACCAACACGGTGCAGGCCCGGCTCGCCGACCCTCCGACGGCGCGGCTTCTGGAGGTGCCGCTGCTCAGCCCGATCCTGCACATCACGGGCGTGGAGTACGACGAGTGGGAGCGGGCCGTGGACGTGGCGCGCATCCACTACCGGGGCGACCGGTTCTCCTTCGCGGTGACCGTGGACTCCTCCCCCGGCGACGGCACGGACAGCGAGGGCACGGACGAGCACGCCGCCGGTTCTGGGTGAGGCGGCCTCCGGCGGTGGGATGCCGGGCCCCCGGGCCCGCGCGGCCTCACCAGACCGTCTCTTCCCGGTCTTCGCGGGCCCGCGAAGATCCGGAGGAGACGGCCTGGGCCGGCGTGGGTCCGGGGGTCAGCTGCGTCCGCCGAAGAGCGAGCGGCGCAGCCGGCGCAGCGGCGCCAGCAGCTGCACGCGCGCGCCGCGGTTGTTCCGGGAACGCTTCGCGTCCCGCGTCGTCAGCTCCCGCATGAGCGAGGTCGCCTCCTCGGCCTCGCCATGCGGCACGGCGGGACCGGAGAGCACACTCAGATGGCGCTCCAGACGCGCGCCGCTGGCGTTGCTCCCGCAGTCGATGGCCGGAACGCGCGGCCTGCTGCGCGCTGTTATCTGCTTCATGACTCTCCCACCCGTACGAGGGCACCCAGTCCGGGCAGGGTAACCCTAACGCCACACGAGCACCCGTGGGTATCCCGGCCCCATGATTCACCTTTCCCGGCAGGGGGGTTGACGAACACCTCACCGCCCCGTTCACCCGGGGAATCCCGGTGCGCCAGGGGAGTGCGTGCCGGATCATGGACGGCGTGCGCCGCGGGCGCCGGGGCGGCCATCCACCCACAAGGAGGAATCGCGCATACCGCGCACACCCGCGAGAGGGCGTTGTCGGCCGGTTACCGCCCGCTTCCCGCCAAGGTGGGATGTACGCGTTTACATCAGGCTTCCAGCCCCTTCACCTGGGACTCTTCAGCC
Source organism: Streptomyces sp. 6N223 (assembly GCF_052246635.1). NCBI lineage: Bacteria > Bacillati > Actinomycetota > Actinomycetes > Kitasatosporales > Streptomycetaceae > Streptomyces > Streptomyces sp. 6N223. The sequence continues at coordinate 69,522 of NZ_JBQQCA010000008.1, read as the reverse complement.
AGACTGATCGCCCGCAGCCCCAATCTGGCGCAAACGCAAGATCTTTTCATGTAAACGATTGCACTCACCGCGCCGCAGCAGTACGTTCGCCCCGGACTACCGTCAACGGAACGTTGATCGGAGGGGCATGGCCGCCAGCATCATCGATGTCGCCCGCCTGGCGGGGGTTTCGACCGCCACCGTCTCACGCGCCCTGCGCGGACTGCCCAACGTCTCCGAGGCGACGCGCGAGCGCGTGCTGCGGGCCGCCGAGGAGCTGTCGTACGCCGTCTCTCCGCACGCGGCCAGCCTCGCCTCCGGCCGCACCGGCACCGTCGGCGTGGTGCTGCCCTTCGTCAACCGCTGGTTCTACAGCCGTGTGCTGGCCGGCATCGACTCGGTGTTACGGGCCAACGACCTCGACCTGCTGCTGTACAACCTCGGCGACGCCCGCGTCCACGAGCGGTTCTTCGAGCGCATGCCGCTGCGCCGCCGCGTGGACGCCGTGATCGTGCTCAACCTGCCGCTGTCGAAGAAGGAGGCCGAGACGCTGGTGTCGATGGAGGTGCCGATCGCCGTGCTGGGCACCCGCATCCCCGGCTGCTGGCACGTCTCCATCGACAACGCCGAGGGCGCCAGCACCGCCGTGCGGCACCTGATCAACCTCGGTCACCGGCGTATCGGCATGATCACCGGCGCCCTGAACGACCCCCGCGGCTTCACCACTCCGATCGTCCGCCAGCACGCCTACCGCTCGGTGCTGGCGCAGGCGGGCATCGCCTACGACCCGGAGCTGGAGGCCGCCGGCGGCTTCGACATCGACGAGGGCGCCTCGGCGATGGCGAAGCTGCTGAGCCTCCCCGACCCGCCGACCGCGGTCTTCGCCGAGTCCGACCAGATGGCGTTCGGCGCGCTGCGGACGCTGAACCGCATGGGCCTTTCGGCCCCCGACGATGTCTCGGTCATCGGGTTTGACGACCACGAGACGGCCGAGCTGCTCGATCTCACGACCATTTCTCAACCCGTGATGTACCAGGGGGAGTTGCTCGCCCGCCAGATCCTCGACGCACTGTCGGGGGCGAGCGAGGAGCCGACCCGGGTGGTGCTGCCCACGCGCCTGAGGGTCCGCGGCACCACCGGCACGGCCCGGGTGACCAGGCCCCGGGGGAAGCCAGGCCCCGAACCCCTGTGACGACCCGCGGGCACCGGCGCGCCGAGCCGCCGGGCCCGGACCGAGCCAATCCTCAAAAAACGCACTCGCGCGCGGCCAGCCGCACTCGACCGCGCCGTCACGTCTCGCAGGGTCAACTCTCAAGAGGAGTGGAAGACACGTGCCCCGCACCCACACCCGCACCGACGACAACCCGCACACACCCTGGTGGCGCACCGCCGTCATCTACCAGGTCTACATCCGCAGTTTCGCCGACGGCAACGGCGACGGCGTCGGCGACATCGCCGGCCTGCGGGCCCGCCTCCCCTACCTGAAGGAGCTGGGCATCGACGCCGTCTGGATCAACCCGTGGTATCCCTCGCCCATGGCCGACGGCGGCTACGACGTCGCCGACTACCGCGGCATCGATCCGGGCTTCGGCACGCTGCCGGAGGCCGAGGAGATGATCGCGGAGGCGCACGCGCTGGGCCTGCGCGTCATCCTCGACATCGTCCCCAACCACACCTCCAGCCAGCACCCGTGGTTCGCCGAGGCGCTCGCCGCGCCGCCCGGCTCCCCCGAGCGCGAACGCTTCGTCTTCCGCGACGGCAAGGGCCCGGGCGGGATGCTGCCGCCCAACGACTGGCGCAGCCGCTTCGGCGGCCGTGCCTGGACCCGCACCACGGGGCCCGACGGCAAGCCAGGGCAGTGGTACCTGCACCTGTTCGCGCCCGAGCAGCCGGACCTGAACTGGGGCAGCCGGGAGGTGCGGGCGGAGTTCGAGTCGATCCTGCGCTTCTGGTTCGACCGGGGGGTGGACGGCTTCCGCATCGACGTCGCCCACGGCCTGGCCAAGGACCCGGCGCTGCCGGACCTCGGCATCCCCGACGACCTGCTGTTCGACGACGAGCGGCACCGCGAGAACCACCCGCACTGGGACCAGGACGCGGTGCACGAGATCTACCAGACCTGGCGGAAGATAGCCGACTCCTACGCCGGCGACCGGGTCTTCGTCGCCGAGGCGCACGTCCGCCCCGACCGGCTGCCGCACTACCTGCGGCCCGACGAGCTGCACACGGCGTTCAACTTCGCCTTCCTGAAGTCGGCCTGGGAGCCGGCGGCGCTGCGCGAGGTGATCGACGGCAGCGTCTCCGCGCTCGGCTCGGTCGGCGCGCCCACCACCTGGGTGCTGTCCAACCACGACGTGCCCCGGCACGTCACCCGCTACGGCCGCCGCGACACCGGCACGGGAGAGCACGACGTCGACGCCGGCCCGTGTGACGTCGAGCTCGGCACCCGCAGGGCGCGGGCGGCGACGCTGCTGATGCTCGCGCTGCCGGGCAGCGCCTACCTCTACCAGGGCGAGGAGCTGGGCCTGTGGGAGGTCGAGGACATCCCGCAGGAGCTGCTGCGGGACCCGACCTGGGAGCGGTCCAACCACGGCGTCCGGGGCCGGGACGGCTGCCGGGTGCCGATCCCGTGGTCGGGCGTGGAGACCCCCTTCGGCTTCGGGCCGCGCGGCAGCAAGCCGTGGCTGCCGCAGCCGCCGGAGTGGCGGCACCTGACGGCGCAGCACCAGTCGGGAACGCCGGGCTCGACGCTGGAGCTGTACCGCTCGGCGCTGCGGCTGCGGCGGGAGCAGCCGGGGTTCGCGGGCGAGACGATGCGGTGGCTGGACGCGGGCGTCGAGGGGGTGCTGGCGTTCGAGCGGGGGCCGGAGCTGCGCTGCGCGGTGAACCTCTCCGGCAAGCCGTTCACGCTGCCGAGGAACTGGGGCGTGCTGCTGGCCAGCGACCGGCTCGACGGCGGCAAGCTGCCGCCCGACACCACGGTGTGGCTGTGGGGCGGCGGCGCGCGGGCCTGAGGTCAGCCCGTCACGGATAGGCGGCGCGCAGCGCGTCCTCCACGGCCGCCAGGGCCGCGCCACGGTCCAGGCCGAGCCGGTGCACGCGCTGGGCGTACGCCTGGGCCGCCGCCGCTGCCTCGCGTGCGGCGGCGTCCCCGGCCGCGGCGACGAAGGTGCCGTTGCGGCCGCGGGTCTCCACCACGCCGTCGGCCTCGAGCACGCGGTACGCCTTGGCCACGGTGTTCGGGGCCAGCCCCAGCTCGCCGGCGAGCGCGCGCACGGTCGGCAGCCGGTGGCCGACGGGCAGCGTCCCGGCCCGGGCCTGCCCGGCGATCTGGGCGCGCAGCTGCTCGTAGGGCGCGACCGGCGAGCGGGGATCGATGGTGACCTTCACGGGTCGATTCTGCCGGAGGAGCGGGCGGGACGGGCCGAGGACCGCGTCACCGCCCGCGTCACCGCGTCCCACGTGCCTCGCTGTCGGCGTCACTGCCCGCGGAGGCGGTCGCCGACGGCGGTGAGCGCGTCGGCGAGCACGGCGAGCTGTTCCCGGCTCAGCACGTCGATCAGCGCCTCCCGCACCCGCGCCACGTGGCCGGGCGCCGCCTCCACCAGCGCCGCGCGGCCCTCCTCGGTGAGGTGGGCGGTCACCCCCCGCACGTCAGTGGGGCAGGCACCGCGGGTGACCAGGCCGCGCTTCTCGAGCTGGCCGACCTGGTAGGTCAGGCCGCTCTTGGAGGTGATGAGGGACTCGGCCAGCTCGGTCATCCGCAGGCCGTCCGGGCCGGCGGCCGAGAGGTAGACGAGGATCTCGTACTGCGTGTGGGAGAGCCCGGCATCGTCGCGCAGCTGCCGCTCCACCGCGCGCATGACGCGGTGGGTGGACTCCAGGAACGCGACCCACGCCGTCATTTCCTGCTCGTCCAGCCATCGGGGTGCCGTGGTCGCTGTCGTTGCCGTGGTTGCCGTCGTCGTGGTCGCCGCCATTGTCGCCATGTCTTCATGGTACGGTTTCGTTCAAATTCGAACGACTGCAAGGCGCCCCCACCCCACAGGAGCAATCACCTCATGTCGTCGCTCACCTCCCTCTCCCCCGTCGCCACCACCCGCGCCACCGCGACCGCCGGCGCCGCCCGCGGCCACGACGCCGGCCTGCTGCTGCTCCGGCTCGCCGTGGGCCTGACGATCGCCGTCCACGGCAGCCAGAAGCTGTTCGGCTGGTTCGACGGCTTCGGCCTGACCGGCACCGGCATGGGCTTCGAGGCGATGGGCTACCCGTCGGGCAGGACCATGGCCCTGATCGCCGGGCTGTCGGAGTTCGCGGGCGGCCTCGGCCTGGCGCTGGGCCTGTTCACCCCGCTGGCCGCGGCCGCCGTGGTGGGCACCATGCTCAACGCGGTCGTCGCCGTGCACTGGGAGGCCGGGTTCTTCGCCCCCGACGGCTTCGAGTTCCCCATGCTGCTCGGCCTCGTCGCCGCCGCCCTGGCGCTGACCGGCCCCGGGCGTTACGCCGCCGACCCGCACCTGCCCGTGCCCGCGCTGCGCGCGCACCGGCTGGAGTACGGCCTGGCCGCCCTGGCGCTCGCCGTGGCCACGGCGAGCGCCGTGCTGCTGATGAGGAACTGACGTGAACCGCATGCCCGTGCTGTACCTGAGCCACGGGGCACCGCCGCTGGCCGACGACGCCCTGTGGACCTCCCAGCTCGCCGGCTGGTCCGCCGGGCTGCCGCGGCCGACGGCCATCCTGATCGTCTCCGCGCACTGGGAGTCCGCCCCCGTCACGCTGGGGGCGACCCGCACCGTGCCGCTGGTGTACGACTTCTGGGGCTTCCCGGAGCGCTACTACCGGGTGCGCTACCCCGCCCCCGGCGCCCCCGGGCTGGCCGCGCGCGTGCGCGCCCGGCTCGGCGGCCCGGGCACGCCGGTGCACGACGCGCCGGAGCGCGGGCTCGACCACGGGGCGTACGTGCCGCTGGCCGAGATGTACCCCGAGGCCGACATCCCCGTGCTCCAGCTCTCCATGCCCACCCTGGAGCCGGAGCGGCTGCTGGCGCTCGGGCGGCGGCTGGCCCCGCTGCGCGAGGAGGGCGTGCTGATCGTCGGCAGCGGTTTCTTCACCCACAACCTGTCCGAGTTGACCTGGGGCACGGGGCCCGATGAGGCGCCCGGCTGGTCGAAGGAGTTCGACGCCTGGGGCCGGGAGGCCCTGGAGCGGGCGGACGTGGACGCCCTGCTCGACTTCGAGCACGCCTCCCCGGCGGGCCGCCGCGCCCACCCGCGCACCGAGCACTTCGCGCCGCTGTTCGTGGCGCTCGGCGCGGGCGAGTCGGAGCTGACCGGGAGCCCGCGCAGCGTGATCGACGGCTTCTGGGCCGGCCTGGCCAAGCGCTCCGTCCAGCTCGGCTAGGGGGCCTGGTTCAGGCAGGTGGTCGGCTCGGCGTTGGCCGGGTCGAGGGCGTTGGCGACCTCGTGCCAGGCCACCGGGTCGGCCAGGCCGATGGTGGCGTGCTCGGAGACGTCCAGCGGGCACAGGTCCTGGACGAGGACGTTCTTCACCCCGGGCTCGTGGATGAACTGGCTCTCGTACGGGGTGACGATCTCGTCGTACCGGGTGGCGATCACGGTGTAGTCCACCCCGGGCACGGTGTACCCGCCGGCGTTCAGCTCGGTGAGGAAGTCCGAGCCCACCACCTGCTGGGTCAGCGCCGGGGCGCTGCCGTCGATCGCCTCCCGAAGGCCGGGGATGCTGTCGAGCAGGGCGGCGAGGCCCGACAGGGTGGTGCCGTTGGTGCTGGGCGCGATGGCGACCAGGGCGTTCACCTTCCCGGCGCCGGTGGGGTCGTGCTTCAGGTAGTAGCGCGGCATCATGCCGCCCTGCGAGTGGCCGACGAGGTCGACCTCGCCGGCGCCGGTCGTCGCCAGCACCTCGTCGACGAACGCCGCGAGCTCGCCGGCGGAGTCCTCGATGGGGCCGAGGCCGGCGAGGAGGGGCACGCCGGGCAGCTCCCCGAAGTCATCGGAGTAGACGCACCACCCGCGGTCCGCCAGGTAGGGGGCGAGGCCGAGCCAGTTGTCCCACCCGTTGGCGCCGGTGCCGTGGACGAGGACGACGGGGCGCGGGTGGGCGGGCGCGGGGACGCAGCCCGCGTCGTTCCAGCCGCCGTGCTCCGCGGCCCCGTTGGCCGTGGCGGTGGGTACCAGCGTCAGCGCCAGCGCGAACGCGGCGCCGAGGCAGAGTCGTTGTGTGCGCATGGCGTGGTCTCCTCGCTGAGCTCACTCGGGCTCACCCGGACGGTGTGATCCGGACCACGATTACCGATGAGTCACGTTACCGACGAGTTCACGCCGCGTCCAGATGCGCGGCCGCGGGTCCTGCCGCCCCGCGGCCGAAGCGGCGGCGGGCGCGGTCGGCCGCCGCCTCGGCGCGGCGGCGGCGCTCGTCCGCCGGGTCGAGGGAGAGCTGGTGCGGGGCGTCGCCCGCGTCGGTGAGGTCCTCGGCGCGCAGCGCGAGGCCGCGGACGCGGGCGCGCTGCAGGCCGAGCGCGGCGTGCAGGGCGTAGGCCGTGTCCACCAACGCCGGGGTGTGGGCGGTCGGTTCGGCCAGGGCGCGGGTGCGGGTGGTGGCGGTGTGGTCGGCGTAGCGGACGGTGAGGGTGAGGGCGCGGGCGACCTGGCCCTCGCAGCGCAGCCGGAAGCCGAGCTTGTCGGCGAGGGTGAGCAGGGCGCGGCGGCGGGCGTCGGGGTCCAGCTCGTCGTGGCCGAAGCGGAGTTCGGCGCCGGCCGAGCGGGGCGGGGCGGCGGGGGTGACAGGGGTGGGGTCGATGCCGTGGGCGAGGGCGTGGACCCGGCGGGCCTGGGTGGCGCCGAGGATGCGCTGGAGGGTGGCGGGCGGCGTGGCCGCGATCTTGCCGACGGTGTCGAGGCCGTAGGCGCGCAGGGCGCCGGCGGTGGCGGGGCCCACACCGTGCAGGGCGGCGGGCGGCTTGGGGGCCAGGAAGCCGGCGATGGCGGCCTGGGAGCCGGGGACGGCGAACACCCCGGGACGGGCGCCGCCGTGCTGGGCGGCGGCCATGCGGGCGAGCAGCGGGTTGACGGCGACGCCGATGGCGCAGTCGGTGCCGTGCAGGGCCAGCGCCCTGACCCTCACCAGGCGGGCCAGCCGCACGGCGTCGAGGCCGAAGTAGCGCGCCGCGCCCCTCACGTCGGCGAAGGCGGCGTCGGGCGGCACGGCCTGGACGACGGGGGTGATGCCGTCGAGCAGCCGCAGCAGCGCGGCGTACCGCTCCTCGGCCCGCTTCTCGCCGAGGCCGAGGAAGCGCACGTACAGCACCTGGCGGCCGTTCATCCCGCGCTCCCGGGGCTGGAGTGCCACAACTTGGCGGACTTGGCGGACTTGGGGGATTCCCCGGCGGGCCTGAGGTCGGCCCAGGGGTGGAGGGTGTAGCCGGTGGACAGCTCGATGTGGCGCTTGGTCGATTCGTCGACATGTTGGTCGCGTTGGCCGCCAGCTTCGCCAGCTCCCCCGGCTTCGCCGGCTCCGCCCTCGGCGAGCGCCGCTGCGACCGCGTCGAGGCCGCCCGTCTCGCGCAGGGCGGCGAGCTCGGCGAGGTCCCAGGCGGCCTGCCCGACCACGCTGAGCGCGCGCGGGCCGCGCCGCTGCACCGTGCCGCGCACCAGCAGCAGCCAGGAGTGGAAGACGGTGTGGGCGCAGGCGGCGTGGGAGTCGTCGAAGAAGGCGAGGTCGACCAGGCCGGTGGTGTCGTCGAGGGTGGCGAAGATGACGCGGCGGCCGGACCGGATCGGCGGGGTCTGGGTGGCCACCTTGGCCCCGGCGACCAGGACCGTCTCGCCGCTGCCGGCCTCGCGCAGCCGCCGGGCGGGGGTGACGCCCAGCTCGCCGAGGAAGGCGCGGTGGTCGGCCATCAGGTGGCGGGAGGCGTCCAGGCCGAGCACGCCGAGCTCGGCGCCGAGGCGTTCGTCCGCGTCCAGGTCCGGCAGCCCGGCGGGCGGCACCCGGTCGGCGTACGGGCCCGTCTCGCCCCCGTCCTCGCCCTCGCCCTCGCCGAGGGGGAGCTGACGGCCCCTCGCGCTCCTCCCGCCGCCGTGCCGCTGCCGGTGCAGCTCGGCGATGTGCAGCAGCAGGTCCCGGCGGTTGGCGCCGAAGGCGTCCAGCGCCCCGACGCGGGCGAGTCGTTCGGCGACCGGGAGGGAGGGCGCGGCCCGGCCGAGCAGCTCGGACAGGGAGGCGTACGGCCGCCCGGCGGCGATGCGTTCCGCCTCGGCCTGGGAGATGCCCCGCACCTCGCTGAGCGCCAACCGCACGCCCCAGCGACCGGATTCAGACTCCAGTTCGATTCGATAGGCGGCGTCGGAGTGGTTCACGTCCAGCGGCAGGATCGGTACGCCGCGCCGCCGGGCGTCGGCCAGCAGCAGCCGCTTGGGGTACATGCCGGGGTCGTGGGTGAGCAGCCCGGCGTAGAAGGCGGCCGGGTGGTGGGCCTTGAGCCAGGCCGACTGGTAGGTGGGCACGGCGAAGGCGACGGCGTGCGCCTTGCAGAAGCCGTAGGAGCCGAACGCCTCGACGATCTCCCAGGTGCGGGCGATGACCTCGGTGGCGTAACCCCGCCGGGCGGTCTCCTCGGCGAACCAGGCGTGCACCCGCCCGACCCGCTCGCGGTCCGACAGCGCGCGCCGGGCCTCGTCGGCCCTCGCCCGGTCGCAGCCGGTCATGACGGCGAGGATCCGGATGATCTGCTCGTGGAAGACGACCACGCCGTGGGTCTCGCGCAGCACCGGCTCCAGGTCGGGGTGGGGGTAGCGCGGCGGCCTCCTGCCGTGCCGGGCCTCGATGAACGGCCGCACCATGTCGGCGGCGACCGGCCCGGGGCGGAAGAGCGATATGTCGACGACGAGGTCGTGGAAGGTGCTCGGCTGGAGCCGGGAGATGAGGTCGCGCTGCCCGGGCGACTCGATCTGGAAGCAGCCGAGCGTCTCGGCGGAGCGGATGAGTCGATAGGTCGCCTCGTCCGTGGGGCGCGCGGACGCGGCGTCCACGTCGGGGCGTTCGCCCGTGGCCCGCTCGGTCTCGGCGAGGGCGTGCGCCATCGCGGACTGCATCCGCACCCCCAGCACGTCGAGCTTGAGCAGCCCGAGGTCCTCCACGTCGTCCTTGTCGAACTGTGACATGGCGAAGCCCTCGCCGCTGGTGGGCACCACGGGCGTGCGCCGCCGCAGCGAGGCGTCGGAGAGCAGCACCCCGCACGGGTGCATGGCGACGCCGCGCGGCAGCGCGTCCAGCGCCTCCACCAGCCGCCACAGCCCGGGCGCCTTCGCCTCCACGGCGTGGGCGTCGATGCCCGCCAGCTCGGGCAGCTCCTCCAGCGCCGCGCGGGCGTCGCGCGCCCGGATGTGCGGGAACGCCTTGGCCAGCCGGCCGGTCTCCTCCGGGTCCATGCCGAGCGCGAGGCCGACGTCGCGGATGGCGTGCCGCACCCGGTAGGTCTCGGGCATCGCCACGGTCGCCACCCGCTCCTCGCCGAAGCGCTCGAAGATGGCCCGGTACGCCTCCAGGCGGCGGGCCGACTCCACGTCGACGTCGATGTCGGGCAGCACGGCACGGCGCGGCGAGAGGAAGCGCTCCATCAGCAGGCCGTGCTCGACCGGGTCGGCGTGGGCGATGCCGAGGAGGTGGTTGACGAAGGACCCGGCTCCGGAGCCGCGGGCGGTGACCCGGATGCCCAGCGCCCGGATGTCGGCCACCACCTGGGCGACGGTGAGGAAGTAGGAGGCGTAGCCGAGGCGTTCGATGATCCGCAGCTCCTCCTCCAGGCGCCGCCAGCGGGCCTCGTCCCGCTCGTGGCGGCGGGCGATCATGCCGGCCGCGCAGCGGGAGCGCAGCACGCGCTCGGCGGTGCGGGACCGGGCGCCGACCAGGTGCGGCTCGGGGAAGTGGACGCTGCCGATGCCCAGGTCGTCCTCCGGATCGACCCGGCAGGCGTGGGCGGTCTCCTCGGTCAGCTCCAGCAGGCGGTGGGCGGCGGAACGGCCGTAGCCCGCCGCCTCGGCGACGCGCCGGGCGGCGCGGGTCATCGCGTCGGGGTCCTTCAGCCAGCGTTCGCCGGAGTCCAGCCCCTGGCGCGGGTCGATGGGGGTCAGGCGGCGGGCGGCGTCCAGCACGTCGGCGACCGGGCCCTGGCCGGCGTCGGCGTAGCGCACGGCGTTGGTCAGCACGGGGGAAACGCCCTGCTCGGCGGCGAGGCCGAGGGTGCGTGCGGCGGTGCGGGTGGGGGCGCTGGCGCTGACCTCCAGGCGCAGGGCGTCGCCGAAGACCTCGCGCCAGGGGGCGAGCAGCCGGGCGGCGCGGTCGGGCCGGCCGGCGGTCAGGGCCCGGCCGGGCTCGGAGTCGGGGCCGAGCAGCACGATCAGCCCGTCCCCGTGGGTCTCGTGCCACGGCAGCAGGGGGTGGTCGTCGCGGCTGCCGGAGGCGGCGGCGCCGTGGGGGTGGGCGTGGGCGGCGGTGACCAGCCGGCACAGCTCCGCCCAGCCGGCCGCGCCGTCCCGGGCGAGGAAGACCACCCGTGGTGCCGATTCATCGACAAAGGCACCGCCCCGGACCGGCGTCCTGCGCCGGCGGGTGGCACGCCCGCCCCCGCCGCTCTCCTCCGGCGGCGTCGCGGCGGCCAGCTCGACCCCGTACACCGGGCGCACCCCGGCCTGCGCGCAGGCCCGGCTGAAGCGGACGGCCCCGGCGAGGGTGTCCCGGTCGGTCAGCGCGAGCGCGCTCATGCCGCGCTCGGCCGCCCGCTCGGCGAGCACCTCGGGATGCGAGGCGCCGTACCGCGCGGAGAATCCGGACGCCACGTGCAGATGCACGAAGCCGGACAGCGCGCCAGCCACACGCACCTCCCGTCACATCCGGCCCCCCTGTCCCGCCGCTTTCTGGTTCCACCATAAACCAGCCATCGCACTGATGTTCGATGATGGAGTATCAGCAGGTCACAGTGGATCTTGGGGGGATGTGGCGCGGCCTGGCGTGGCCGGAAATGTCCGCCCTCAGTCCGGCTCGGGCACCAGCCGGAGGTCCCCCGACGCGAGCGCCGCCATCACCGCGTCCGCGGTGGCCTCCGGGGACAGCCCGGTGGTGTCGAGGACGTGGTTCTCGTACGGGCCCAGTTCGCGGAACTGCTCGTGCATCGAGCGGATGGGGCCGGGCTCGGTCAGCAGGTGGCCGGGGCGCGAGGTGCCGCGGGCCAGCGTCGTGGGCTCGTCCGGGCGGAGGACGGCGTAGTGGAGGGGAACGCCAGCCGCGCGGGCGGGCCGGCGGAACTCGTCGACGAACCACGGGCCGACCACGCCGTCCACCACCACGTGATAGCCGCCGGCCGCGTAGCCCGTGGCCGCCTGGGCGATGACGCCGACGACGATCTCGTTCTGCCGGCGGGACCCGGGCTCGAGCGGTGAGATGGCCCCCTGCCGGATGAAGGCCCAGAAGTCGTCGGTGTAGAGGTGGACGCTGGGCGAGGCCAGCCGCTCCTCCGCCAGCAGCCGGGCCACCGTGGTCTTCCCGGCGCCCGGCGGCCCGCTCAGCACGAGGATCTCCCCGTTCCCGGCCGCGACGTTCTCGTGCGATGTCGATGTGGTCATTCCGGAAGGTTAAGGTGCCCGGGTGACTCTCCCGATCGATGTGGTGATCTTCGACTGCGACGGGGTGCTGGTGGACACCGAGCCCCTGGCGCTGCGGGTGTGCGTCGCGCTGGGCGCGGAGCTGGGCTGGCCCCTCACCGAGGGGGAGATCGTCGACCGCTTCCTCGGCCGCTCGGAGCGGGCGGTGAGCGCGCAGATCGCCGAGCGGCTCGGCGAGGATGCGGCCGGGCGCTGGTCAGAGGAGTACCAGCGGCGGCTGGCGAGGGCCATCGACGCGGAGCTGACCGAGGTCGACGGCATCAGCGAGGCGCTGGACGCCATCGCCCTCCCCACCTGCGTCGCCTCCAGCGGGCGCCACGACAAGATGCGGCGCACGCTGGGCCGCACCGGCCTGTACGAGCGCTTCGCGGGCCGCATCTTCAGCTCCAGCGAGGTGGCGCGCGGCAAGCCCGAGCCGGACCTCTTCCTGTACGCGGCGGCGCGGATGGGCGTGGAGCCGGGGCGCTGCGCGGTGGTCGAGGACAGCCAGTACGGCGTCCGGGCCGCCCGCGCCGCCGGGATGCGCTCCTTCGGCTACGCGGGCGGCCTGACCCCGGCGGAGTGGCTGGCGGGCGAGGGCACGGTCGTCTTCGACGACATGCGCAAGCTCCCGGCGTTGCTGGGCGGCTGATCCGACGCGGCGCGCGGCCGCACCACGTCGCCGGTGCGGTGCATGCGCGAGCCCGGTTCTCCGAAGGGGTCGGGCACGCCGCCCGGGGCGCCCGGTCGGGCGCGGACGCGCGCGCCCGGCCGCGCGGCGCCGCCGAGCCCGCCCGGCCAGGGCTCAGTGCGGGCCGGCCGGTTCGAACTCCGTGCCGCAGGGGCCCGCGCCCTCGCTCTCCGGGAGGGGCACCCGTTCCCCGCGCAGGGAGATCGTGCGGTACCAGGTACCGATCCGCTCCGTCGAGCGGCCGACGTAGTGGCAGATGAAGGAGCGGCGGAACCGGTCGGCGCTGCGGTTGGGCTGGGAGCCGTGCACCAGGCTGCCGTTGAAGAACAGCACGTCGCCCGGCTCCATGTCGACCGGCACGGCGGCCAGTCCCGGCGGCGGCGGGACGTACTCGCGGGCGAAGGAGGTCTCCGCGTCGGCCTCCTCCGGGCAGAACAGGTCCATCCGGTGCGTGCCCGGGACGACCTCGAGCCCGCCGTTCTCCTGGTCGATCACGTCGCACGCCACCCACGCGGCCACGCAGGTGCCCGGCTCCACCCGCAGGTAGAAGTTGTCCTGGTGGAGCGCCTGGCCCCGGGCGCCCGGCGGCTTGAAGTAGAACATGCTCTGCGCCGCCAGCGCCTCCTCCCCCAGCAGCCGCTCCAGCACCGTGCCCAGCCGGGGGTCGGTGAGGTAGCGCAGCGCCAGCTCGTTGACCTCGTGCGGGTGCATCACCCGGGGGTAGGCGTGCAGCGGGTCGGCCGGGCCGCCGGACTCCGTCGCGCGCGGCTCGAAGTGCCCGGGGATCGGGCCGGCCTCCCTCAGCGCCATGAACTCCCCGCGCAGCTCCTCGACCTCCTCCCGGCCGAAGAGGCGCCGCACCACCGCGAAGCCCTCGTCCTGAAAACGCCGGTGGTCCTCGTCTGTCAGTATCTGCGTCGTCGTCTGCGTCGTCGTCCGCGTCGTCGTGGCCGTCATGGAGCCGACGCTAGGCCGAGCGAGCGGTGGTGAGGATGCCCGTGGATGCTGAGGATCTGCCGGAAACTGCTGCGTTCCCCGCCGCGCCGTCGCCGCCCCCGGGCCTGGTGACCGTGGGCTACTTCGACGAGCGTCCCGGCTACGCCGTGCACCGGCCGCGCGGCGCCGACAGCTGGCTGTTCACCTGGACCACCGCCGGGCGCGGCCGGCTGCGGCAGGGCGGGGCCGCCGCGGTGGCCGGCCCGGGCGACCTGGTGGTGCTCGGCCCCGGCGTGCCGCACCGGTACGCCGCCGACGCGGACGCCGGCCGGTGGGCGTTCTGGTGGGTGCACTGCCAGGCCCGGCCGTCCTGGGGCGCCTGGCTGCGGCCCTTCGGCACCGGAGACGGCCTGCACGCGGTCTCGCCCGTGCCGCCGGGCCTCGGGGCGCGCGTGGCGGCGGCGTTCCGGCGCATGCACGCCGACGCCCGCTGGGCGGGCGATCCCCACCCGCCGGAGCAGGGGCAGGAGCCGGAGCCGGGCCGGGTCGCCGTGGCGCACGGCTGGCGCGCCCGGGAGCTGGTGCTGGGCCGCGTCGAGGAGATCGTCCTGCTGGCGACGGCTACGGCAACGGCTGCCGCTACGGCCGGGAGGCGGGCGGGCGTCGACCCCCGGGTACGCCGGGTGGAGGCGCTCATCGCGGCCGACCCCGGCGCCCCGCACACGGTCGCCTCCCTGGCGGCGGCGGTGTCCCTCTCCCCCTCCCGGCTGGCGCACCTCTTCGCCGAGCAGCTCGGCCACACGCCCATGCGCGCGCTGCGCGACGCCCGGCTGCGGCACGCCGCGCGCCTGCTGGAGGCCACCCCGCTCCCCGTGTCCCGGGTGGCCGCCGCCTCCGGCTTCGCCAGCCCGTTCCACTTCAGCCGCCTCTTCCGCCGGCGCTACGGCGTGCCGCCGGGGGCGTACCGCGACCGGCCCGGGGGCCTGTGACGGGCCGGAGCCCGGCGTTCGCACGCCGGGCTCCGGAACTCTCGTCAGAATTCCGGACTACCGGGTGAGGGTCGGGGTCTGCCAGTCCCGCCACTGCGACAGGTCACAGGCCGCACTGCTGGAGATCCCCATCTCGCCGGGGCCCTCGCCGGTCCCAGAAGGAACGCCTGGATGCTCCGCTGCAAGGGAGCCCTCCACCGGTCTCTCCGGGCAGGGGACCACCGCCTTCAGGCGGTGGGGGAATGCCCGCTCCCGCGTAGCGGTGCAGAAGCAGCCGAATCGCCGTCAGGGCGATTCGGTGTCTCGCTCAGGCCGGTCGCAAGACGCAAGTACCACAGGATCTGTCCATGCTGAGAGCGCCCCTCGCGAGCTGCCGCGGCCTTGACGGCCTCGTGCACGTCGTCGGGAAGGCGAAGGTTGAAGTTGACCATGCACCCAATCTAGACCCATAACCAACCCATGGCGAAGTTCCGGATGGACCCGACGCGTGCGCAGGAAGAGCAGATGCTCCTGCACTGCGCGCATGCCCGGTACGTGTGGAACCTCGCTGTCGAGCAGCACGCGCACTGGAAGCAGGGCCGGAAGTCTCCGCCTGGCTTCGCCGAGCAGTGCCGTCAGCTCACCGAGGCCCGGCACGACAACGAGTGGCTTCGGGCCGGGAACGCGGATGTGCAGCAGCAGGCGCTCAAGGACTTCGCCAAAGCCAAGCAGGCGCGCTTCACCTCTGGGTTCGGGAAGCCGACTTGGCGCAAGAAGTTCGTGCATGAGGGCTTCCGGGTCATCGGTACCGACCGGGTACCAGAGTTCGAAGTGGACGGGTCTGCGAAGCTGAACGCCGAGGGCAAGCAGGTCATGGGCCGCTTGGTGGTGGTGCACAAGCTCAACAGGCGCTGGGCCCAGGTCAAGGTGCCCGGCTGCGGCTGGGTCCGCTTCCGCCTCAGCCGCAAGGGCAAGGGCGCCGAGCTGCCATCGGCGAAGACATTCCGCGTCACCTTCCGCAACGGCCAGTGGCACATCGCGTTCGCGGTCATCCCCGAACCCGTCGAGGCGCCCGGGACGGGCGAGGTTATCGGCATCGACCGGGGTGTGGCCATCACCGCGGCCCTCTCCGACGGCCGAAAGCTGAACTGCCCGCAGCTCACCGGCAGAGAGCGGGCCCGGATCTGCAAACACCAGCGGCGGGCTGCCCGCGCTCCCAAGGGCAGCAAGGCCAAGGCGGCCGAGTACGCGAAGGTGGCCAGACTCAAGGCCCGCAAGGCGAACATCCGCAAGGACTGGTGCGAGAAGACCTCAACGATGCTCGCCCGGACCTATGACCTGGTGCGGTTTGAGAAGCTGAACATCAGGAACATGACCCGCTCGGCGAAGGGGACCATCGAGCAGCCTGGCAAACGCGTGAAACAGAAGGCCGGGTTGAACCGGGCGATCCTCGCCCAGGGCTGGGGCCTGCTCCGCCGACGCACACAAGACAAGGCCCCCGGCCGGGTGGAGGACGTCCCCGCCCCGTACACGAGTCTGCGATGCAGCGCCTGCGGATGGATCGAGAAGAACTCGCGCAAGAGCCAAGCCGAGTTCTCCTGCGTCTCCTGCGGGTTCACCTGCAACGCGGACACCAACTCAGCGGTCAATGTCGCGGCAGGACAGGGCGGGATCCCCCGCCCCCGGCGAACAGCCGGTGCCGGAGGGGCGACAGCGGCCACCAGCCGTTCGAGCGCCCGTGAACCTCGACCCACCCGGGTTGGAATCCCCCTCATATTAAGAGGGGGAGGATGTCAATCGGTGCTCACAGGCAGCTTCATGCCCCGAGCATATAAAGATATATAAAGATGTTGCGGATCTATTTAGTCCGAGATACGGTCCGGCGGAGAACGCCGGGGGGCGAGTCGGCATGAGTCGAGCGTGAGTTGAGGAGAGAGACCGCCATGCGGATCGCAGTTGCCGGTGCGAGCGGGAACATAGGGAGCCTCACCGTCGCCGCCCTGGAACGCGAGGGGCACGAGGTCGTGGGCATCAGCCGCTCGCAGGGTGTCGACCTGTCGACAGGCGAGGGGCTCGACGCCGCGCTGGCCGGCGTGGAGGCGGTCGTCGACGCCACCAACGGGCCCTCGACCGACCGGGCCGAGACGGTGGCGTACTTCGGGACCGCCACGCGCAACCTGCTCGCCGCCGAGGAGCGGGCCGGGGTCCGCCACCACGTGCTGCTGTCGATCGCCGCGCTGACCCGCGTCGAGGGCAACGCGCACTACGCCGGCAAGCGGGAGCAGGAGCGCCTCGTGGCGGAGGGCCCGGTGCCGTGGACGACCGTGCCGGCCACGCAGTTCCACGACTTCGCCGCCATGGTCGCCGGCTGGACCGAGCGGGAGGGCGTCGCCACCATCGCGCCGCTGCTGGTGCAGCCGATCGCCCCGGCGGACGTGGCCGCCGTCCTCGCCGAGATCGCGACGGGCGAGCCGCGGGGGCGTTACCGCGACGTCGCCGGGCCCGAGCCGCAGGACCTGGTGGACATGGCGCGGCGCACCTTCGAGGCCCGCGGCCGCACGGTGAGGCTCGTGCCGACGTGGTCGGGGCTCTTCGGCCCGTCGATGGCGGGCGACGTGATGCTGCCGGGCGAGGACGCCCGCATCGCGCCGACCACCTTCGACGAGTGGCTCGCGGAGCAGCGCAAGGCCGCCTCCCAGCCGGGGCCGGGCCAGGACAGGGCCTAGTCGTCGCGCGGGCAGTCGAACGCCCCGCCCGGGCCCCACTCGGTGACCGAGCCGGCGTTCGGCGCGAACGTCCCGCAGGACAGGACCGGTTCCGAGCCCTCGTCGGTGTGGTGGAGGATGACCAGCGGCTTGTCGCGCGAGACCGGTTCCCCGGCGGGAAAGTCGATGGCGCCGCTGGCTCCCGCCCTCTCGACGCCGCGGTTCAGCACGACCTGCACGCTCTCGCGGTTGACGCTCTGCCCGCCGGTGCTGGCGTACGCCTCGTTCGCGGCCTCCGCCATCACCTGCATCGTGTCGTACGCCAGGGCCGCGTGCCCGTCGTTGCGCCAGGGGTCGTCCGTGCCGAACTGGGCGTACGCGGCGTTGAAGCCCACGGCGACGTGGCTGAGCGACTGCCCGACGGGCAGCACGTGCGCGGCGTGGTACAGGCGCAGCCAGGGGTGGTTCTCGTATGTGCCCGAGAGAGCGGGGTTGGTGAGCCCGTTGCCGCCCACCACCGTGAGGGCCTCGCCCGCGCAGGGGGTCGAGTCCCCGAAGTCGTCCAGGAAGGCGTCGAACTCGCGCGCCCTGGACGCCCAGTAGACGACGGTGGGCGTGTCCGGGTCGCGGCGGATCCGCTCGCACACCGAGACGGCCACGCCGCGCACGCTCTCCTCCCACGAGGCGCCCTCCGGCGGCATCGGCCTGGGCGAGCCGGCGTCGGGGGAATACCACAGCCTGCGCACGCTGCCGCGCCCGCCGTCACTCGCGAACTGCCGGCTGAAGCTGGTCCCGAGGGACATGCTGTACAGGTCGTTCGGGTCCTGGACGACCACCGCCGCCCGGGCGGGAGCGCAGCCGCCCGAGGCATCCCGGACGATGCCGGCCTGGCGCGTGAACGCGGTGGCGATCTCCGCCTCGCGGCTGCTGGGGGGCGCTATCTGGTGGAAATAGACGCCGGACTGCATCTCGTCCGCCGTGGCGTTGGTGGCGATCGTGGGGATCTGCGCCGCGCTGAGGATCTGTACGGCCTCCCGGGTGGTGTCCCAGCTCTGCGCGATGCCCACCACGCCGATCAGCTCGTCCGGGGCGGCCTCGGCCCAGTCCACGATGTCGCGTGCGGCATCGGGCGCGTCCCGGTATCCCTCCCCGGCGTTGAAGAACTTCACGCGCAGCCAGACCTTCAGGTCGTTGCTGCGCGCCTCGTCGTTCAGCGCCCGCTGGGCGAGGGCGATGCCGCGCAGCTCCGGCACGGCGCCGTCGGACCGCTGCTGATCCTCGTCCCAGTCGCCGTTGACGGGCACGGCCATGTAGGCGATCGTCCGGACCGTCCTGCCCTGTTCCTGTGCCGCCTCCTGATCCGCCCGCGCGTTCTCCTCTTCGATCATCTCCCAGGCATCGCGGTACAGGCCCCGCAGATCCTTCTCCGCCGGGTCCCTGAGAGACGGGGCGACCCGATCGGGCGACGAGCCGCCGAGGCAGGCCGGGTCGGGCTCGGCATCGGGCAGGGCCTTCTCGATGCCCGAGGCGAAGAGAAGCAGGATCGCCACCGCACCCATGGACCCGACGGTGGCCCAGAGCCGCGGCCCCGGGGTGGGCCTGATGCTCCGCCGGGCCGGGCGGCGCCTGGGATGGTCCGCCTCCGCCGGCAGCGGCACCCGCAGGGGACGGATGTCGTCCCGGATGTCGCCGTGCCCCGACCTGAGCACGTCGGCCGCGTCGGCGAGCGTGCCGTCGACGCCCGCTATCGCCGCGTCCCGCGGGCCGACGGCGACCCACAGCGCGGCGCCGCACCTGGTCTCCTGGACGGCCGAGCCGCACTCCTCGAAGAAGTGCTCCCAGCGGTTGCCCTCCGCTATCCCCTCGTCGGGCAGGTGCACGAGAAACACGAAGCGGGTCACCCGCCGGCGCCGCCACGGCGCGACGCGCGTCGGCCGCGCCCAGCGCGCCAGGTCGGCCAGCAGCGCGTGCACCAGGAGCCGGTCCAGCTCCCGCTGCCGCTCCGCCACCGACCCGTCGTGCGCGTCGCCGCCCTCCAGGAGCGCCTTCACGTGCGGCTCGACATGCTCGAAGAAGTCCACGCCGAAGACCGGGGCGCCCTCGCCCACGGCGGACCGGTACCAGCCGTGCCGCTGCCGGTTCGACCGCAGCAGGTGGCGGGTGAGCCCGCGCGCCCACTGCCACCGGGGAGCGAGCTGGAAGAACGGGCCGCCCAGCATGTTCCACACGCCGGCCAGCGCGAAGCCGTCGGCCGGCGCTCCTCCCAGCTTCCACAGCCCGCCCAGGAAGGGCCGCCGCTCCCGCTTGCGCTCGAAGCAGAAGTCGCGCAGCGGGCGTTCGGGCTCGGAGGGCCTGCGCAGCCACTCGACGATGTCGCACATGAGCGAGTAGTTCGGCAGCCGTAACCGCCCCGTCTGCTCCACGACGGCACGCCGCAGCTCCATCGGCGTGATGAGGTCGCACAGCGACGCCACGCCCTCGTGCGGCGAGGCCGCCGCCGGGCGCACGGTGAGGCTCACGTGGGCGACGCACCGGCCGCCGCCGTCGTTCAGAACGCCCGCCAGGGTCTCCGCCGCCCGCCTCGTGTCTCCGGCGGCGCGCACCACGACGGGCGGCAGCAGGACCCGCGCCTTCGTCTTCCGATCCGGGCTGCCGTTCTCGCGCGCCGGCGCGGCGGCGTACCGGAACGCGTCAACCAAGGTGTGCCAAGACATCGTTGTCTTCCCTCAGCTCGTCGTCGCTTGCCTCTGTCCCACCGTCGAGTCTGCGCACACCCCCGGGGACCCCTCCCGGGGCATGCTCAGGCGCCGAGCCGGGCCGCGCCCTCGTCCAGCAGGCGGCGCAGGGCCAGCGCGTCCGGGGCCACGGCCGTGATCAGGACGGCGGGGCCCGCCAGGGGGGTGAGGACGGCGGTGTCGCCGAGGACGGCAGTGTCGGCGGGCTTGTCCTCGAACGCTGGGTCGACCATCAGCAGCTGGCCCGCGGCGCGGTGGCCGGCGAGGACCGCGCCGCCGTCCCAGCCGGGGGCGGCGCCGGGGCCGTAGGACAGCTCCTGGTCGAGCAGCGGCCGGCCGGCGCGGTGGACGGTCAGGCGGGTGGTGAGGCGGCCGGGCTCCTCGCCGGCGCGGCCGAGGACCTGCTGTTCGCGGTGGACGAGGCGGGCGGTGGCGGCCAGCTCGATCCGGGTGGTCATGGCGAGGTCGCTGCCGCGCGCGGAGATCAGCGGCTCGGGCAGCCAGTGCAGCTCGGCGCCGTCGGCGACGGTGAGGGCGGTGTCGTAGGTCGCCGGGAGCGGGTCGGGGCCGGGGCCCGGCAGGGCCACGGTGGCGGCGGCGGAGGTGACGCGCAGCGCGGCGCCGGGCTCGGCCACGGCGGTCAGCCGCAGCCGGTCGCCGCCCAGCGGCCCGCTCATCGCGCCGACGAGGGTGACCTGCGCGTAGGGACCGGCCGCGCGGGTGCGGCGCAGCGCGAGCGGGCCGTCGCCGCGCAGCACCGGCAGGGCGCCGCCGGGTGCGGCGGTGACGCGGGCGTGGGCGTGGACGGCCGCACGCCGGGGCGTCATGCGCGGGCCCAGGCGGCGAGCCGCTCCCGCACCCAGTCGGTGACGGGCCGGACGCCGTCCCCGGCCTTCAGGGAGGTGAAGGCGACGGGCAGGTCGCCGCGTTGGGCCTTGGCGTCGCGGGCCATGGCCGCCAGGTCGGAGCCGACGTACGGGGCGAGGTCGGTCTTGTTGACGACGAGCAGGTCGGCGGTGGTGACGCCGGGGCCGCCCTTGCGGGGGATGTCGTCGCCGGCGGCCACGTCGATGACGAAGATCTGGGCGTCGACCAGGCCGGTGGAGAAGGTGGCGGTGAGGTTGTCGCCGCCGGACTCGACGAGGACCAGGTCGAGCGGGCCGGTGCGCTCCTCCAGCTCCTCCACGGCGTCGAGGTTGGCGGAGATGTCGTCGCGGATGGCGGTGTGGGGGCAGGCCCCGGTCTCCACGGCGGTGATGCGCTCGGCGGGCAGCACGGCCTCGCGCAGCAGGAAGTCGGCGTCCTCGCGGGTGTAGATGTCGTTGGTGACGACGGCGATGGCCAGTTCGTCGCGCAGGGCGCGGCACAGCGCGGCGACGGTGGCGGTCTTGCCGGAGCCGACCGGGCCGCCCAGGCCGATGCGCAGGGCGCGGCGGCGGCCGTCGGGCAGCGTGGCGGCGGCGCCGTGGCCGTGGGTGCGGCCGTGGGTGTGGCGTCGGGGGAAGGTCTCGGGGTGGTCCAGGTGCATCGGAGGGCTCCCGTCAGGAGGCGAACAGCCGCACGGGCCAGGCGGCGTGCTGTTCTGCGGAGATGTCGAGCAGGGGTGCGGAGGCGGCCGGGAGGGCGACGGTGCCGTTGCGGGCCGCGGCGGCCGCGTGGGCGGCGGCCCGCTCGGCGACGGCGTCGAGCTCGGCGGTCAGGGAGGCGAGCACCCTCGTGGCGTCGAAGGGGTCCAGGCTCAGCAGCCGCACGGCGGCGGTGGCGGGCGAGCTGACCGACTCGTACGCCGCGGCCTGGGCCGCGTCGTGCGGGGCGAGGCCGGCGGCGCGGGCGGCCAGGCCCAGGGCCACGGGCTGGTGGGGCCCCGGCCGGAGGGCGGCGAGCGCGTCGAGCTCCGGGCCGGGCCAGGCGGCGCGGGCGGCGCGCAGCAGCTGGCGGCCGAGCCTGCGGGAGGTGGCGCGCAGGGCGGGCGAGGGCGTGCGGGCGTCGGCGGCGGCGTCCAGCTCCTCCCGGTCGTGCCCGCCGCAGGCGGCGGCGGCCAGGGACGCGGCGACCAGGCCGGCGGTGTGCAGCCGGCCCCGGCAGAACGCCGCGAGCGTGGCGGGCGAGGTGACCCGCCCCGCGCGGACGGCGGCCTCGGCCCCGCCCGAGTGGGCGTGGCCCCCGGCCGGGAACCGGCCGTCCGCGAGGAGCAGGAGGGCTGCCCGGGCGCCGCTCGTGGCCGGCACGCTCACCACCCCCGCCCTAGAAGAGGAAGTACCGCTGGGCCATGGGAAGCTCCGCCGCGGGGGCGGGGGTGACGGGCTCGCCGTCGATGGTGACGCTGAAGGTGTCGGGGTCGACCCTCACGTCGGGGAGCGCGTCGTTCAGCCGCATGTCGGCCTTGCCGACGCGCCGGGTGTCGCCCGCGGCGACGAACCGCTTGGCGAGGCCGAGCCGCTCCTGAAGCCCGTCGTCCAGCGCCAGCGGGCTGACGAAGGTGACCGAGCCCGCCGCCGCGGCCCGGCCGTGGGCGCCGAACATGGGGCGGGGCAGCACGGGCTGCGGCGTCGGTATGGAGGCGTTGGCGTCGCCCATCTGGGCGTACGCGATCTGGCCGCCCTTGATCACCAGCAGCGGCTTGACGCCGAAGAACGCCGGCTCCCACAGCACCAGGTCGGCGAGCTTGCCGGGCTCGACGGAGCCGATCTCGCGGTCCAGGCCCTGAGCCACCGCCGGGTTGATGGTGTATTTGGCGACATAGCGACGGGCCCGGAGGTTGTCGGCCGCACCGTCGCCGGGCAGCGCGCCGCGCCGCTGCTTCATCACGTGCGCGGTCTGCCAGGTGCGCAGCACGACCTCGCCGACCCGGCCCATGGCCTGGGAGTCGGAGGAGATGATCGAGATGGCGCCCAGGTCGTGCAGCACGTCCTCGGCGGCGATGGTGGAGGGCCGGATGCGGGACTCGGCGAACGCCAGGTCCTCGGGGACGGCCGGGTTGAGGTGGTGGCAGACCATCAGCATGTCGAGGTGCTCGTCGACGGTGTTGACGGTGTGCGGCCGGGTGGGGTTGGTGGAGGACGGCAGCACGTGCGGCTCGGAGACCACGGTGATGATGTCGGGGGCGTGGCCGCCGCCCGCGCCCTCGGTGTGGTAGGCGTGGATCGAGCGCCCGGCGATCGCGGCCAGCGTGTCGGCGACGAAGCCGGCCTCGTTGAGCGTGTCGGTGTGGATGGCGAGCTGGGCGCCGGTCTCCTCGCACACGCTCAGGCAGGCGTCGATGACGGCCGGGGTGGCGCCCCAGTCCTCGTGGATCTTGAACGCCACGGCGCCGCCGCGCAGCTGGCTCAGCATCGCCTCGCGGGAGACGGTGTTGCCCTTGGCCAGCAGCCCGAGGTTGATCGGCATGCCGTCCATCGCCTCCAGCATCCGGGCCAGGTGCCACGGCCCGGGCGTGATGGTGGTGGCCTTGGAGCCCTCGGCCGGTCCGGTGCCACCGCCCACGAGCGTGGTGACGCCCGAGCTCAGGGCCTCGGCGACGATGGTCGGAGAGATGAAGTGGACGTGGGCGTCGATGCCGCCGGCGGTGAGGATCCGGCCGTTCCCCGCGATGATCTCGGTCTCGGGGCCGATCACGAGCTCGGGATGGACGCCGTCCATGGTGTCGGGGTTCCCCGCCTTGCCGAGGGCGGTGACGCGGCCGTCCCTGATGCCGATGTCGGCCTTGACGACGCCGGCGTGGTCCAGCACCACCGCGCCCGTGATCACCGTGTCGGGGGCGCCGTCGGCGCGGGTGACGCGGGAGACGCCCATCGACTCCCTGATGACCTTGCCGCCGCCGAAGACCGCCTCGTCGCCGGCCCGCCCGGGCCCGCCGGCCAGGTCCTCCTCGATCTCGATGAGCAGCCCGGTGTCGGCCAGCCGCAGCCGGTCCCCCACCGTCGGCCCGAACAGGTCGGCGTACGCGGCGCGCGAGAGCTCAGCCATCGAGCGGCCCTCCGACCTCGCCCCTCAGGCCCCAGACCACGCGGCGCCCGGCCAGCGGGACCAGCTCGACCTCGACGGGGATGCCGGGCTCGAAGCGGACGGCGGTGCCCGAGGCGATGGCCAGGCGCCGGCCGCGGGCGGCGGCGCGGTCGAAGTCGAGGCCGGGGTTGGCCTCGGCGAAGTGGTAGTGCGAGCCCACCTGGATGGGCCGGTCCGCGACGTTCCGCACGGTGAGCCGCGTGACCGGCGCGCCCTCGTTGAGCGGCACCGGGGTGTCGGCGTACAGAATCTCTCCGGGAATCACGGCGGGTGCCCCCTTCGTGAGGAATGCCGTCAGGAAATGGGCTCGTGGACGGTGACCAGCTTGGTGCCGTCCGGGAAGGTGGCCTCCACCTGCACGTCGTGGATCATCTCCGCGACGCCTTCCATCACGTCGTCGCGGCCGAGGACCCGGCGGCCGGAGTCCATCAGCTCGGCGACGGTGCGCCCGTCGCGCGCGCCCTCCAGCACGTGGGCCGTGATCAGCGCCACGGCCTCGGGGTGGTTGAGCCGCAGCCCGCGGGCGCGCCGCCTGGCGGCGACGTCGGCGGCCACGTGGATCAGCAGCCGCTCCTGCTCGTGCGGGGTGAGTCGCACCCGATCACCTCTCCGTCGTCGTCCCCCGGAGGTTAGTTCGGCCTCGTTACGGGGGCGTTACTATCCTCACAGTAACAGAGAGTGACGACAACGAAAGGATTGGCCGGTGCGGCCCCGGGCAAGGCAGGCTAGGAGCGCACAGTCGACCAGTGACAAAAGGGACGAGAGAGACGAGGGAGCCTCATGAAGATCGGGATCGTCGGAGCGACCGGCCAGGTCGGCGGGGTCATGCGCGCGATTCTCGCCGAGCGGAAGTTCCCGGTCGAGAGGATGCGGCTGTTCGCCTCGGCGCGGTCCGCCGGCCGCACGCTGCCGTGGCAGGACGGCGAGGTCACCGTCGAGGACGCCGCCACCGCCGACTTCTCGGGCCTTGACATCGTGCTCTTCTCGGCGGGCAAGGCCACCTCCAGGGCCCTCGCGGAGAAGGTCGCCGCGGCGGGCGCGGTGGTGATCGACAACTCCTCGGCCTGGCGCATGGACCCCGAGGTCCCGCTGATCGTCTCCGAGGTCAACCCGCACGCCCTGGCCGACCGCCCCAAGGGCATCGTCGCCAACCCCAACTGCACCACCATGGCCGCCATGCCGGTGCTCCGCCCGCTGCACGCCGAGGCCGGGCTCACGGCGCTGGTCGTCGCCACCTATCAGGCGGTCTCCGGCAGCGGTGGCGCCGGCGTCAGCGAGCTGGACGAGCAGGCCCGCGCCGCCGTCGCCCAGGACGCCGCCCGCCTCACCTCCGACGGCGGGGCCCTCGACCTCCCCGCGCCCTCCGCCTACGCCCGCACCATCGCGTTCAACGTGCTGCCGCTGGCCGGTTCGATCGTCGACGACGGCCTGGCCGAGACGGACGAGGAGCAGAAGCTCCGCAACGAGAGCCGCAAGATCCTGGAAATCCCGGACCTGAAGGTCTCCGGCACCTGCGTGCGCGTGCCCGTCTTCACCGGCCACTCGCTGCAGATCAACGCCCGCTTCGCCCGCCCCCTCTCCCCCGAGCGCGCCCACGAGCTGCTCGCGGCGGCCGAGGGCGTGCGGCTGTCGGAGATCCCCACGCCGCTCCAGGCCGCGGGCCGCGACGACAGCTTCGTCGGCCGCATCCGCCGCGACGAGACCGTGGACAACGGCCTGGCCCTCTTCGTCTCGGGCGACAACCTCCGCAAGGGCGCGGCGCTCAACGCGGTGCAGGTCGCCGAGCTGGTGGCGGCGGGCGCGTAAACGCCGCCGAAGCGGGCCCCGGGGCCCGGGTGCCCCCGGGGCTCCGGATCAGCAGTCGCAACCGCAGTCGCAGTCGCAGCAGCACGAGTCGGAGCAGTTGCTGCAGCAGTCACAGCAGTCACAGCAGTCCGAGCACTTGTGGCACAGGCCCTCGCGCGGCTCGCCGGTCCACGGGTCGTGGTAGGGGTCGCGGCAGCAGATCTGAGCGGTGCAGCACAGCGCGGTCCACACCGCGCAGCCCGCGATCAGGCCGCGGTGCCGCGGCGGCCGGGGCGGGGCGCCGCCAGGAGGCGGGCCGGGCGGGCCGAAGCCGGGCGGCGCGCCCGGCGGCACGTGCGAGCAGGTGGTGCCGAAGGTGCGGTCGACGGCCTGCCGCAGCTCGTGGACGAGCAGCGCGTGGACTAGGCGTTCGTCGGCGAACTCGGCCTCGCGCAGCGCCAGCCGCACGCCGTACGCCGCGTCGTCGCACAGCCGCCGCGCCTCCTCCAGCGGGGTGCCGGTGGCGGCGATCGGGTTCCAGGCGCCCGACGCCTCGTCGGACTCCAGGTCCTCCACGGCGTCGAGCAGGTGGGCCAGCCGCCCGAAGAGCCGCCCCGCCTCCTCCAGCGGCGCGGCGTTGCCCGGCCGTCCGGCGAGGTGGGCGGTGTGGGCGAACGCCGCCCCGGTGGCCGTCTCCGTCGGCTCGGTGACCGCCAGCAGCGGGGTGCCCGGGCCCGCCAGCGCCTCGACGCCCTGCTGCCGGTCGACCGCCTCGACCAGCACGGCCACCTCGAAGCCGAGTTCGGCGCCACTGCGCGCGGCGGCCCGGTCCCAGCCGCGCACCACCCGCCGGGCCGCGGCGGCCATGGAACGCCGGGCCAGCAGCCCGTCGCCGTCCAGGACGTGGTCGCGGACCTTGGCCGAGGCCAGCACCAGGGAGACGGCGGCGGCCAGCCGGGCGCCCTCCCCGTGCGCCACGGATGCGGGGCGCATGCCGCGCAGCGGGCACGGCCCGGCCTTGCGCCGCAGCTCGCCGGCGGCGCGCTCCGTCTGCGCGTCGTGCAGCACGGATATCAGCAGCCCGTCGTAGTTGGTGGCGATCCTGGCGGACTGGCCGTGGGTGCCGCGCAGCGCCAGGCACAGGCCGCACAGGTGGGCCATCCACTCCCTGCGGAGCCCTTCCGACAGCCGGTGCTGACACGGCCGGATGATCCCGAACATGGTCTTTCCCCCCGTTCTCCCCGGTGGTGTCGTGCGGAAAGCCCCCGGCACGCGGCCGGGGGCTTTGAGCAGTCTGCCATTCGCGCCGGGGCGCTGGCGTCAACTCACGGCAAAGTCATGTCCTCACGGGAGGCTCGCGCCGGTCGCCGCGAGGGCGTCCGCCACGGGCTGGAAGAACGTGACGCCGCCCGCCGTGCAGTCACCGCTGCCGCCCGAGGTCAGGCCGAGCGCGGTGGTGCCGGCGAACAGAGCGCCGCCGCTGTCGCCGGGCTCGGCGCAGACGGTGGTCTCGATGGTGCCGTCCACGGTGCCCTCCGCGTACTGCACGGAGACGTCGAGCGCGGTGACCTGGCCGCCGAACACGCCGGTGGTGCTGCCGCTGCGCGTGACCTCCTGGCCGACGACGGCCTCACCGGCCTCGGTGATGTCCTGGAAGGTGCCGTCGTACAGGTCGACCGCGCTGGGGTGGTCGATGTCGGCGGTGTACTGCGCCAGCGCGTAGTCCGAGCCGGGGAAGACGCTGTCCACGATCTGGCCGATCTCCGCGCCGGACTCGTCGGTCCAGCTGGCGGCGATGTTGCCGCAGTGGCCGGCGGTCAGGAAGCCGGCGCTGCCGTCCGAGAGGGTGACGTTGAACCCGAGCGAGCAACGCGCGCCCGCGGCGTAGATGGGGTCGCCGCCCTCGATGAACGGCTGGTACTCGCCCTCGACACGCTCGATCGACGCCATGTCGCCCAGCGCGTCGACGGCGTCCGCCACCTGCCGGTACTCCTCGCCGGTGACGGTGCTGTCCACCTTCACCTGGACCGAGTTGCTCATGGGGTCCACGGACCAGGACGTGCCGGGGACGGCGAACTCGTCGACCTCGGCCTTGACCTCGTTCAGCTCGGCCATGGTGTGGTCCACCATCCTGGCCTCGGCGCCCGCGGCCCGCACGGAGTCGGCCGCCGAGGAGTCCACGACGTTGACCACGAGCTTGCCGGTCTCGGCGTCGTAGTAGCTGCCCGCGGTCGCGGAGCCGAGCCGGTCGGTGAGGGTGGCCGCCAGCTCGCCCGCCTCCGGTGAGGACAGGACCTTCAGCTCGGTGGTGTCGGACGTGGGGGTGGCGTTCGCCTGTGCGACGGCGAACGATCCGGCGACCATGGCCGCGATGCCGGTCGCCGCGATCGCCAGGCGCCGCGTTGACTTGCGTCGGTGTGTCACGCTCGTTGCCTCCTGTGGGGGTTGGAGCCGCAGCTCCGGAGAGAGCACGGACGCGGGTACGAGCGGGTGTCGCGCCGGTCGCCCATTGGTCACGTCCATGCCAAGCGGTCTGGCGAGTATTGCGAGCCAACCGGGGCGCGCACAAGAACGAGTTCGCGCCCCAGCCATATCAACACACCATTGCAGGAAATCAACGCGAAGTATCCACAACACTCCGAGAGAAGCCACAGTGATCCCGCGAACCGGCGCACCCTGCGCGGTCGGCGGTCACCCCTGAGCCATCACGTATGGCGGAGCGAACGGACTAGACCTGTCCGAAAACCACCGCCTGGAGTTCGTTCTTCGCCCCGCGGCGTTCGGAAATCGTGCCCCCCGGCCGCCCGGGGGGGCGTCCGGGCGGCCCCAGACAGGCCGCTGCCCCCACCCGCGGCGGGCGGGTGAGGGCAGCGGCGGCATGCGTGCGTACGGAAGCACGGAAGCGCGGGTGCGCGTGCGGAGGAGCCGGACGCCGAACGCGCGGGGCGCCGGGCGCCCGGGGCGGTCAGAAGACGTTCACGCCGTAGGCGTTGAGGGCCTCCACCACGGGCTGGAAGTACGTCGTCCCGCCGGTGGTGCAGTTGCCACTGCCGCCGGAGGTGAGACCCAGCGCCGTGTTGCCGGAGAACAGCGCGCCGCCGCTGTCGCCCGGCTCGGCGCAGACGTTGGTGCGGATCATCCCGTAGACGATGTCGCCGCCGCCGTAGTTGACCGTGTAGTTGAGCCCGGTCACCGAGCCGCTGTGCAGGCCGGTGGTGCTGCCGCTGCGCTGCACGGACTGGCCGTTGGTCGGGTTGGCGGCACCGGTGATGTCACGGGTGCTCCCGTTGTAGAGGTTGACCGTGCCCGGGTGCGCCAGGGAGGTGTTGCTGTACCGCACCAGGCCGTAGTCGTTGGTGGGGAAGCTGGAACCGGCGGTGGGGCCGATCGTCGTGCTCTGGGAGGAGTTGGTCCACCAGGTTCCCGCGCCGTCGGTGCAGTGCCCGGCGGTCACCAGGTAGTACGTGCTGCCGCTGCGCACGTTGAAGCCGAGGGAGCATCGCCAGCTACTCGCATAGATGGCGTCGCCGCCCGCGATGTAGCGCCGCAGCACGCCGTCGGTGCGCTCGATGGTGATGGCGTCGGCGAGGGAGCCCGCGCGGCTGGTGATCCGCCGGATCTCCGCCTGGGAGACGGTCTCGTCGACGGAGACGACGACGCCGTTCGTCTCCTGGTCGACCGTCCAGGCCGTCCCGCCCACGTCCGCGGCGAGCACGGCGTCGCTCGCGGCCCTGAGCTGGGAGGTGCTGAAGGTCTGAACCGGCTCGGCCTGCGCGGCCTGCGGAGCGAGGATCGCGGCGACGGCGGCGAGCAGCCCGGAGACCGCCGCCAGCATCCGCAGCCGTCTGCCGGAGCGGCTCCGCGAGGTTCTGTGGGATTTGGTGCGCTTGGATCTCACTTACTTCCTCCATGTAAGGAATGAGGGGATACGCTCTGGTGTACGGATCCCGTGAGGCGTGGCCAGGAGCTGTCGGTAAGAGATCGGCAAGACATGCCCCTGACAAGCGCTGTCCTGAGTGTTCTCACCACCAGCCCTGTTGCCAAGAACGTCTTTCGGCCAGGAGAGGACACCGGCGCGGGCCGCGGCTCACCCGGCTGGACGGACGGGATGAGCCTTACGCTCCGTCAGTATTTCACCGACTGTCCGTCAGCGAAGTACCCGTCGCACCTCTGATGGACCGCCATATCGTATGCACCAGAACCGTCACGAAACCCGGTACCAGGCGCAATCCGCTTGGCACACCATCCGCATCATGGACGACCATAGGGAAGCGGACTAGGAATGTACGAACGGGCCGCGCGAGGAGAGGAGGCATCCATGGGATCCGTGCGAAGGGCGAGTGCCTGGCTGGGCCTCGTCGATGACCGCGAAATGCGTTACTACGACGACGAGTACGCCGAAGGGCCGGAGCCGGGCGACACCGCGGAGCCGTGGACCACCGACCCGCGCGTCCGCGTCGCGGCCGAGGCCGCGCACGAGCAGGGCGGTCGGATCGCGACGGTCTCCCCGGACAGCTTCCGGGACGCCCGCCGCATCGGCGAGCTGTTCCGCGACGGCGTTCCCGTCGTGGTGAACCTCACGGCCATGGACGCCGCCGACGCCAAGCGGGTCGTGGACTTCGCGGCCGGCCTCATCTTCGGCCTGCGCGGCTCCATCGACCGGGTGGCCAACCGCGTGTTCCTGCTGACCCCCGCGGACTACCAGGTGGTCAGCGGCGACACCCGCCGGGCGTCGGAGGGCGGCTTCTTCAACCAGAGCTGACACACGGCGGCACACAGCGGCACACACGGCCCGCGGAAGGCGTCAAGACCGGTGAGCGCCTTCCCCAGCACGAGCTGGTGCATCTCGCTGGTGCCCTCGTAGGTCAGGACCGACTCCAGGTTCGCCATGTGCCGCATCACCGGGTACTCCAGCGAAATTCCGTTCGCCCCCAGGACGGTCCTGGCCGTCCGGCAGATCCGCAGCGCCTCGCGCACGTTGTTCAGCTTGCCGAGGCTCACCTGCTCGGGCCGCAGCCGCCCGGCGTCCATGCGCCGCCCCAGGTGGTGGGCGAGCAGCACGCCCTTGTGCAGCTCGACCGCCATGTCGGCCAGCTTGGCCTGGGTGAGCTGGAACCCGCCGATCGGCCTGCCGAACTGCTCGCGCCTCACGGCGTAGTCGAGCGCCGCCTCGAAGCAGGCGCGGGCCGCCCCCATCGCGCCCCACACGATGCCGTACCGGGCGTGGCTCAGGCAGGACAGCGCCGCGCGCAGCCCCTGGCCGCCGGGCAGCGCGGCGCCGGCGGGCAGCCGCACCTCGTCCAGCACGAGTTCTCCCCCAGGCCCTGGGGGCCTGGGAGGTACCCCCAGGTGACCGAGGCCCGCAGCGAGACCTTGTGCCGGATCTCCGTGGCGGCGAAGCCGGGCCGGTCGGCGGGCACGAGGAAGCCGCGAACGCCGTCCTCCGCCCGCGCCCAGACGACGGCCACGCCGGCCAGCGACCCATTGGTGATCCACGCCTTCCGGCCGGTCAGCACCCAGTCCGGGCCGTCCCGCCGCGCCCGGGTGCGCATCCCCGCCGGGTCCGAGCCGTGGCCGGGCTCGGTCAGCGCGAAGCAGCCGATGACCTCGCCGGCGGCCATGGCCGGCAGCCAGCGCTCGCGCTGCTCCTCGGAGCCGAGGCGGTGGATGGCGTACATCGCCAGCGAGCCCTGCGCCGAGACCAGGGAGCGCAGCGCGGAGTCGGCCGCCTCCAGTTCGAGGCAGGCCAGGCCGTACTGCACGGACGAGGCCCGGCGCAGCCGTAGCCCTCCAGGGTCATGCCGAGCGCCCCGAGCGCGCCCAGCTCGCGTGCCAGCTCCCGAACGCCGGGCAGCTCCCCGCGCTCGAACCACTCGGCGATGCCGGGCAGCACCCGCTCCTCCGCCCACCGGCGCACGGTGTCCCGCACCGCCCGGTCCTCCGCGCTCAGCAGCTCGTCGAGGCCGAGCGGGTCGGCGGGGTCGAAGGGCGGCAGGGCCTCGGCCGGGTCGGCGGCGGACATGCGGGGTGCGGCCTCTCTGGTGAGGGATACGGGAGGGGATACGCGAGGGATGCGGGGGACGCTACGGCCGCCGGCCGCCGAGCGACAGCGGCGAGCGGTCGCGCTCGCCCGCCTGGGCCGGCGCCCACGCCCGGTCCCGTGGAGCCTTGCCGTCGTGGCAGGGCGGGACGTCCAGCGACGCCGGCAGGCGCAGCGCGGCCAGCGCGCCGAGCAGCAGCATGGCGGCGCTGGCCACCAGCGTGAGGTGCATGCCGTGGACGAACGCCTCGCTGGCGGCGTCCCGCAGCGCCCGGCCGCTCTCGCCGCCGATGCGGGAGGCCACCGCGTACGCCTCCCCCAGCGAGTGGCTGGCGGCCTCGGCGTCCGCCTCCGCCACGCCGCTCAGCCGGCTGGCGCCGCTCACCTCGGGGGCGTACGTGGCGTTCATGACGCTGCCCAGCAGCGCGATCCCGATGCCGGCGCCGAACTGGTACGCCGTCTCGCCGATCGCCGCCGCTCCCCCGGCCTCGCGGGCCGGGCAGTCGCTGAGCATCGCCTCGTACGCGCCGAACAGCGTCGTCTCCAGGCCGAACCCGAGCAGCACGAAGCCGATCGTCATCACCACGGGCCGGTCGTGCTGGTCGAGGAAGAGGAGCGTCAGCACGGCCAGGGCGGTGATCACGAAGCCCGTCGCGACCATGGCGCGCGGCCCGATCCGGTGCAGCAGCCGGGAGCCCGCCAGCCCGGCGGCGATCGCGGCCAGGCTCAGCGGCAGCAGCCGCAGCCCTGTCTGGAGCGGCGAGAGCCCGAGCACCAGCTGCAGGTACTGCGCGGCCACCAGCGCGAGGCCGACGAGGGCGAGCACGGTGAGCACGATGCAGCCCACCGAGGTGCCGAAGGCGGGCCGGGTGAACGCCGCCAGGTCCACCAGCGGGCTGCCGCGGCGCAGCTGGCGGCGTACGAAGAGCGACAGCAGGCCGACGCCGATCCCGGCGGCGAGCACCGTGCCGGCCGTGAAAGCGTCGCCCCCGCCGGCGCGTTTGAGGGCGAGGATGAGGGCGAACAGCCCGGCCGCGGCCATCAGCGCGCCGGTCACGTCCCACGGCCCGGCGCCGTCGCCGCTGGACTCCGGCAGCAGCCAGCGCCCGGCGGGCAGGCACACCGCCATCAGGGGGATGTTGATCAGGAAGACCGACCCCCACCAGAAGTGCTCCAGCAGCACCCCGCCGACGAGCGGCCCGATGGCGGCGCCCACGGCGGCGACGGCGCTCCAGATCCCGACGGCCAGCGCCCGCTCGCGCCGGTCGGGGAAGACCTGACGCAGGATCGACAGCGTCGCGGGCATGATCATGGCGCCGCCGACGCCGAGCAGGCCGCGGGCCACGATGAGCATTGCCGGGCTGGCGGCGTAGGCGGCGAGGGCGGAGGCGAGGCCGAAGCAGGCGTAGCCCAGCAGCAGCACGCGGCGGCGGCCCACCCGGTCGCCGAGGGTGCCGAAGA
Source organism: Streptomyces sp. 6N223 (assembly GCF_052246635.1). Classification (NCBI taxonomy): domain Bacteria; kingdom Bacillati; phylum Actinomycetota; class Actinomycetes; order Kitasatosporales; family Streptomycetaceae; genus Streptomyces; species Streptomyces sp. 6N223. Next base: position 36,563 of record NZ_JBQQCA010000008.1, on the reverse strand, counting down.
GGATCAGCAGCGAGGCGCAGACCAGGGGGTAGGCGTCGACGATCCACAGCAGCTCGATGCCGTCGGGCCTGAGGTCCTTGGTGACGGCGGGCACGGCCACGTGCAGGACGGTGGCGTCGACGGCGACGAGCAGCAGGCTGACGCAGAGCACGACGAGGACCGTCCACCGTCCGCGCGGCCCGGGCTGCATCTGTTCTCCGCACCTCTCCTTCTGCTGCTCGCGCTGCTCTTGGGGCCCGTCCAGGGCAGATGGTCAGACAGACTACGACAGCCGGGCGGGCCCCAGCGCCCCCCGCCCGCCGGGCCGCCGTTCACCTGCGGCCGACGAACGGAAAACCTTCTTAAACAGCCGCCGGAAAAGAGCGCCGCCGGCAAATCATGGGCCGAAGCTTTTGGTAAAGCCCGGATATCGGAGCCTCGAATAGATGGACCATACATCACATAGCCGTCACGAACGCGGGCCGGAGACGGAAGCCCGCTATCACTGCCGGTAATCTGACAGCGTGCGTACCGACCGATTCTTCGCCCGCCTTGAGCAGGAGCAGAAGCCACCCGAGGTGCCGACTCCCCAAATGAGCCGGACCCGGATCATGCTCCTGTGGGCCACGCTGGGGTTCTACGCGGTCAGTGTCGCGGCCGTGCTGAGCACTTCATGGCTGGTCCGCCTCGACTGGCAGGTGATGCTGTACCGGCCGTACAAACAGTGGCCTGAGCTGCACGCGTTCCTCGACTATTTCGTGGTGCTCGGGCAGCGCGGTCCCACGGCGGTGCTCATCGCCGCGTGGCTGAGCTGGCGTTGCTGGCGGCAGCGCACGCTGCGCCCGCTGCTGGTGCTGGTCACCGCCCTGCTGCTGCTGAACGTCACGGTGGGCGCCGCCAAGCTCGGCATGGCGCGCGAGGGGCCGCACTACGCGAACGTCATCGGCTCGAACGAGATGTGGGGCAGCGGAGATATATTTCCCTCCGGCCACACCGCCAACGCCGTCGTCACCTGGGGAATCCTGGCCTATCTGGCGACCACCCCGGGCGCGCGGCGGACCCTGTCGGTCATCGCCGCCGTCTTCGCCCTGAGCGTGGGCGCCACCACGGTCTATCTCGGTACGCACTGGGTGAGCGACGTGGTGCTGGGCTGGGCGGCCGGGCTGCTGGTGCTGCTGGCCCTGCCCTGGTGCGAGCCGGCGATCGCCCGGACCGAACGCACGCTGCTGACGCTGCGGAACCGGCTGCGGCGCCTGCGCGGCCCGGACGCGCCGCCCGCGGCCGCGGTGGCCGCCGTGCCCCTGGCGGCGGGCGCGGCGCTGCCCGGCGAGGAGCCGGTGCCGCAGGGCGAGCCCGCCGTGGCCGGGGCGGGCCGGGTGACGCAGGTGCGGCTGCGGCCGTCGGGGCGCGCCCATCCCCCCGGCCACCCGGGGACCTCCGGCCACCAGAACGGCGGCCACCCGGGGCGGCCGGAGCATCCCGTCCGCCCGCCGGTCGGCAGCCGCTGACGCCTCTGACCGCCTCGGTCCCTCCCGTGCGCGCGTCTCAGCCGTGCCAGCAGCGGACGACCTCGTCGTCCTTGACGGCGAGGTTCAGCCGCCCGGCCATGTACTCCATGGTGATGACGGCGTCGGGTGCGAGGCGGCGGACGGTGCGCCAGCCCCGCTCCCGGGCCCGGCGTTCGGCGTCGTCGGCGGCCAGCCCCACGTAGGCGTCGGGCGAGTCGTCGGGCGTCTGCGGCCGAGGAGGAAGCGGTGCCATGGCGCCACCGTACGGCCTCGCTCAAGCACCCGGAAGTACCACCCGGATCCGGGAACTGTCACGCTTGTGTCACGACGCGCCCGGTCCGGCAGCCGTACCCACATCGTGCACGATCTGTAATTGCAGCCCTTCCCGAATTCGCGTTCGCCACGGCCGGGCGCAATTCGGGGCCGGATTTACCGGCGTTGCCGGGTGACACCATCGGACCCCTCGAATTCACACGCCAGATGAACCGGGTGAACGGAAGGTTTATGGCGGGTGCGGGACGGCCGCCCGGACGGCGGGCTCGCGGCTCCGCCGGACGCCCCGGCGGCGGGGCCCGATGAGGCGATTCGCGCCACGCCGGGCGTGACCAGCCCGCCACCCCGCCCGTTGAGCACGGGGCACCCCGCCGGCCCCGGCGGGGATCCCGAACCGAGGAGCGACAGTGTCCCCCCTGCTCGACGTCAGCGACGACGTACGCGCCGAGATCGGCGACGACGAAGCCGAACGCCTGCTCACCGGCGAGAACGCCCCGGACAGCTACGACTGCACCTCGTGCCGCACCCCCGGCAACACCCGCCAGGAGCGCACCAGCACCGTGCTGTTCGTCGGCGAGGAGACGGCGGTGCTCGCCTTCGCCCACGCCTCCTGCATCCCCTCGCAGGTCGTCTCCGTCTCCGAGGAGCAGCTGCGCGGCGCCGTGCGATCCATCACGGGCGACGGCCCGGCGCCGGCGCCGGAGCCCGACGCCGTGGCCGGCGCCCAGCGGCCCGGCGTTCCGCGGGCAGGCGTTCCGCAGCCGGGCGCGGAGGGCCTCGAACCCGCCCCCGGCCAGGCCGTGCTCGGCGTCACCTGCGGCCAGATCCTGATCGACGCGGAGCTCCACCCGGCGATCGTGGTGGAGCCCACCAGCCCCGTCCTGCGGCCCGGTTCCCAGGGGCCGGGCGACGACTTCCTGCCGCTGCTCATCGAGGCGGGCTTCATGCCGGTCACCGACGTCGCGGGCGCCCCCGCCCGGCTGCCGGGCTGGTCGGTGCTGCTGGCGATGGGCAAGCTGCACGCCGTGCTGCAGTCGGCGCCGGGCGACGCCCAGCCGACGGCGTGGTGGCAGGCGCACCAGCCGCTGCCGGTGACCGAGGGATGGCGGGCCAGCGCCAGCAAGCACCAGACCGTGTTCGTCTACGCCGCCCCGGCCGGCTCCATCGGGCAGCAGCCGCGCGAGGACCTGCTGCGCGAGGCCCTGGAGAAGGCCGCCGCGAGCGGGCTCCTGGTCGCGGCGGCCATGCCGCTGGCCGGGACCTAGGCACCGAGGTACAGGTGAGTCGTTCAGGTACACCCGCGTGTCGCCCCGCATCCGCCGGACCGGCCGATCGTTGGACGGACGTGCAGCCTTACGAACCATCCCGACCGCAGTCCACCGGCATTCCCGGCATGCGTACCTCCTACGAGCAGCCCACCGGATCGGCGACGCCGATCTACGACTCCCTGTACGCCGAGTACCGTCGGCTGTTCCGGGCGCTGCCCGGCGACCGCACGGGCGAGGAGGAGCTGCGGTTCACGGGATTCGAGCCGGCGCACGGCGGGGGCGGGGCGACCGTCGGCGGCGCGGGCGGCTGGCAGGGCTACGTCCGCCACTTCGAGGCCTCCGCGACCGCGACCGCACCGGCCTCCGCCTTCGCCGGCCACGCGCACGGCGCGCACGGCGGCCACGGAGCCCACACCAGCATGCCGGGCCACCACCCCCACCCCGGCTACGCCGGCCACTACGGCTACGGCGGCCAGAGCCGGGCGCTGCCCGCGGCGCTGCCGCCCGCCCGGTGAACCCGGGCCCCTGCTCGCCTACTCCCGCCCGCCCCTGCTGCCCTGTTTCCCGCGCACCCGGACCGACACCTTCACCGGCGTGCCCTCGAAGCCGAACTCCTCGCGCAGCCTGCGCTCGATGTACCGGCGGTAGCTCGCCTCCAGGAACCCGGAGGCGAACAGCACGAAGCGCGGCGGCTTGGTGCCCGCCTGGGTCCCGAAGAGGATGCGGGGCTGCTTGCCGCCCCTGACCGGGTGCGGGTGCGAGGCGACGAGCTGGCCGAGGAAGGAGTTCAGCCTGCCGGTGGTCACCCGGGTCTCCCAGCTCTCCAGGGCCGTCTCCAGGGCCGGGACGAGCCGCTCCATGTGCCGTCCGGTGCGCGCGGAGATGTTGACCCTCGGCGCCCACCGCACCTGCACGAGCTCCTGCTCGATCTCGCGCTCCAGGTAGACCCGGCGCTCGTCGTCCAGCAGGTCCCACTTGTTGTACGCGATCACCACCGCGCGGCCGGCGTCCACTGCCATCGAGATGATGCGGGTGTCCTGGACGCTGATGGGCTCGGTGACGTCGATCAGCACCACGGCGGCCTCGGCCTTCTCCAGGGCCGCGGCGGTGCGCAGCGAGGCGTAGTAGTCCGCGCCGTCCTGCAGGTGCACCCGGCGCCTGATGCCGGCCGTGTCGACAAAACGCCAGGTCTTCCCGCCGAGGTCGATGAGCTCGTCGACCGGGTCGCGCGTGGTGCCGGCGACCTCGTGGACCACGGCCCGCTCCTCGCCGGCGACCTTGTTGAGCAGTGACGACTTGCCGACATTGGGGCGGCCGAGGAGGGCGATGCGGCGCGGGCCGCCCGGTCCCCCGGCGTAGAACTCGGCGGGCGCCTCGGGCAGCACGTCGAGAACGGCGTCGAGCATGTCACCGGTGCCCCGGCCGTGGAGCGCGGAGACCGGGTGCGGCTCGCCGATGCCCAGCGACCACAGGTAGGCGGCGTCGGCCTCTATCGAGGGGCCGTCGACCTTGTTGGCGCACAGCACCACGGGCTTGCCCGCCCGGCGCAGGAGCTTCACCACCTCCTCGTCGGTGTCGGTGACGCCCACCGTGGCGTCGACGACGAGCACCACCGCGTCGGCGGTCTCGACGGCGAACTCGGCCTGGGCGGCGACGGACGCCTGCACGCCGAGCACGTCGCGCTCCCAGCCGCCGGTGTCGACGACCTTGAAGCGGCGCCCGGCCCACTCGGTCTCGTAGCTGACCCGGTCGCGCGTGACGCCGGGGCGGTCCTCGACGACGGCCTCGCGGCGGCCGAGAATGCGGTTCACCAGTGTCGACTTGCCGACATTGGGGCGGCCGACGACGGCCAGCACGGGCAGCGGGCCCTCGGTCGCGGCGGCGAGTTCGCCGTCGACCTCCTCGGCCTCGAAGCCCTCCTCGGCGGCGAGCTCCATGAACTGCGCGTACTCGGCATCGCCGAGGGCGCCGTGCCCTCCGGCCCCGCCGGTGTGGTCCTGCTGGTTCATGACGTCCTGTACCTCGTTCATGGTGGTTCGCGCCCGCTCGTCGTGGCCGGCCGCCGGGTCCAGTCTCGCGCAGCGGCCCAGTGCCCTGCGCCTAGCGGCCGGTGAGGCGCCGGGCCTCCTTCAGGTGAGCGGTCAGCCGCTCCTGTATCAGCCCGCTGGCCGCCTCCAGCGCCGCCCGGGTGCGCCGCCCGCCGCCGTCGGACGCCGGGTGGAACGGCTCCCCGAAGACCGCGTCGATGCGCGCCCGCGCGGGCGGCAGCGCGCGTATCACCCGGCCACGGCGTTCACCGCTGCCCAGCATCGCCACCGGCACGATCGGCGCGCCCGAGCGCAGCGCGAAGTACGCCAGGCCCGACCGGATGGCCGCGAAGTCCCCCGAGGTGCGGGTGCCCTCGGGGAAGATGCCGAGGACCCCGCCGGCCTCCAGGACGGCGAGCGCCGAGGCGATCGCCGCGCGGTCCGCGCTGCTGCGGTCCACCGCGAGCTGCCCGATGCCCCGCAGGAACGGCCCCAGCGGCCCGGTGAACGCCTCCCGCTTGACCAGGAAGTGGACCGGGCGCGGCGCCAGGGCCATCAGCACCGGGCCGTCGACGTTGTGGGTGTGGTTGACCGCGAGGATCACCGGCCCCGTGGCGGGCACCCGCCAGTCGCCGAGTGACCGGATGCGCCACGCGCCGCGCAGCACGCCCGCCGCCAGGCGCCGGCCGGCCGCCGCGCCCCGTGCGCTGGTCAACTCTCCCGCCGCCTCCGCTGCTCGACCAGACTGATCACGCGCTCGATCACCTGCTCCAGCGTCAGCTCCGTGGTGTCCACCTCGGTGGCGTCGTCGGCCTTGGCCATCGGCGAGGCCTGGCGGCCGGCGTCGGCGGCGTCGCGCCGGGCGAGTGCTTCCCGGGTGGCGCTCACGTCGGCGCCCGCCACGCCGCCCTGGCCGGCCAGCTCAGCGCTGCGGCGCGCGGCCCTGGCCTCGGGCGAGGCGGTCAGGAAGATCTTGGCGTCCGCCGCGGGCAGCACGGTGGTGCCGATGTCACGGCCCTCGACGACGATGCCCACGCCCGCCGCCGCGCCCGCGGCGATGGACCGCTGGAGCTCGGTGATCCGGGCGCGCACCTCCGGCACCGCGCTGACCGCGCTGACGGCGGCGGTGACCTCCGGACTCCGGATCGGGCCGGAGACGTCGGTGCCGTCCACGGTGATGGTGGGCGCCAGGGGGTCGGTGCCGGAGACGATCGACGGCTTGACCGAGGCGGCGGCGACGGCGGCGCGGTCGCGGACGTCGATGCCGTTGTTCAGCATCCACCAGGTCATCGCCCGGTACTGGGCGCCGGTGTCGAGGTAGTCGAGGCCCAGCCGCGCGGCGACCGCCCTGGATGTGCTGGACTTGCCCGTGCCGGAGGGGCCGTCGATAGCGACGATGACGGGGGGTACGGCCACGGCGGAGGGCACCTTTCTCGACGGTTCTCTGCTGTTGTCGACGTTCTCGACGTTCGCGGTTGTCCGCGGTCTCGGTTGTTCTCGGTTGTTCTCGCCAGCGCCGACTGCCCGTCGACGACTGGTCGAAGAGAAGGGTACCTGTACCCCGGGGCCTGCTACTGCCGGATCGACCAGCCGCGTTCACGCAGGGCGGCGATCAGCACGGGCGCGGCGGTCGGCTCGACCATGAGCTGGACGAGACCCGCCTGCTGCCCCGTGGCGTGCTCGATCCGCACATCCTCGACGTTCACCCCGGCCCGGCCGGCGTCGGCGAAGATACGGGCCAGCTCTCCGGGCCGGTCGGTGATGAGCACCGCCACCGTCTCGTACGCCGCCGGCGCCGCGCCGTGCTTGCCCGGGACGCGCTCGCGCCCGGCGTTGCCCCGCCGCAGCACCGCCTCGATGCCCGCCACGCCGCCCTCGCGCTTGGCCTCGTCCGAGGACTGCAGCGCGCGCAGCGCCCGCACCGTCTCGTCCAGGTCGGCGGCGATCTCCGCGAGCACCTCGGCGACGTGCCCGGGGTTGGCGGAGAGGATGTCCACCCACATCGCGGGGTCGGAGGCGGCGATCCGCGTGACGTCGCGGATGCCCTGCCCCGCCAGCCGCACCGCGCTCTCCTCGGCGCCCTCCAGGCGCGCGGCGACCAGGCTGGAGACGAGCTGCGGGGTGTGCGAGACGAGGGCGACGGCGCGGTCGTGCGCGTCGGCGTCCATCACCACCGGCACGGCCCGGCACAGCGCCATCAGCTCAAGCGCGAGGTTGAGCACCTCGGTGTCGGTCTCGGCGGTGGGCGTGAGCACCCAGGGCCTGCCCTCGAAGAGGTCGGCGGTGGCCGCCAGCGGCCCGGACCGCTCGCGGCCCGAGAGCGGGTGGGTGCCGAGGTAGCGGGACAGGTCGCCGCCGAGCGCGACCAGGTCCTGGCGCGGCCCGCCCTTGACGCTGCCGACGTCGACGTACGCCCGGGCGTCGCCGCGCCGCTGCGACTCGGCCACGGTCGGGGCGATGTACGCCGGCGGCACGGCGACGACGGCGAGATCCACCGGGCCCTCGGGCGGCTCCTCGGTGCCCGCGCCCAGGGCGGCGGCGGTGCGCGGCGCGTCCGGGTCACGGTCGCGCAGGTGGACGCGGACTCCGCGCGAGGTGAGCGCGAGGGCGGCGGAGGTTCCGATCAGGCCGGTGCCGATGACGAGTGCGGTGCGCATCGCTACAGCCCGACCTCCTTCATCAGGCGGCCGACCTCGGTGTTGGTCATCCGGCGCAGCCAGCCGGACTTCTGGTCGCCCAGCGCGATGGGCCCGAAGCGGGTGCGGACCAGCCGGTCGACGGGGAAGCCCACCTCGGCGAGCATCCGGCGGATGATGTGCTTGCGGCCCTCGTGCAGCGCGACCTCGACCAGGTAGTTCCGGCCGGTGTTCTCCACGACCCGGAAGTGGTCGGCCCTGGCGAAGCCGTCCTCCAGCTGCACGCCCTCCTTCAGCCGCTTGCCGAGGTCGCGCGGGACGGGGCCCTGGATCGCGGCGAGGTAGGTCTTGGTGACGCCGTACCGGGGGTGGGTGAGGCGGTGGGCGAGCTCGCCGTGGTTGGTGAGGAGGATGAGGCCCTCGGTCTCGGTGTCGAGCCGCCCGACGTGGAAGAGGCGGGTCTCGCGGTTGGTGACGTAGTCGCCCAGGCACTGGCGGCCCTCGGGGTCCTCCATGGCGGAGACCACGCCGGCTGGCTTGTTGAGGGCGAAGAACAGGTACTTCTGGGCGGCGATGGTCAGCCCGTCCACCTTGATCTCGTCGCGCTCGGGATCGACGCGGCGGCCCTGGGTGGTGACGACCTTGCCGTTGACCTCGACCCTGGCCGACTCGATGAGCTCCTCGCAGGCGCGGCGGGAGCCGAGCCCGGCGCGGGCCAGGACCTTCTGCAGGCGTTCGCCCTCCGGCTCGCCGAAGGTCTTGGGGAGCCGGGGCGTACGCCGGGCGGACTCCTCCTGCCGGGCGCGGCCGCGCTCCTCGAACTGCGCCTCGTACTCGCGCGGGCGGGCCACGGGCGCGGGGCGCGAGGGCGTACGCCCGCCGCGGCCGCGTTTGGGCGGCTCCGCCGCCTGCCGGGGGGCGCCGCCCTTCCCGTGGCGGCGCTCCTCGGGGCGCGGCCGCCCCGTCGCCCGCCGTCCGGCGTTCCGGCCACCGGCCGCCCCCCTGGGGTTCCGGTCGCCGTTCCTGCCGCTGCCGGCCCTGCCGCCGCTGCCGCTGCTTCGCATCGCTGGTCCGTGTGTGTAGTGGTCTAGTGGTCGGTGGTGGAGCCGCCGCCGCGCTCGCCGCCCTCATCGGCGTCGGCGTCAACGTCGAACGACGGCACTCCCTCCTGGCTCTCGCCCTCCACCTGGTCGGCCTCGGGGAGGAAGGGAGCCAGCTCCGGAAGCTCGTCGAGGCCGCGCAGGCCCATCCGCTCCAGGAAGTAGTTCGTCGTCACATACAGGATCGCACCTGTTTCGGGTTCGCTGCCCGCCTCCTCCACCAGCCCGCGCTGCAGCAGGGTGCGGATGACGCCGTCGCAGTTGACGCCGCGCACGGCGGAGACGCGGGAGCGGGTGACCGGCTGGCGGTAGGCGATCACGGCCAGGGTCTCCAGGGCGGCCTGGGTGAGCCGGGCGTGCTGGCCGTCGAGCACGAAGCTCTCGACCGCCTCGGCGTACTCGGGGCGGGTGTAGAAACGCCAGCCGCCGGCGATCAGCCGCAGCTCGAAGCCGCGCCGCTGCTGGGCGTACTCGTCGGCGAGCTCGCGCAGCGCGTCGGCGACGGCCCGGCGGGGGCGGCCCAGCACCTTGGCGAGGTGCTCCTCGGTGGCGGGCTCGTCGACGACCATCAGCACCGCCTCCAGGGCGGGCTTGAGCTCCAGCGCGGCGGCCCCGGTCTCGGCGGGGGGCGCGTCGGGGCGCGGTGGCGCCTGCTCGGTCTGCTGCTCGGTCTGCTGCGTCAGCTGCTCGGTCTGCTGCGTCATGGGCGTTCCGGCACCTCTTGCTCGCCTTCTCCTGGCTCGCCTTCTCCTGGCTCGTCTTCTCCGGCTTCGGCGTCGGGCTGCCGGTCGAACTCGTCGGTCACCCGCGTGGGCCCCTCCTCCGGGCCGCACCAGCGGACCGTGAGCGGCCCCAGCGCCTGCTCCTGGTCGAGGGCCACGGCCCGCTCGCGGTAGAGCTCCAGGAGGGCGAGGAAGCGCGCGACCACGGTGAGGGTGTCGGGCGCGTCCGCCACGAGCTCGGCGAAGCGGGCCTCGCCGCTCGCGCGGAGCCGGGCGACGAGCACCTCGGCCTGCTCGCGGACGCTGACCAGGGGGGCGTGGATGTGGTCGACGTAGACCTGCGGCTTCGGCTTGGGCTGCATGGCCTTGACGGCCAGGCGGGCGAAGCCCTCGGCGCCGAGGCTGATCACGACGTCGGGCAGCAGCTGGGCGTGGTGCGGCTCCAGGCCGACGGTGCGCGGGTGGCGGAGGGCCTCGGCGGAGAGGCGTTCGGAGAAGATGTCGGCGACCCGCTTGTACGCGCGGTACTGCAGCAGGCGCGCGAAGAGCAGGTCGCGGGCCTCCAGGAGCGCGAGGTCGGCCTCGTCCTCCACCTCGGCGGCGGGCAGCAGCCGCGCCGCCTTCAGGTCCAGCAGGGTCGCGGCGACGACGAGGAACTCGGTGGTCTGGTCGAGATCGAAATCGGGCCCCATGGCGCGGATGTGCGCCATGAAGTCGTCGGTGACCCGGGAGAGGGCGACCTCGGTGACGTCCAGCCGGTGCTTGGAGATGAGCTGGAGGAGGAGGTCGAAGGGGCCCTCGAAGTTCTCCAGGACGACACGGAAACGCGCGTCGTCCGCGGCGGCCTCGCCGGTGGCCGGCGGGTCGGTGGCCAGCGGGTCGGTGGCCGCGGCGAAGGCGCCGCGATCCGCCGCTGTGGCCTCGCCGCCCGCGGGGTCTCGGCCGGGGGCCGGGGCCCTGCGAGGGGAGGGTACGTCTGCGGCGTGCGCCGGCCCTCCGGCCCGGTCCGGAGCGAGATCCGCGGCCGAGACCGGAACCGCCGGGGCCGGATCCTCCGCCGCCTGGGCGGGAACTGACCCCGGAGGCGAATCGGTGGCGACGGCCGCCCTCGCGGTGTCCTGGACCACGCTCGCGGCGCGGTCGCCGGCCGCGGCGGAGTCGCTGCGCGGAGCCGGCGTAACGCCCGTGGCCGGGTCGCCGGCCGCGGCCCGCTCGATGGCCGGGGCCGGATCGGCGGCCGGGGGCTCCCCACCCGCGGACGGGGCCGTCTCCGCCGCGCGGTGCGGCTCGGGTGGCCGGGCAGGTGGCGCGGCGGTGCCGGGGCCCCGGCCCAGGGCGCGGCGGCGGGGTTCGGGGCCGCTCATGGCGGCCTAGCGGCCGCGCAGGCGGCGTACGAGGATGCTCGCCTCGCCGCGTGATTCGAGGTCGGCGAGGACCACGGCGACGGCCTCCCGGACGATCCTGCCCCGGTCCACGGCCAGGCCGTGTTCGCCCCGGAGCACGAGCCGGGCGTGCTCCAGGTCCATCAGCTCCTCGGCGGAGACGTAGACGGTGATCTTCTCGTCGTGGCGCTCCCGCCCGCTGGGGCGGCGCGCGGCGCGGCCTCGCCGGGAGGGCTCGGATGCGCCGGCCGCGCCCTTGGCGCCCGCCGCCCGGGTGCCGGCCGCCCGCTTGCCCTGTCCGGGCACGGCCCGCTCCGCCCCCGGCTTTCCGGCCGCGGTCTCCTCCTCACCGCCGCCCTCGCCCGACGGGCCCGCCCCTGCCGGGCGCCGCTCGCCCGCCGGGGCGGGCACCCGCGGCGCGGCGTTCACGGAGTTGGCGGAGTTCGCGGTCGCGGAGTTCGCGGAGTTCTCAGCGGTGCCACTCGCGTGCTCGGGAGGGGTCGAGGGCTGCACGGCGGCCCCTCCGGTACTACGGAACAGTTCGTCGGCCGCCGGGAGACTCACTCGGCGTGGCACCGGGCGAGCACCTCCCTGGCGAGCTGGCGGTAGGCGGCGGCGCCGACGGAGTTGGACGCGTAGGTGGTGATGGGCTCGCCGGCGACCGTGGTCTCGGGGAACCGGACGGTGCGGCCGATGACCGTGTGGTAGACGTTGTCGTCGAACGCCTCGACGACGCGGGCGAGCACCTCCCGGCTGTGGACGGTGCGGGAGTCGTACATCGTCGCGAGGATCCCGTCGAGCCGCAGGTCGGGGTTGAGCCGCTCCTGCACCTTCTCGATCGTCTCGGTCAGCAGCGCCACGCCGCGCAGCGCGAAGAACTCGCACTCCAGCGGCACGATCACCTTGTGCGCGGCGGTGAGGGCGTTCACCGTGAGCAGGCCGAGCGAGGGCTGGCAGTCGATGATGATGAAGTCGTAGTCGCCGAGCAGCGGTTGCAGGGCCCGCTGGAGGGTCGACTCGCGGGCGACCTCGCTGACGAGCTGCACCTCGGCGGCGGAGAGGTCGATGTTGCTCGGCAGCAGGTCCATGCCGGCCACCGCGGTCTTCAGCAGGACCTCGTCGGGGGCCATGCCCCGCTCCATCAGCAGGTTGTAGATGGTGAGGTCGAGCTCCATGGGGTTGACGCCGAGGCCGACGGAGAGGGCGCCCTGCGGGTCGAAGTCGACCAGCAGCACGCGGCGTCCGTACTCGGCCAGGGCCGCGCCCAGGTTGATGGCCGAGGTCGTCTTGCCGACGCCGCCCTTCTGGTTGCACATGGCGATGATCTTGGCCGGGCCGCGCTCGGTCAGCGGGCCGGGAATGGGGAAGTACGGCAGTGGCCGGCCGGTGGGGCCGATGCGCTCGCGGCGCTGCCGGGCGGCGTCGGGCGCGATGGTGGCGGCGTACTCGGGGTCGGGCTCGTATTCCGCGTCCGGGTCGAAGAACTGCCCGTCGGGGAGGTCGTAGTCGGTGTAGGGGCCGGTCTCGCCGCCCTTGGGGTCTGGTGCCATGGTGTTCATCTCATGGCCGTCCGTGCTCTGATGCGCTGTCATGCTCAGTGGGCTCTGGTGGGTTGCGTAGGTGTGGACAGCGACGGAGCCGATGCCCGTCAGATCCGAGGCGCTCTGACGCCGCTCGGGGACCCCTGGTTGTCCTTCCCCGGGAGTAATTGTCGACTCATTCACAAGTCGTCTTACCTCCTTGGGGACCAGGAAACTTCTAGATAGGGTCAGCGTTCACCATGCCGACGTTTGGCGACTCTATGGCGTGTCGGCGGTTCGCAGCAACACAATCCACCGGACCGGCATGGATGTGTCGGCCGTCGAACAATCACTTGTCAAGGGCACAAGCCTCTCCAGTGGGACGATTCCGCAGCTCACGAATCGGCTGAAAGAGCCACCTTCGCGACGAGTTGGCGCGGGCGGGGCGCGCCGCGCCGCGCGACCGTGCGGTCGCCTTGCCGGGCAAGTCGGTCCCCCTGCTGTGATGTTCGCGATGTTGACGCCGGTGGCCGGGCCGTTGACCGGCCGTTGTCCCGCAGTTGACGGCCGGTCGCGCCGTCAGCCGAGCACGCTCAGGGGCTCGGCCTGCGGCAGCCCGTGGGCCTGCGCGACCGGCCCGTGCACGACCTGCCCGTCGTGCACGTTGAGCCCGCGCGCCAACGCCGGATCACGGCGCAGCGCACCAGGCCAGCCGTGGCGGGCCAGCGCCACGACGTAGGGCAGCGTGGCGTTGGTCAGCGCGTGGGTCGAGGTGTTCGGCACCACGCCCGGCATGTTGGCGACACAGTAGAAGATCGAGTCGTGGACCCTGAAGGTGGGGTCGGCGTGCGTGGTCGGGCGGGAGCCCTCGAAGCAGCCGCCCTGGTCGATCGCGATGTCGACAAGGACACTTCCCGGCCTCATCCGGGAGACGATCTCCCGCGTCACCAGCCTCGGCGCGCGGGCGCCGGGGACGAGCACCGCGCCGATGACGAGGTCGGCCTGAAGCGCGGCCCGCTCCACCTCGAAGGCGTTGGCGGCGACGGTCTGGACGCGGGTGGAGAAGACCCGGTCGGCCTCGCGCAGCTTGCCGGCGTCCTTGTCGAGCAGCGTGACGTGGAAGCCCATGCCGACGGCGACGCGGGTGGCGTTCCAGCCGGCGACGCCCCCGCCGATGACGACGGCGCGGCCCGCGGCGGTGCCGGGGACGCCGCCGGGCAGGACGCCGCGGCCGCCCTCGGAGCGCATCAGGTGGTACGCGCCGACCTGCGGCGCGAGGCGGCCGGCCACCTCGGACATCGGGGCCAGCAGCGGCAGCGCGCGCCCGGCGGGCCCGGCGGTCTCGACCGTCTCGTAGGCGAGGGCGGTCGCGCCGGAGGACAGCAGCGCCTCGGTGCACGCGCGGGAGGCGGCCAGGTGGAGGAAGGCGAAGAGGATCTGGCCCTTGCGCAGCCTCGGATACTCCTCGGGGAGCGGCTCCTTGACCTTCAGCAGCAGCTCGGCGGCGGCCCACACCTCCTCGGCGGTGCCGAGGACGGCGGCGCCCGCGCGGGCGTACTCCTCGTCGTTGATGGCGGAGCCGAGCCCGGCGCCGGACTCCACACACACCTGGTGTCCTTCCGAGACGAGCTCGCGCACGCCGGCCGGGGTGAGCGCCACCCGGAACTCGTTGTTCTTGACCTCGCGGGGGATGCCGACCTTCACGTCGATCAGGGTCCTTGGACTCGGAGTGGTGGGGATTCCTCTGACTCCTCCAGCGCCCGGTCGTCGGCGAGCAGCCGCTCGGCGGCGGCGCGGTGGGAGGCGGCGGCCTGGGTCTCGCCCAGGCGTTCGGCGCAGTCGGCCAGCAGCAGCCGCAGGGTGGCCACCAGCCGCCGGTCGCCGGCGCGCTCGGCCTGGCGCAGCGCCTCCTGGCCGGTGCGCAGCGCCTCCTGCGGACGCCCGGCCCGCTCCTGCGCCCTGGCCGCCTCCGCCAGCGCGCCGGCGTGGGCGCCGGTGTCGCCGAGGCGCCGGTGCGCGGCGGCGGCCGAACGCCAGGCGAGCAGCGCCTCGCGCCAGTCCCCGCCGCGGCCGAGGACGGTGCCGATCCTGCCGTGCAGCCGGGCGGCCCCGGCGGTGTCCTCGCGGGACTGGCGGTGCGACAGGGCCCGGCCGTACCAGTCGGCGGCGCGCTGCCAGTCGCCGAGTTCGGTGTAGGTGTCGCCGAGGGATTCCAGCGCGCGGCCGAGGGCCGCCGGGTCGGCGGCGTGATCGCGCTGGGCGCGGGCGGCCTCCAGGGCGGCCCGGTACCGGTCGAGCGCCACGGTGTGGCGGCCGGCGCGGGCGTCGAGGTCGCCGAGGCTGAGGAGGGCCGCGGCCTTCTCGCGGGGCAGGCGCTGGCGTTCGGCCACGCGCAGCACCAGCTCGTGCAGCCGGTAGAGCTCGGGCCCGGCGTGCTCGGCGCCCCGGTGGGTGATCAACGCCCGGCTGAGGGCCGCGACGAGCCGCCGGGCCAGTGTGTCGAGCTGCCCGTCGTCGGCGGCGAGGCGGGCGGCGGCCAGCAGCCCGGGCAGCCGGGCCTCCAGCCAGCCGGCGGCGGTGGCGCGGTCGGCGAAGCGGACGGCGGCGGGCTGCTCGGCCAGCCACTGGCGGGCGGGCGAGCCCGGGGGCTCGGTGACGGCCTCGCAGCCGCGCAGCAGGCGCACGGTGCGCTCCAGCATCCGGGCGCGGGCCAGCAGCGCGTCGGCGGGCTTCTCGCGGGCGGCGAGCCGCTCCCGCATCAGGGGGTGGAGGCAGCCCGGCACCTGGTAGTGGTGTTCGAGCCCGCCCTCGGGGCCCGACGGGGCGGCGGTCGCGTCCGTGGGGTGGCCGGGGCCGGGGTGGGGGCCGACGGGGTGGAGGAGGCCGAGCAGGGCGAGGTGGGCGAGGAGGGTGCGCGCGGTGGCGACGGGGCAGCCGGCGAGGGCGGCGGCGGTGTGGGGGTCGGCGAGCCCGTCGGGTGCGAGGGCGAGCAGCCGCAGCAGGCGGGCGGCGGGGGCGGGCAGGGCGGCGTGGGCCATGAGGAACGCCCGGCGCAGGGCGTCGTCGACCGGGGCGGGATCGGGACCGTGCTCGGGCTCGGCTTCGGGTTCGGGCTCGTCGTCGGGGTCCGCCTCGCCCGCCGGGGCCGGGAGCGGCGCGTACGGGTCGTCGTCGGCGGCGGGGGGCTCGTCGAGGGGCTCGTTGATACGGCGCACGGCGTCCACGACGGCGGCCTCGGGGTGGGCGGCCAGCCATCCGCCGGCCAGCGTGAGGGCGGCGGGCAGGTGGGCGCACTCCTCGGCGAGGCGTTCGGCCGCCGTGGGGTCGACGGTGACGCGGACCTCCCCGGCGCCGCGCTCCAGCAGCCGCAGGGCGGAGGAGGAGCGCAGCCCGCCGAGGGTGCAGGGGCGGACGTCGGGCACGCCGGTGAGCGGGCCGCGCGCCACCGCGAGGACCAGGCAGTGGCGCGTGTCGGGGATCAGCCCGTCGAGTTGGGCGGCGGAGCCGACGTCGTCCAGCAGCAGCACGGCGCGGCGCCGGCTGAGGGCGTCGCGCAGCTCGCCGGTGAGCTCGTCCTCGTCGGCGCCGGCGGTCGTGGCGAGGCCCAGGCCGCGCAGCAGCTCGCGGACGGTGCGTTCGGTGGGGGCGGGGTTGCCGGCTGGGTCGGTGAGGCGGGCGCGCAGCAGCCCGTCGGGGTAGCGGCCCGAGGCCAGCATCTCGCGGGCGAACTCCTCGGCCAGCGCGGTCCGGCCGCTGCCGGGGCGGCCCGCCACCAGCAGCACGCGGGCGCGGGGTGCCGGCCGCCCGGCCATGGTGTCGAGGCCCGCGGCCTCGACGTCGGCGCGGAGCCGGGCCAGCTCCTCGCGCCGGCCGAGGAACGCCGCGCGCGCGGCCGTCCCCGCCGTGCCGCCCGCCGGGGTGCCCGTGTGACCGTCCGCCGGCCCGTCTCCCCGCGCCGTCCGTGCCATCACCGTGCCCTCGTCGCTCACGGCCCGAGCGTATGCCAGGGCGCTCCTGATAGGGAGTCAGGACACGTCAGGCGGTGCCGGGCGGGGTCGAGGGGCGTCAGGCGTCAGGCGTGGAAGGGCCGGGCGGGCCAGGGGGCGTCGGCCGGGCGCAGCGCGTCCAGGCCGTCGCCGGCGCGGGCGGCGGCGAGGGAGAGCGCGCCGACGGCCAGGCAGTTGTTGTGGAGGCGGCCGGCGAGGACGCCCTGGATGAGGTCGGCCAGCGGGACGCGGGCGAGCCGCATGTCGGCCTCCTCCTCGGCGACCTCGAAGCGCTCGCCGTCGGCCTCGGACAGCTCGCGGGCGAGGAAGACGCGCACCGCCTCGTCGCAGCCGCCGGGGGTGGTGTACACGTCGGCGAGGACCCGCCAGTCCTCCGCCTTGACGTGCGCCTCCTCGTACAGCTCGCGCTGGGCGGCGTGCAGCGGGTTCTCGCCGGGCACGTCGAGCAGGCCCGCCGGGATCTCCCACAGCTTGTGGCGCACCGGGTGGCGGTACTGCTCGATGACGACCACCCGGTCGTGCTCGTCGAGGGCGAGGACGGCCACGGAGCCGGGGTGCACCTGGTAGTCCCGGCGGGCGGTGGTGCCGTCGGGCATCACCACCTCGTCGGCGCGGACGCTCGTCTTGCTGCCGGTGAAGGGGGTGGCGGAGGCGGCGACGGGCCAGCTGGCGGGCGTGTCGGCGAGGGGCGCGGCGGGGGCGGGGGCGGTGCTGTCGGTCATGCGCCCAGTGTGCCTGGCCGTGCCTGGCGTTCGATGGCGGCCCGGATCAGCCCGGCGAACAGGGGGTGGGGCCGCGTCGGGCGCGACCGCAGCTCCGGGTGGGCCTGGGTGGCGACGAGGTAGGGGTGGACGTCGCGGGGGTACTCCACGTACTCCACCAGCTTGTTGTCGGGCGAGGTGCCGCAGAACACCAGGCCGGCCTTCTTCTCCAGCTCGGCGCGGAAGGAGTTGTTCACCTCGTACCGGTGGCGGTGGCGCTCCTCGACGTAGGGCTCGCCGCCGTAGACCTCGCGCACGATGGAGCCCTCGGCGAGCTTCGCCGGGTACAGGCCCAGGCGCATGGTGCCGCCCATGTCCCCCTCGCCTGCGACGATGTCGAGCTGCTCGGCCATGGTGGAGATCACGGGGTGGGCGGTGCCCTGGTCGAACTCGGTGGAGTTCGCGTCCTTGACGCCGGCGAGGTTCCTGGCGGCCTCGATCACGATGCACTGCAGGCCCAGGCACAGGCCCAGCAGGGGAACGCCGTGCTCCCTGGCGTAGGTGATGGCGGCGATCTTGCCCTCGACGCCGCGCTCGCCGAAGCCGCCGGGGATGCAGATCGCGTCGCAGTCGCCGAGCTGGCGGGCGGCGCCGCCGGGCGCCTTGCAGTCGTCGGAGGTGACCCACTTGATCCGCACCCGGGCGTTGTTGGCGAAGCCGCCGGCCCGCAGCGCCTCGGTCACCGAGAGGTACGCGTCGGGCAGGTCGATGTACTTGCCGACCAGGGCGGCGGTCACCTCGTGCTCGGGGTGGTGGACGCGGCGCAGCAGGTCGTTCCACCGCGTCCAGTTCACGTCGCGGAACGGCAGGTCCAGGCGGCGCACCACGTACGCGTCGAGGCCCTCGCCGTGCAGCACCTTCGGGATGTCGTAGATCGACTTGGCGTCGATGGCGGCCACCACGGCGGCCTCCTCGACGTCGCACATGAGGGAGATCTTGCGCTTTATGGCGGCGGGCACCTCGCGGTCGGCGCGCAGCACGATGGCGTCGGGCTGGATGCCGATGCTGCGCAGCGCCGCGACCGAGTGCTGGGTGGGCTTGGTCTTCAGCTCGCCGGAGGGGCCGATGTAGGGCAGCAGGGAGATGTGGACGACGAAGACGTTGTCCCGCCCGACCTCGTGGCGCACCTGGCGCACGGCCTCCAGGAAGGGCTGGGACTCGATGTCGCCGACGGTGCCGCCGACCTCGGTGATGACGACGTCGACGTCGCCGGAGGCCATGCGGCGGACGCGGTGCTTGATCTCGTTGGTGATGTGCGGGATGACCTGGACGGTGTCGCCCAGGTACTCGCCGCGGCGCTCCTTGGCGATCACCGTGGAGTAGATCTGGCCGGTGGTGACGTTGGCGCTGCCGTCGAGGTCCACGTCGAGGAAGCGCTCGTAGTGGCCGATGTCCAGGTCGGTCTCCGCGCCGTCGTTGGTGACGAAGACCTCACCGTGCTGGAAGGGGTTCATGGTGCCCGGATCGACGTTCAGATACGGGTCCAGCTTCTGCATGGTGACGCGCAGGCCACGAGCCTTGAGGAGGGCTCCTAGGCTTGAGGCGGTGAGTCCCTTGCCGAGTGAGGAGGCGACTCCTCCGGTGACGAAGATGAACTTGGTGCTGGGCGGCATGGCCAAAAGGAGCTCCCGTGGTCGCGAGGTCGGATGGGCGACGGCCTCCGTCAGGGGTCTTCGAGGGGGCGCCATCGCTGAGGTTCGGGGGTTGCGCTGCCCTCCGCTCCACGGGCTACCAGGGTATCAGCGGGCACCGGGCCGGGGGGCGCGCACGGCGAATCGCACCCTAACGGGAGTTCCGACCTTTAGTATCAATATCCGACAAGAAACCCCACCGCCTTAGCTGGATCTCATGCCACTGTCGAGCAGATCCCGAAACCTCGTCGTATCCTGCTCGGACGCTCGAATGGGCGATGGAAAAACGCACGTCCCACGGGGGCGGACCCACTGTTCGACTGGAGAAGCAAGTGGCCGGGCGCATCGAGGATTACGCACTCGTCGGAGACATGCAGACGGCCGGCCTCATCGGCCGTGACGGATCGGCCGACTGGCTGTGTCTGCCGCGCTTCGACTCCCATGCGATCTTCGCCGCGTTGCTGGGGACCGAGGACCACGGCTTCTGGCGCCTGGGCCCCGCACACAGCAAGGGCGTGCCGCCGCCGCCGGCCAGCCGCCGGCGTTACAAGGGCGACTCACTGGTCCTGGAGTCCGAGTGGGACACGCCGCGCGGCACGGTCAGGGTGACCGACTTCATGCCGCCGCGCGGCCGGGACGCCCCGCAGCTGATCCGGATCGTGGAGGGCGTCAGCGGCCGGGTGCCGATGCGCTCGGCGCTGCGGATGCGGTTCTCCTACGGCTGGGTCGTGCCGTGGGTGCACAAGGTCGGCGACCGCACGGTGGCGGTGGCCGGGCCCGACTCGGTGTGGCTGGACACCGACGCCGACACCTACGGCCGCAACCTCACGACGTACTCCGACTTCACCGTGGCGCCGGGCGACCGGGTGGCGTTCGCCATCACCTGGCAGCCCTCCCACAAGCAGCAGCCGCCGCTGCCGTGGCCGGAGGAGGCGCTGGCCGAGACCGAGGACTTCTGGCGGGAGTGGGTGGCGCAGTGCACCTACCACGGCCCGTACCGGGAGGCGGTGGTCCGCTCGCTGATCACGCTGAAGGCGCTCACCTACGAGCCGACCGGCGGCATCGTGGCCGCGCCCACCACCTCGCTGCCGGAGGAGATCGGCGGCTCCCGCAACTGGGACTACCGCTTCACCTGGCTGCGGGACGCGGCCATCACCCTCTCCTCGCTGCTGCGCACCGGCTACCACGAGGAGGCGCGGGCCTGGCGCGAGTGGCTGCTGCGCGCGGTCGCGGGCGACCCGCAGAACCTGCAGATCATGTACGGCATCGCGGGCGAGCGCGAGCTGGCCGAGGCGGAGCTGGCCTGGCTGCCGGGCTACGAGAACTCCCAGCCGGTGCGGATCGGCAACGGCGCCGCCGGCCAGCTCCAGCTCGACGTCTACGGCGAGGTGACCGAGGCGCTGCACCTGGCGCACATGACGGGCCTGGCCCGAAACGATCACGCCAATCTTCTCCAGCTCAAGCTCATCCAGTACCTGGAGGAGCACTGGCACGAGCCGGACGAGGGCATCTGGGAGGTGCGCGGCCCGCGGCGGCACTTCGTGCACTCGAAGGTCATGGCCTGGGTGGCGGTGGACCGCACCGTGAAGCTGATCGAGTCCGGTGAGGTGGACGGCCCGCTGGAGCGCTGGCGCGACCTGCGCGACGAGATCCACCGCACCGTGTGCGAGCGGGGCTACGACAAGGAGCGCAACACCTTCACCCAGTCCTTCGGCTCCAAGGAGCTGGACGCCTCGCTGCTGCTCATCCCGCAGATGGGCTTCCTGCCGCCGGACGACAAGCGGGTCATCGGCACGATCGAGGCGATCCAGCGGGAGCTGTCCACGCTGGACGGCTTCATCCTGCGCTACCCGACGGCGGGCGCCCGGACGGGCGTGGACGGCCTGGAGGGGGACGAGGGGGCCTTCCTGGCCTGCTCGTTCTGGCTGGCGGACGACCTGGCGATGATCGGCAGGGTCGACGAGGCGCGGAAGCTGTTCGAGAAGCTGCTGGCGCTCCGCAACGACCTGGGCCTGCTCGCGGAGGAGTGGGACCCGCGCCGGATGCGGCAGGTCGGCAACTTCCCGCAGGCCTTCAGCCACGTGCCGCTGATCGACACCGCGCTGCGGCTGACCGCGTCGGGCGCGTACGGCGGCTGAGGCCGTCATACGCTGCCCCGTGCGGGCCGTGGCCTCTTCCGGCAACCCGGCCCGCTCCCCCCGGGCCACCCCGGGGTGGGATGCCGGGCTGTGGCCGGGGCCGCGCCGCCGCGCGCGGCGCTCGGCGCGGCTCAGCAGGCGTCGGCCAGCTCGTCGTACACGCTGAGCACCTGGGCGACGGTCGTGTCCTCCGTCGGCCAGCTCCCGGCCCGGGCGCGGCCCGCCTCGGCCAGCGCCGCGCGCCGGGCGGGGTCGCGCAGCAGCGAACGCACCGCCGTGCCCAGCGCGCCCGGGTCCCCGTACGGCACGAGGACCGCCGCGTCGCCGACGAGTTCGTGCACCCCGCCGACGGCGGTGCCCACCAGCGGCACGCCGGAGCGCAGCGCCTCCTGCGCGAGCGGCGCGCGCGCCGCCCAGCGCACCAGCAGCACCGCGAGGTCGGCGATCCGCAGCAGCCGCGTCACGTCCTCCCGGCGGCCGAGCAGCCGCACCGGCAGCTCCTCGCGCTCGACGCGCCCCTGCACGGCGGCCCGCTGCGGCCCCTCCCCGGCAATGACCAGCAGCGGCTGCGGCGTCAGCGTGCGCCAGGCGCGGGCGGCGGCGAGCAGCGTCTCCAGCGCCTGGGGGTCCTGCCCGGCCTCCAGCCGGACCGAGGTGACCAGCAGCGGCCGGTCGATGGCGCCGAGTTCGGCCCGCAGCTTGTGTGTCTCGCCCTCCCGGGCCGGGGAGCCGGACGCGGTGCGCTGCGCGGGCAGCGCCACCGGCGCCAGCCGCGCGTCGCGCGCCCCGCGCCGCCGCGCCCGCTCCACGAGGTCGGAGGTCGCGGCCAGCACCACCGAGGCCGTGCGGGCCACCCAGCTCTCCGTCAGGCCGCGCATCCGCCCGCGCACGCCCCGCAGCGCGAGGGGACGCGCGGCCCCGGGCGCCGGCTGGGGCAGGGTGTGCCAGGTGACGACGAGGGGCGTGTCGCGGCGGCGCAGCGCCAGCGAGGCGAGCATGCCGACCCGCATGCCGTGGGCGTGCACCAGGTCCGCGTCCGCGCAGACCGCCCGCAGCGCCCCGACCGCCTGGAGCCGGGACCGGGCGACGACCGGCACGAAACGCGCCCCCGTGCGGGAGAGGCCGTAACGCCGCTCGGCGGACGGCGGGGCGCACACGGTGACGCGCAGCCCGCGGGCTACCAGCCCGGCCGCGAGCGACCGCACGTGCACGCCGGTGCCCGCGCCGCCGCCGCCCAGGAGCTGCACCACGTGCAGCGGGGCACGGCCGCGCGCGGGCACGGTCGTCGTACCACTCACGGCACCCCCTCGTCCGCCCCACTCCGCGTCGCCGTGCGCGCCTCGCCGCGGCACCGCCCGGTGGCGCTGTCGGCGTCGCTCACGGCTACTCCTTGTTCGCTGGGAGTGGAATCGCGCCGTCCAGCATGCCAGCCGTGCCATGCCTGGCGATAGCGCGCGCCACTCGCATGGGCTATGACGGCCCCCGGCCGTCGCCGGTGCCATGGCCCAGCTTCGCAGCGGTGGCCAGCAGTTCTTCGGCGTGGGCGCGGGCGAGCCGGGAGTCCTCCTGTCCGGCCAGCATCCGGGACAGCTCCCTGACCCGGCCCTCCCCGTGGACCGACCGCACCCCACTGCGGGTGACCGACCCCTCGCTGGTCTTCTCCACCACCAGGTGCCGGTCGGCGAACGCCGCCACCTGCGGCAGGTGCGTGACGACCACGACCTGCGCGCTGTCCGCCAGCCGCGCCAGGCGGCGGCCGACCTCGACGGCCGCCTTGCCGCCGACGCCGGCGTCCACCTCGTCGAAGAGGTACGTCGGGACGGGCGCCGCGCCCGCGAAGACGACCTCGACCGCCAGCATCACGCGGGAGAGTTCGCCGCCGGAGGCTCCCTTGGCGATGGGCCGGGCCGGGGCGCCGGGGTGCGGGGCGAGCAGCAGCTCGATCTCGTCCACGCCGTGCGGCCCGAACGCCACGCTGCGGCCGGCCAGGTCGATGGCGTCGTCGTCGGCGTCCCCGCCGCCCGGCGCCTCGGTCTGCCGCACGTCCACCTGGATCCGGGCGTGCGGCATGGCCAGCTGCACCAGCTCCTCGGTGACCGCGTCGGCGAACCGCTTCGCGGCCTCGGTCCTGGCCTCGGTCAGGGTCAGGGCCAGCGCGGCGAGGCGGGAGCGCAGCGCGTCGCGCTCGGCGGCCAGCTCGCCGATCCGGTCGTCGTCGCCGTCCAGCTCGGCCAGGCGGGCGGCGCCCCGCTCGGACCAGGCCAGCACGGCGGCACAGCCGTCACCGTCCGGCCCCTCGGGGTCCCCGTACTTGCGGATCAGGTGGGCCAGGACGGCGCGGCGCTCCTCGACCGCCGCCAGCCGCAGCGGGTCGGCGTCCAGCCCGTCGGCGTACCCGGCCAGGTCGCCCGCCACGTCCGCCAGCAGGATGCCGACCTCGGTCAGCCGGTCGGCGAGCTGGGCCAGCGCCGGGTCGTGGGCCCGCACGGCCTCCAGCGCCCGCTGCGCGCCGCCGGTCAGCGTGACGGCGTCCCGGCCGTCCGGGTCGGCCGGGTCGCCGGCCAGCGCGGCGTGCGCGGCGGCGGCCGCGGCGGCCAGCGCCTCGGCGTGGCCCAGGCGTCCGGCCTCGGCGGCCAGCTCGGCGTCCTCCCCGGGCCGGGGCTCGGCGGCGGCGATCTCCTCGAGGCCGAAGCGCAGCAGGTCGGCCTCCTGGGCGCGCTCCCGCGCCCGGGTGGTCAGCTCGGCGAGCTCGGCGGCGACGGCGCGCAGCCGGGCGTAGGTCTCCTGGTACGCCGCGAGCGGCCCGGCGACGGCCTCGCCGGCGTACCGGTCCAGGGCCTGGCGCTGCCGCGCCGGGCGCAGCAGCCCCTGCTGGTCGGTCTGGCCGTGGACGGCGACCAGCTCCTCGCCGAGCTCGGCCAGCAGCCCGGCGGGCACCGAGCGCCCGCCGACGTGGGCGCGGGAGCGGCCCTCGGCCGAGATGGTGCGGCTGATGAGCAGGGCCCCCTCGTCCAGCTCGGCGCCGGCCTCCTCGGCCCGGCGCGCGGCGGGGGCGTCCGGTTCCACGGCGATACGGCCCTCCACGACGGCGGCGGGCGCCCCCAGCCGCACCAGGCCGGCGTCCGCGCGCCCTCCCAGCAGCAGGCCCAGGCTGGTGACGACCATGGTCTTGCCCGCGCCGGTCTCGCCGGTCACCGCGGTGAAGCCCGAGGACAGCTCCACGACGGCGTCGTCGATCACGCCGAGGTCCCTGATCCGCATCTCCTCCAACACGGATACGACCATACGAGGTAGACAGGTCCGTTGTCCCCGGCCGCCCCCGTCAGTGCGGGGCGCCGCGCCAACCCGCGACCGGCAGCGCGAACTTCGCCACCAGCCGGTCGGTGAAGGGCGCGCGGTGCAGCCGCGCGAGCCGCACGGGGACGGCGCCGCGCCGCACCTCGACGCGCGCGCCGGCGGGCAGTTCGATGCTGCGCCTGCCGTCGCACCACAGCACGCCGTGCCCAGTGTGGCGCCTGACCTCGACCGCGAGCACCGAGTCGGGCGCCGTCACCAGGGGCTTGGCGAAGAGGGCGTGCGCGCTGATCGGCACCATCAGCAGCGCCGCCACCTCCGGCCACACCACCGGGCCGCCCGCGGAGAAGGCGTACGCCGTGGAGCCGGTGGGGGTGGCGCAGACCACGCCGTCGCAGCCGAACGCCGAGACCGGGCGGCCGTCGACCTCGGTGACGACCTCCAGCATGCGTTCCCTGGCGGCCTTCTCGACCGTCGCCTCGTTCAGCGCCCAGTCGGTGTGCACGACGTGCCCGGTGCCGGCGTCGGCGCGGACCACGACGTCCAGGGTCATGCGCTCCTCGACCTCGTAGGAGCGGGCGACGACGCGGCTCACCACCTGGTCGAGGTCGTCGCGCTCGGCCTCGGCGAGGAAGCCGACGCGGCCGAGGTTGACGCCGAGCATGGGGACGCCGGAGGCGCGGGCGAACTCCGCGCCGCGCAGCAGGGAGCCGTCGCCGCCGAGCACGATCAGCAGCTCGCAGCCGTCCAGCACGCCGCGCTTGGCTTCCAGCGGCTGGGGCGTGTCGGGCTTCTCGACCCGCTCGACCTGGTCGGGCAGGGGCAGGTCCTTGGCTTCCTGGGCGAGCACCCGCACCCCGATGCCGTGGGCCAGCAGGCCCTGCACGACGAGTTCGGCGCTGCGGATGGCGGCGCGGCGCCCTGTGTGGGCGAGCAGGAAGACGGTGCGGGTGCCGGCGTCGGCGTTGGTCGTCACTGGGGCCCTTCCGTTACGGCGCGTTGAAGCTCGGCCGGGTCGAGGGGAGGCGCCCCGGCGCGCAGCCACAGAAAGTATTCGACGTTGCCCGAGGGTCCCGGCAGGGGGCTGGCTGTGACGCCGAGCACGCCGAGCCCGAGCTCCGCCGCCCGGCCCGCGACGCCGTGGACCGCCTCGGCGCGCAGCTCCGGGCTGCGCACCACTCCCCCGCTGCCGAGCCGCTGCCTGCCCACCTCGAACTGCGGCTTGACCATGAGCAGCAGGTCGGCGTCGGGCGTGGCGCACCGCGTGAGGGCGGGCAGCACCAGGCCGAGGGGGATGAAGGAGAGGTCGCCGGTCACCAGGTCGACGGGCGGGCCGCCGAGCATCTCGGGCGTGAGGTCGCGCACGTTGGTGCGGTCCAGGACGGTGACCCGCTCGTCGGCCCGCAGCGACCAGGCGAGCTGGCCGTAGCCGACGTCGACGGCCACGACGTGGGCGGCGCCGGCGCGCAGCAGCACGTCGGTGAAGCCGCCGGTGGAGGCGCCCGCGTCCAGGGCGCGGCGCCCGGCGACGAGCAGCCCGCGCGGGGTGAACGCCGCGAGCGCGCCGGCGAGCTTGTGCCCGCCGCGCGAGACGTAGTCGGGGCGGCCGTCGTCCTCGGCGCGGACCACGAGGGCGGCGCCGGTGGCCACCTGGGTGGCGGGCTTGCTGGCGGTCGAGCCGTCGACGGTGACCCGGCCGGCGGTGATGAGGCTCCTGGCCTGTTCCCGGGAGCGGGCCAGCCCCCGGCGCACCAGCTCGGCGTCGAGGCGGGCCAGGCGGCGGTGGGTCGCTGCTGCCACGGGGCGTTCAGCTCCTGCGGGGGACGGGGCCGGGGGTCGGACCGGGGGACGGAACGGGGGACGGCGGCCCGGGGCGCGGCTGGTCCAGGGTGGTCAGGGTGTCGCGCAGCGCGCGGTGGGCGTCCTCGTAGACCTCCAGGTGCTCGGCGACCGGGAGGCGGTCGGTGTCGGCCAGACGCGCGAGCTGGGCGTCGACGCCGGCGTGGCCGGTGGGCTGGACGCCGATGCCGAGGGGGCGCGGTTCGTCGTCCAGCGGCTCGGGCGCCTCGGGCGGCTCGGAAGCCTCGGGCGGTGCCGACGGCTCCTCCGGCTTCGGCGGCTCCGGCGGCTCGGGGTGGGGGTCCTGCTCCGCCACCGCCACCGGCGGCGGCGCGGGGTCGGGCGCCGCTGCCGGCGCCGATGCCGGGACGGCGTGGGCTTGGGGGTCGCTCATACGCCCGACGCTACCGGGTGGCGGCTCCGAGGGCCGTCCCCCGGGCGGAGCGGCGCCGCGCCGCCGGCACCACGAGGGGGGTGCCGCTCTCCGGGTCCTCGATCACGCGGCAGGGCAGCCGGAAGACCTCCTCGACGAGCCCGGCGGTGACGATCTCGCCCGGGGCGCCCTCGGCCACGACCGTCCCGTCGCGCAGGGCGATGAGGTGCGTGGCGTAGCGCGCGGCGTGGTTGAGGTCGTGGAGCACCGCGACCAGCGTGCGGCCCCGCTCCTCGTGGAGCCGGGCGCACAGGTCGAGCACCTCGATCTGGTGGGCGATGTCGAGGTAGGTGGTGGGCTCGTCGAGCAGCAGCAGCTGGGTCTGCTGGGCCAGGGCCATGGCGATCCAGACCCGCTGCCGCTGGCCGCCGGAGAGCTCGTCGACGTAGCGGTCGGCCAGCTCGGCGACGCCGGTGGCGGCCATGGACTCGTTGACGACGCGCTCGTCCTCCGGCGACCACTGCCGCAGCAGCCCCTGGTGGGGGTAGCGGCCGCGGGCGACCAGGTCGGTGACGCTGATGCCGTCGGGCGCGATGGGCGACTGCGGCAGCAGCCCGAGGACGCGGGCCAGCACCTTGGCGGGGATGCGGCCGATGGCCCGGCCGTCGAGCAGCACGGCGCCCTCGGCGGGCTTGAGCATGCGCGACAGGGCGCGCAGCAGTGTGGACTTGCCGCAGGCGTTGGGGCCGACGATCACGGTGAAGGAGCGGTCGGGGATCCGCACCGAGAGGCGTTCGGCGATGACCCGCTGCTCGTACGCGAGCGTGACGGACTCGGCGGCCAGGCGGCTGCCGTCGGCGGAGGCGGTCACGATCTCTTTCTCCTGATCTTTCGGGGCTCGCGGGCTCATCCGGCTCGTCCGGCTCTTCTCGGAAGCCGTCTCGGAACTCATATGCGCCCCGCCCGGCGTTCGGTGACGAGCAGCCACAGCAGGTACACGCCGCCGAGCATCCCCGTCACGGCGCCGACCGGCAGCTCGCGGTCGGAGAACCCCCACTGCCCGAGGAAGTCGGCCGCCACCATCAGCAGCGCGCCCATGGCGCCCGCGGACACCAGGTTGGGGCCGGTCGCGCGGGTCACGCGGCGGGCGAGCTGGGGCGCGGTGAGCGCGACGAACGCGATGGGTCCGGCAGCGGCGGTGGCCGCGGCGATCAGCAGCACCGAGGTGATCACCAGCACCATCCGCGTCCGCTCCACGCGCACGCCCAGCGCGCCGGCGGTGTCGTCGCCCATCTCCAGCATCCGCAGCGGCCTGGCCAGCACCAGAATCGGCGGCACGAGCACGGCGCAGGCGATCAGCAGCGGCCAGAAGTGCTCCCAGTCGCGGCCGTTGAGGGAGCCGGTGAGCCACAGCACGGCGCGGGCGGCGTCGACGAGGTTGGCGCGGGTGAGGAGGTAGCCGTTGACGGCGGTGAGGATCGCGGCGGCGCCGATGCCGACCAGCACCAGGCGGTAGCCGTGGACGCCGCGCCGCCAGGCGAGCAGGTAGATGGCGAGCCCGGACGCCAGCCCGCCGACGAGCGCGCCCGCGGCGACCGCGCCGCTGCTGCCCGTGAACAGCACGATGACGGTGAGCGCGCCCGCGGCCGAGCCCTGGGTGAAGCCGATGATGTCGGGGCTGCCCAGCGGGTTGCGCGAGACGGCCTGGAAGACCGCGCCGCCCATTCCCAGGGCGACGCCGACGGTCAGGGCGAGCAGCGCGCGCGGCAGCCGCAGCTCGCGGACGATGAACTCCTGGGCGACGGAGCCGTTTCCGGCGATGGCGCGGATCACCTCGACCGGGCTCAGTGGGTAGCCGCCGGTGCCGATGAGCACCACCGCCATGGCGAGGGAGAGCAGCGTCAGCACCAGCCCGGCGACGGCGGCGCGGGTCCGCACGCGCAGGGACCGGCCGCCCGGCGTACGCAGCACCAGCACGCCGCCGGAAGAACGCCGCGTCAGGGGCCTGTCCACGGCGGTGTCCACAGCCTTGTCCACGGCGGTGTCCACGGCCTTGTCCACGGCGTTCACAGCTTGGCCATCCTTCGCCGCCGCACGAGGTAGATGAAGACGGGCCCGCCGATGAGGCTGGTGACGATGCCGACCTGCAGCTCCGACGGCCGGGTCACCAGCCGCCCGATCACGTCCGAGCCGAGCAGCAGCACCGGCGAGAGCACCATGGCGTACGGCAGGATCCAGCGCATGTCGGGCCCGGTGAGGGCGCGGACGATGTGGGGCACCATCAGCCCGACGAAGACGATGGGCCCGCAGGCGGCCGTGGCGGCGCCGCACAGCAGCGTGACCGCGATCGCGGCCAGCACGCGGGTGCGGGTGAGGTGGGCGCCGAGGGCGCGGGCGGTGTCGTCGCCCAGCGCGATGGCGTTCAACGGCCGGGCCAGGGTCAGCGCGATGACCATGCCGACCGCGAGGAACGGCAGCACCTGCCGGATCACGTCGCCGTTCGCGGACGCGAGCGAGCCGACGGTCCAGAAACGCATCCGGTCCAGCGCGGCGGTGTCCAGCAGCACGACGGCGTTGATGTAGCCGAAGAGCGCGGCCGTCATGGCGGTGCCGGCCAGCACCAGCCGCACCGGCGTGGCCGAACGCGCGCCGCCCAGGCTGTAGACCACGACCGAGACGACGGCGGCGCCGGCGAAGGCAAACCACACCAGGCCGGTGGTCGAGGTGACGCCGAAGAAGCTGATGCCGGAGACGACGGCCGCCGCCGACCCGGCGTTGACGCCCAGCAGGCCGGGCTCGGCCAGCGCGTTGCGGGTGAGCGCCTGCATCACGGCGCCGGCCAGCCCGAGCGACGCGCCCACCAGCAGGCCCAGCATGGTGCGCGGCAGCCGCAGGTCGCGGACGACCACGTCGGCGTCGGTTCCGGCGTAGTCGAACAGCCCGTGCCAGACCTCGCTCGCCGAGAGGGACTTGGCGCCGAAGGCGACGCTGGCGGCGGACACCAGCAGCAGCACGCCGAACGCCGCCACCAGGCCGGCCGCGCGGTGCGGCGTACGCCGGGGCGTGGCGGGCTCTTCCACCGCGGGAGGCGGAGCGGCGGGCGCGGCGGATTTCACCACGGTCACGCTGCTTCCCCTCCGGTGGCACTCTCACACGACATGGACTTAGGTTAGCCTAACCTTCCCAAATGACAGTTGAGAGACCAAGGCAGCTCATGAGCACCCCTCCCCGCCGTCCCCGCGTCCCGCACCCCTCCCGCCGTTCCCTGCTCGCGGCGGGCGGGGCCCTTGGCGCCGCCGCGCTGCTCACCGCCTGCGGCGGCGGCGACGCCGACACCACCGACGGCACCGACGGCACCGGCGGCGGCGAGGGTTCCGGCGGCTCCGGCGGCTGGACCTTCACCGACGACCGCGGCGAGACCGCCACCCTCGACGCGACGCCGCGCACCGTCGTCGGCTACGTCGGCTCGGCCGCCGCCCTCCACGACTACGGCGTCGAGTGCGCCGGCGTCTTCGGCCCGACGGTCCTTCCGGGCGGCGGACCCGACATCCAGGCCGACGGCCTCGACGTGGACAAGCTCACCGTCCTCGGCAACGCCTGGGGCGAGTTCAGCGTCGAGGACTACGCCCGCCTCGAACCCGACCTGCTGATCAGCGACCTGCACGCGCCCGGCGAGCAGCTGTGGTACGTGCCGGAGGACAGCGCCGACGAGATCCTCGCCCTCGCTCCCGCCATCGGCATCCTCACCCAGTCCGGGGTACTGCTGCGCGAGGTGGTCGAGCGGTACGCCGAGCTCGCCGAGGCCCTCGGCGCCGACATCAACGCCGACGCCGTCACCCGGGCACGGGCCGGCTTCGACGACGCCGCCGAGACGCTGCGCCGGGCCGCCCGCGACAACGCCGGGCTGCGGGTGCTGGCGCTGTCCGCCACCGAGGACGCCCTGTGGTGCTGCGTCCCAGGCGACTTCTCCGACCTGGCCTACTACCGGGACCTCGGCGTGGAGTTCGTCGTCCCCGACGACCCCGAAGAGGGCGGCTTCTTCCAGAGCCTGAGCTGGGAGAACGCCGATCTCTACCCGGCCGACCTGCTGCTGGTCGACAACCGCACCGGCAACCTCCAGCCCGCCGACCTCGACGGCTCCAAGCCGACCTGGCGCAACCTCGCCGCCGTGCGGGCCGGACAGGTCGCCTCCTGGACCGCCGAGCCGACCTACTCCTACGCCGGCTGCGCCCCGCTGCTGACGGACCTCGCCGAGGCCGTCCGGTCCGCCCGGCCGCTGAGCTGACTGAGACAAACTGAGACAAATTGAGACAAGGAGCCACCGCGTTGATCCCCCGACGTGCCCTGCCCGCGCCCTCCCGCCGCGCCCTGCTCGCCGCGGGCGGCGCCCTGGGCGGCGGCGCGCTGCTCGCCGCCTGCGGCAGCGACGACGAGACCGACGGCTCGTCCCCGTCCGGCGAATCCGGCGGCCCCGGTGACTCCGGCGGCTGGGCGTTCACCGACGACCGCGGCGAGACCGTCACCCTCGACCAGGCCCCCCGGAACATCGTCGCCTTCGTCAGCTCCGCCGCCGCCCTCCACGACTACGGCATCGAGTGCGCCGGCATCTTCGGCCCGAGCAGCCCCATCGACGGCGAGCCCAACCCGCAGGCCGGCGACCTCGACGTGTCCCGGCTGACCAGCCTCGGCGAGGCGTGGGGCGAGTTCGACATCGAGACCTACGCCCGCCTCGAACCCGACCTGCTGGTCAGCAACATGTTCCCGCCGCCGGACCTGTGGTTCGTCCCCGAGGAGGGCCGGGACGAGATCCTCTCCCTGGCCCCCAGCGTCGGCATCGCCGGGGCCCGCACCTCCCTCCTGGACCCGCTGCGGCGTTACGCCGACCTCGCCGAGTCCCTGGGCGCCGACATGAACGCCGACGCCGTCACCCAGGCCCGGACCCGCTTCGAGGAGGCGTCCGAGGGCCTGCGCCAGGCCGCCCGCGACAACCCCGGCCTGCGCGTGATGGCCGTCACCGGCGACGACCAGCAGTTGTACGTCGCCGTCCCCGACTCCTACACCGACCTGCACTACTTCAAGGACCTCGGCGTCGAGCTCGTGGAGGGCAGAAAGGTCGACGAGTGGGGCTTCTGGGAGTTCCTGAGCTGGGAGAACGCCGACACGTACCACGCCGACCTGATCATGATCGACAACCGCACTCAGGCACTGACTCCCGAGGAGCTGGCCACCAAGCCCACCTGGAACCGGCTCCCCGCCGTGGCCGCGGGCCAGACCGTCCCGTGGTCGATGGAGGAGCGCTACACGCACGCGGGCTACGCCCCCGTCGTCGAACAGCTCGCCGACGCCATCCGCGACGCCCGCAAGCTCAGCTGACCGAGCCGAGAGGACGAACGACAGCCATGACCGCCGCACCCTGGGAATTCTTCGACCTGAACGTGCTGCGGACGGCACGCATCACCCCCACCTTCGTCCGCGTCACCCTCGGCGGCCCGAGCCTCGCCCGCTTCGCCAGCGGCGGCCGGGACCAGCGCTTCAAGCTGTTCCTGCCGCGCCCGGGCGCTCGCGAGATCTCCGTGCCCCGCGGGGAGGGCGCCGAGAACTGGTGGCCCGCCTGGCAGCGGATGGACCCCGACGAGCGGGCCGTCATGCGCACCTACACCGTGCGCGAACGGCGCCGCGACCCCGGCGAGCTCGACATCGACTTCGCGCTCCACGGCGACACCGGCCCGGCCTCCCGCTGGGCCGCCACCGCCCACCCCGGCGACCCGGTGACCGTCCTCGGCCCGGTCGAGGAGGACAACCCGGGCGTCGACTTCCGCCCGCCCGCCGACGCGACGGCCATCCTCCTCGCCGCCGACGCCACCGCCCTCCCCGCGGTGGCCGGCATCCTGGCCTGGCTCCCGCCCGGCACCCCGGCGAAGGTCTGGATCGAGGTGCCGCACGCGGCCGACCGCCAGGAGCTGCCGACCAAGGCCGGCGCCGAGATCACCTGGCTGTGCCTGGACGAGATGGACGGACGCCCGGCCGCCCCGCTCGCCGACGCGGTCCGCGCCACCGCGCCGCCCGGGGACACCGACACCGTGTACGCCTGGCTGGCGGGCGAGGCGGGCACCGTCAAGACCCTGCGCCGCCACCTGGTGGACGCGCGCGGCATCGACCGCCGCCGCATCGCCTTCTGCGGCTACTGGCGGCGCGGCACCACCGAGGACGACCTGATCCAGCAGGCGATCGCGGCGGAGGCGGCGGCGTAACGCCGTCGGCCGTCCGCTCACCAGCCCAGCCGCGCGAGCGCCTTGTCCGCCTGCGGAACGCCGCCGCCTCCCGGCCCGGCCCCGGCCCAGGCCCAGGCGGCGGCGCACAGCGCTCGCAGCCCGTCCACCGGGTCCGCCCCACCCGTCTCGCCGCCCGACTCGCCGACCGTCTCCCCGTCCCCCGGCCCGGTCAGCTTCAGCTCCGCCGCCCGCGCCACCGCGTGCCACCCGCCGCAGGCGAAGCCCTCGCCCACGCGCGCCACCGCGGGCTGCGGCGCCAGCAGCCCCCGCAGGTCGGCGGCGACGTACGTCGGCCGGTGGTCGGGCCGGGCCGCGAGCAGCGTCGCCGGGTCCGTGACTCCCGTCAGTACCAGCAGCGAGTCGACACCCCCGGCGTGCGCGCCCTCGATGTCGGTGTCGAGCCGGTCGCCGACCACCAGCGGGCGGCGGGCCCCGGTCCGGATGATCGTCTCGCGGTGCATCGGCGGCGCGGGCTTGCCCGCCACCACCGGCTCGCGGGTGCGCCCGGTCGCGATCCGGACCACCTCCACGGCCGTGCCGTTGCCCGGCATGATGCCGCGCCCGCTGGGAATCGTCAGGTCCGTGTTGGAGGCGAACCAGGGCACGCCCCGCCCCACCGCGAGCGCCGCCTCGGCCAGCACGCCCCATGCCATGCCGGGGCCGCCGTAGCCCTGCACGACGGCCGCCGGGTCGTCGTCGGCCGAGTCGACCGGCGTCAGCCCGCGCTCCCGCAGCGCCACCCGCAGCCCCTCGCCGCCGGCGCACAGCACCCGCGCGCCCGCCGGCAGCCGCTCCGCCATCAACCGGGCCACGGCCTGCGCGGAGGTGACGACCTCGTCGGCGTCGGCGGGCACCCCGAGCCGGACGAGGTGCTCGGCCACGGTCTGCGGGGTGCGGGCGGCGTTGTTGGTGACGTACGCCAGCCGCATCCCGGCCTCCCGCGCCGCCCGCAGCGACGCCACCGCGTGCGGCACGGCCTCCCCACCGGCGTACACCACGCCGTCCAGGTCGAGCAGCGCCGTGTCGTACGCCTCGCACAGCGCGCCGTCCGACGCGCGGGGCGCGCTCACGGGCGCGCCGTTCTCAGCATGCTTCGTCATCGCCCCCGATCATCCCCCATGGGCCGGAACGCCACTCACCCACCCGGCTTACGATGCGAAGATGCGTACCTCCGGTCTCGACCTGGCGCCCTTCCGGGCCCTCCGGTACGCGCCGGCCCGCGTCAGCAGCCTGGCCGCGGTGACCTCCCCGCCCTACGACGTGGTGGTCAGGCCCGATGGGCTGCGCGAGCTGGAGACCGCCGATCCGTACAACATCGTCCGCCTCACCCTGCCGCAGGCCGACGACCCGGCGGAGGGCCACCGGCGGGCCGCCGCCGCGCTGCGCCGCTGGCTGGCCGAGGGCGTGCTGGCGCAGGATCCCGAGCCCGCGCTGTACGTCTACGAGCAGCGCCCCGGCGAGGGAGGGCCGGTGCAGCGCGGGCTGATCGGCGCGCTGCGGCTGACCCCGCCCCGGCAGGGCGTGGTGCTGCCGCACGAGGACGTGATGCCGGAGGTGGTGGCCGACCGGGCCTCGCTCATGCGGTCCACCGCCGCCAACCTGGAGCCGCTGCTGCTCTCCTACCGCAGCGACGGCCGACTCGCGGGCGCGGCCGCCGTCGTCGAGGCGGCGGCCGGCCGTACCCCGCTGCTGGAGTTCAGGGCGGGTGACGGCATCCGCCACCGGCTGTGGGCGGTGACCGACCCGGCCGGAATCGCCGAGGCCACCGGCGACCTGGCGCGCCGACGGGCGCTGATCGCCGACGGCCACCACCGGTGGGCCACCTGCCTGCGGCTCGCCCAGGAACACGGCGGCCGCCCGCCCTGGGACCGGGGCCTGGTCCTGCTCGTCGACACGGCGCGGCACCCGCTGCGGGTGCAGCCCATCCACCGGGTGCTGGCCGGCCTGCCGCTTGGGACGGCCCTGGCCCGGCTGCGCGAGGCGGCGGGGGCCTTCCGGGTGCGCCGCCTCTCCGGCCCGCCGCGGAAGGCCCTGGCCGAGCTGGCCTCGACGCCCGGCAACGCCTTCGTGCTGGCCGGGGGCGGCGAGCTGTACCTGCTGAACCGGCCCGCGCCCGGGCTGCTGGCACGGGCCGTGCCACGGGACCGCCCCCGCGCCTGGCGGGAGCTGGACGCCACCGTGCTGAACGCCGCGCTGCTGCGCGAGGTGTGGCGGCTGCCGGACGCGGCCCCGTCGCGGATCGGCTACCTGCACGACGCGGCCGCCGCCGTCGGCCAGGCGAAGGCGTCGGGAGGCTGCGCGGTGCTGATGCGGCCGGTCGCGGAGGAGACGGTCCGCACGCTCGCGGAGCGGGGCGTCACCATGCCGCACAAGTCGACGTCCTTCGGCCCGAAGCCCGCCTCCGGCCTGGTGCTGCGCCTCCTGGGCGACCCGCCCCTCAGCCCTCCCCCCGCTCCTCGGACTCCGGGTCGAGCGCGTCGATGAACTCCAGGCCGTCCAGCTCGGCGAGCCGGTCGGAGGCGTCGGTGGTGCCCTGCTGGTCGGCCTCCAGGGCCTTGCCGAACCAGTCCCGGGCCTCGGCCTCCCGGCCGACGGCGAGCAGCGCGTCGGCGTAGGCGTACCGCAGGCGGGCGGTCCACGGGTGGGTGGTGGGGGACGCCAGCTCAGGGCTCTGCAGGGTGACGACGGCCGCGTCGGCCTGCCCCATGTCGCGCCGCGCCCCGGCGGCGACGAGCCGCATCTCCACCTGCCCGGCCTTGTCGAGCCGGCGCACTTCCGGCTCGCCGGCCATGGCCAGGGCCCGCTCCGGGCGTCCCAGGCCACGCTCGCAGTCGGCCATGATCGGCCACAGGTGCACGGATCCCGACATCCTGCGGGCGGCGCGGAACTCGCTGAGCGCCTCGCCGTACTTCTCCACGGCGTACGCGGCGAAACCGGCGGCCTCGCGCACCGCCCCGACCCGGGAGGCGAGCCGCAGCGCGGTGCGTGCGTGCTCGTACGCCCGCTGAGGATCGTCGTCGAGGAGCCGCGCGACCATGACGAGGTTCTTGGCGACGTCGGCGGCGAGGGTCTTCGGCAGACTTCTCAGTTCCTGACGCACCTCGGCGTCGATCTCCTCCCCCGTCACGTCCTCCGGAATGGGCGGGCGCCTGATGGGCTCCCGATCGCGGTCACGCTCGCGGTCACGATCCCGCCGCTGCCCGCCCTCGTCACGCCGCTGCCAGCGCCCATCCCGCCGGGGGCCGCCCCCCCGCGGCCCGCCACGCTCGTCGCGGCGTCCCTGGAACTCCCTGCGCTTCGGCCGCTCGCCTCTCGGCTGCCGCCGATCAAATTCACCGCGATCACCGCGACCACCGCGATCAGGGCGTTCACCGCGCTCGCGGCGAGGACGCTCTCCCCCGTGGTGCTCGGAAGAATCCGACTCGGACATCGACGTGACTCCTGTCGCTCATGAAAAACAAAAAAAGACCTCGGGTCTGCCAGCATGCACGCTGGCAGACCCGAGGTCTCTCAATAATTGTCCGGCGGTGTCCTACTCTCCCACACGGTCCCCCATGCAGTACCATCGGCGCTGGGAGGCTTAGCTTCCGGGTTCGGAAAGTAACCGGGCGTTTCCCTCCCGCCATGACCACCGGCACACTCAGTCAAAGTGCACCAAGCGAACAAGCACACTCTTCAATTCTCGAACGTGTCGTTTGGTGAAATGTCATAGTGGACGCGAGCATCTGCGGACAAGCCCTCGGCCTATTAGTACCCGTCAGCTCCACCCATCACTGGGCTTCCACCTCAGGCCTATCAACCCGGTCGTCTCCCGGGGGCCTTACCCCCTCAAA
>NZ_JBQQCA010000007.1:0-146111 GCF_052246635.1 Streptomyces sp. 6N223 | reverse complement strand
TGTTTTTTGCTTTTTTCTCCCCCCCCCCACGGCCGTGCCTCTCCCGCGTCGGGCGCAGCGTGCCGTGGTTGGCGACGCCGCCTCCGCCCAGAGCGGGCGGCGGGCTCAGCCGGAGCCGAGCCCCATGCGTTCGGACAGCCCGTCGGCCAGCGCCGCCAGGGTGCGGTGCCGCCACACGAAGTCGCCGGCCAGCCGCACGCCGAGGGCCGGCTCGATGCGTGCCCGTACCTCGGTCGCCAGCAGCGAGTCGAAGCCCAGGCTGCGCAGCGGGGTCTGCGGGTCGAGCGTCGTGGTACCGAGTCGCAGCACCGCGCGGATGTGCTCGGCCAGAAACGCCTCCAGCGCGCGGCGCCTCGCGGGCCCTCGCGGCAGGGACAGCAGCCGGTCCCGGGTCTCCCCGGGAACATCCCCGTCGCCGCTCGGCCGGGCCTCGCCATCGGGCTTGAAAAGGCTGAAGAAGTCCGCGTGCCGGCCCGCACGGGGAATCCAGGTCTCGGCGTCTCCGGGGATGACACCGGTCTGCACACGCCGGTGCGCGAGGAGTTCCTGCAGCGCCCGGAATCCCAGCTCCGTGGGAATGGTCTGGTATCCGCGCCGGGCGAAGTCGGTGGCGGCCCCGGTCTCGCCCCACGGGCCCCAGTTGACCGCCAGCGTGGGCAGCCCACGCGCCGTCCGCCAGGCCGCGAAGGCGTCCAGCCATGCGTTCGCCGCGGCGTACGCCGCCTGGCCGGGGTTCCCCAGCAGCGAGGCCATGGAGGAGTGGACGACGAACCAGTCGAGCTCGTGAGCGGCGGTCGCCCGGTGCAGGTGCCACGCGCCGGTGGCCTTCGGCTCCCATGCCCGCGCGAGCCGCTCCTCGTCGAGCGTGGTGACGGCGGCGTCGGCCAGCACCATCGCGCCGTGCACGACGCCGCGCAGGGGCCACGGGTGTTCCTCGGCTTCCGCCACCAGACGCTCGGCGGTTCCGGGCTCGGCGATGTCGCCCAGCGCGACCGTGATCCTGGTGCCGTCGGCGGCGAGCCCGCGCAGGGCGGCCGCGGCCTCGGCCGAGGGCGGCGTGCGGCCGTTGAGCACCAGATGAGCGGCGCCCTGCTTCGCCAGCCACCGCGCGGTGGCCAGCCCGACGCCGCGCAGCCCGCCGGTGATGATGTACGCCCCGTCGCGCCGCACGGTCACCGGCCCCGCGGGCAGCACGGCGGTGGTCTCGCCCTTCCGGGGCGTGGTCAGCACCAGCTTGCCCAGGTGGCGCGCCCCGGACATGAGCCGGAACGCCTCGGAGGCGGCGGTGAGCGGAAACGTCGTGCAGTACAGCGGCTTGAGGCGGCCCGCCGCGAACTCGCCGAGCACCTCCCGCAGCACCGTGTCGAACGTCTCGGGTCGCGACCGCTGGAGTTCGACCAGGTCCACGGTGCGGAAGGTGATGTTGTGCCGCAGCGGCGACAGCCCGAGCAGGGCGTCGGAGAGGATGTCGCGCACGCCCAGCTCCACGAAGCGCCCGAAGGGGCGCAGCGTCTCCAGACCCGCCCGGATCGCCGCGCCGGAGAGCGAGTTCAGCACCACGTCGACGCCCTCGCCGCCGGTCGCCTCGCGGGCCTGGTCCCGGAAGTCCAGGGAGCGGGAGTCCATCACCCGGGCGATCTTCATGGCCCCCAGGTGGCGGCGTTTCTCCTCGCTGCCCGCGGTGGCCAGCACCTCCGCCCCCAGCAGCCGGGCGACGGCGATGGCGGCGAGCCCCGTGCCGCCGGTGGCCGAGTGGATCAGCACGCGCTCGCCCGGGGACAGCCGTGCCACGTGGCGCAGCGCGTACCAGGCGGTGAGAAACGCGATCGGCAGCCCGGCGGCGGGGACCGCGCCGAGCCCGGGGGGAACCGGGGCGACGGCGTCGGCGGGCAGCGTGACGAACGAGGCGAAGGCACCGCCCCGCAGGTCGACGGCGAGCACCTCGTCGCCGACGCGGAAGCGCTCGACGCCCGGGCCGACGGCCGACACCACACCCGCGCACTCGAAGCCGATCCGGTCGCCGGCGTCCGCCTCCCCGACGGGGCCGGGCAGCATGCCGAGGGCGATCAGGACGTCGCGGAAGTTCATTCCGGTGGCGGCCACGCGCACCTCGACCTCGCCGGGCCCGGGCGCGGTCCGCGCCGACTCGGCCAGCCGCAGGCTCTTCAGGTCGCCGGGGCGGCACACCCGCAGCCGGAAGCCGTCCACGCCGCCGCGCGCGGTGCGCGTGGCGACGGCGGACCTCTCGCCCTTCGTCAGGGGCGCCCGCTCCAGCCGGGCGACGTGCCGTACCCGGCCGCGCAGCGCCACCTCGTCCTCGATGTCCTCGGCCCCCTCGGTCCCGTGTCCCCGGTCCGACAGCAGCTCCCGGGCCAGCTCCCCGAGCCCGGTACGGCCGTCGCCACTCCCCGGATCCGCGTCCGCGTCGACCAGGGTGGCCCGCAGCTCCGGGTGCTCCAGCGCCAGCACGCGCACCACGCCCCGCAGCGCGCCCTGAGCCGGATCGGCCACATCCCCGGGCCGCACCTGGCGCGCGCCCCGCGTCACGGCGTACAGGCGCACCGGCCCGGCCGCGGCGCCCGCGATCGCCTGCGCCGCGGCGAGCAGCAACCTGACCCCTTGCAGGCCCGCCGCCGGGTCCTGACCCGGCGTTCCGTCGCGGCTGCCCTGGCACAGCACCGCGACCGCCCGGGGCGGCTCCTGGCACGCCTCCAGCCGGGCGCCGAGCGAGGCCGTCAGCTCCTGCAGCGGTCGCTCAGCGGGCGGCTCCCACACCTCCGTCTTCCCGCCCGCCGACTCGACGGCGCGGGCCAGCGCGTGGGCACGACCGTCCGGCTCGCCGATGATCACGGTGGTGCCGGGCTGAGGGACCCGGCGCGACGGCGTGCGGCGCGGGGCCTCGTGCCAGCCGATGCCGCTGAACCAGCCGTCCACCGCCTGGGAGTCGGCGGCCGCGCGCCGCGTGAACCGCAGGCCGTCGATGGCCAGCACGGGCCTGCCCGACCGGTCCAGCAGGCGCACGTGCCCGGTGATGGCCTCGTCGGTCGCCTCGGCGACGTGGGAGTGGCAGTACGCCGCTGCGGCGGGATCGCCCAGGACGCGCACGTCCCGCATCCCCACCGGCAGGAGAGGGCCCCCGTCACCCTCCCCGATCAGCCGCGCCACGACGAGCTGAGCACACACGTCCACCAGCACGGGGTGAATCCGCAGCGGCGCGTGCCCGGGCCGCCGGGCCTCCCGGGGCACCTCGACCCTCGCCCAGTAGCTCTCGCCGCCCTCGGTGGCGCGCAGCTCGGTCACGCCCGTGAACGCCGGGCCGTGCGCCAGGCCCCGGGCCCGCAGGCTCTCGTACAGGGAGCCCGGATCGAGCCGCCGGGGATGCCGGGGGGCCAGGGAGCCGGACGGCGGAGGCGAGGGGCGCGGCGGGGTGGTGCGGCGGCGCAGCACGGCGGTGGCCTGCGGCACCCAGGCGCCCTGCTCGCCGCGTGCGAAGATCTCGCACCGGGCGTGGTCGGCGTCGGTCAGCGTGACGGTGGTGCTGATCGGGGTCCGCTCGGCGAGGCGGAGGAGCTCCAGGAACCGCAGGTCGGCGATCTCCACCTCCTGGGGCCCGGCGTCGAACGTCTCGCAGGCGCAGGTGAGCGCGATGGCGCAGTGGACCGCTCCCGGGAGGGCCGGCGAGCCGTACACCTGGTGGTCCGCCAGCCAGGGGAGGCCGGCGGTGCCGGCGTCCGCATGCCAGCACAGGCGTACCGGGGTTCCGGGGATCTCCGTGCGCCTGCCGGGGAGCGGGCAGCCGTCCCCGTCCCCGTCGCCGCCCGCGCCCGCCGGGCCGGTTCCCGAGCGCTGCTTGGGGATCTCGGGCCGCGTGAAGTGGCGCGTGCGGTCGAAGGCGATGGTGGGCACGTCCGCGAGCCGCGCGTCCGCGTAGAGCACGGACCAGTCCACGGTGCCGCCGGCGCAGTGCAACGCCGCCAATTGGGTTCGCAGTGTGGCCAGTTCGTCCTCGGCTCGGCGCAGCGTGGGCAGCACCACCGGTTCGGAGGTGAGGCCGGTCAGGCCGGCGAGGCTGAGGGCGAGGGCGCGGCCGACCACGGGATGCGGTGAGATCTCCACGAAGAGCGGGTGACGGTCGGCGGCCGCGGCGGCCACGGCTGCCGCGAACCGCACCGGGCGGCGCAGGTTGGCGCACCAGTACGCGGCGTCGAACGCCGGCTGCCGCTTCGGGTCGTCGAGCACCGTCGAGTAGAAGGGCAGGCGTGGCTGCCGCGGCGTCAGGCCGTCGAGGGCGGCGCGGAGATCGCCGAGCAGCGGGTCCACCTGAGGCGAGTGCGAGGCAACGTCCACGGCGATGGCGGACGCCGGGACGCCGCGCGCCTCCCAGGCTTCCACCAGCCGGTGCACGCGTGCCGTGTCACCGGCCACCACGGTGGACCCGGGGGCCGCGAGCACCGCCACGGAGACCCGCCCGCTGTGCGGGTCGCCCTCGGTGCCGGCCTCGGCGATCTCCGCCTCGACCGTCGCCGCGTCCAGTTCCACGCTGGCCATGGCGCCGTCTCCGGCGATCCGCTCCAGCAGCGCGGAGCGGCGGCAGATCACCCGCACCCCGTCGGGCAGCGAGAGCGCCCCGGCGACGACGGCGGCGGCCACCTCACCCATCGAGTGGCCGATGACGCCGGCCGGCTCCACGCCGTGGCCGCGCCAGGCGGCGGCGAGCGCGATCTGCAGGGCGAAGAGCACCGGCTGCACCCGCCCGCAGCCGCTCACCGGCCGGCCCTGGCGTACCACCTCCAGCACGGAGAATCCGGCCTCGGCCTTGACGAGCTCGTCCACCTCCGCCAGCGCCGAGGCGAAGTCCGGCACGGCGCCCAGCAGTCCGCTGCCCATCCCCGGCCACTGGGAGCCCTGCCCGGAGAAGACCCACACCGGCCGGCGGGAGATGCCCGAGCCGACCGAGCCCGTCACCACGTGCGGCTGAGCCTGCCCGGCGGCGTACGCCCGCAGCGACTCCGCGAGCCGGTCGTGCGAGTCGGCCACCACACCCAGCCGCCCCCGGCCGGGGCTGTGCCGCAGCGCCAGTGTGTGGGCGATGTCCCGCAGCGGCACGCCCGCGCCGCCTCCCTCCAGCCACTCGGCCAGGCGGAGCGCGGCGGCCGGCAGCACGCCCGTCGAACCGGCCGGGACGAGGAAGACCTCGGGCGCGGGCGGTGGCGCCGGCCGCGGTGCGGACACGGCCGGCGCCGGTCTGGGCCGCGCGGTGCGCGGCCTGGCGGTGGAGGGCTGCTCCAGCACCGCGTGGGCGTTGGTGCCGGCGAATCCGAAGGAGGAGACGGCGGCCAGCCGCGGCCCGGAGCGGACCGGCCAGTCGACGAGCCTGGTGGGCACGAAGAACCGTGTGTCCCGGGGCTCGATCGCCGGGTTCCAGTCGGTGAAGTGGAGGTTGGGGGGAACCAGGCCACGGCCGAGGCAGCCGACGGCCTTGATCAGCCCGGCGATCCCGGCGGCCGGCTCCAGGTGGCCCAGGTTGGTCTTCACCGAGGTCAGCGCGCACCGGTCACGGTCGGCCCGGCGCGCGCCGTACACCGCGGCCAGGCTGGCGAACTCGGCGGGGTCGCCGACCGGCGTTCCCGTGCCGTGCGTCTCGACCATGCCGACGTCGCGCGGGTCGACGCCGGCCGCATCGAGCGCCCTGCGGTACACGGCCCGCTGGGCCTCGGCCGAGGGCGCGGCCAGCCCGTCGGACGCGCCGTCCTGGTTGACCGCCGAGCCGCGCAGCACGGCCAGCACCCGGTCACCGTCGCGCACCGCGTCGGCGAGTCGCTTGAGCACGACCACGCCGCAGCCCTCCCCCCGCACGAAGCCGTCGGCGGCCGCGTCGAAGGCGTGGCAGTGCCCGGCGGCCGACAGCATGCCCATCCGCGCGAACGTCCGCGTGATCCTCGGCTGGAGGATGAGCGACACGCCCCCGGCCAGGGCCAGCTCGCACTCGCCCGCGCTGAGGGACTGGGCGGCGAGATGGAGCGCCACGAGGGAGGAGGAGCAGGCGGTGTCCACCGCCAGCGACGGCCCGTGCAGACCGAGGAGGTAGGAGACCCTGCCCGGAGCGACGCAGTGGCCGTTGGTCAGGACGGAGCCTTCGAGCTCACGTGGGTGGCCGGCGAGCCCGTCCATGTAGTCGTGGTAGCTCATGCCGGTGAAGACGCCCACGGGCGCGCCGTGAAGCGCCTCGGGGCGGAACCCGGCGTGTTCCAGGGCCTCCCAGGCCACCTCGAGGAGCAACCGGTGCTGCGGGTCGAGGACTTCGGCCTCGCGGCCGGAAACGCCGAAGAAGTCGGCGTCGAAGCCGGAGACGTCGCGCAGGAAGCCGCCCCAGGGGCGGAGCCGGGCGTCCTCCCAAGCACCCAGCTCCGCCCGGCCTGGTGGCGGCTCGCCGACGGCGTCGCGCCCGTCCGCCAGCAGCCGCCAGAGGGCGGCGGGGGAATCGGCGTCGCCGGGCAGCCGGCAGCCCGCGCCGAGGACGGCGATCGCCTCGCCGTGCGCGCCCCGCGAGTCGCCGTCGCCGTCGCCGTCGCTGAGCTCGGCCTCCTCGGCGTGTTCGGCGTGCGCGCGGACCGGCGCGTGTGTGTGGTCGTCCATGACTCGCCTTTCCTTCCCTACACCGCGTCCGCGCTGCCCAGGAGCATCGCGTGCTTCACGCCGCCGATCTGGTAGTTGAAGCTCAGCGCGTAGTCGAAGTCGAGCGGCCGGGTCGTCGCGCCCGGCACAGGGTCGAAGGGGAGACCGTCGGCGGGCTCCTCGCAGTTGGCCGTCGGGCACACCTCGCCGTGCTCCAGCATCAGCAGCGTCACGGCGGCGCCGAGACAGCCGGACGGGGAGCCGTTGTGGCCGAAGATGCCCTCCTGCGACGTCATCAGCAGGTCGCAGGATTCGCCGTACAGCTTCCTGATCGCCTCGGCCTCGAACGCGGTCACCACGGCGTTGCCGTCGCTGCCGCCGTGCACGTAGGGGATCTGCGACACCCGCCACTTCTCACCGAGGCAGCGGCGGACGGCGTTCACCAGCTCGGCGCCCGTCTCGTCGGCGGCCAGCGGGTTCGCGAGGCCGTCGCGGGCCATGGCGGTGGCGAGAATCTGGCCGTGGGGCTGCGCGCCGCGCCGGTCGGCGTGGGCGCGGCTCTCCACGATGAGCGTCGCCGAGCCCTCGCCGTGGTTGATGCTGCGGGCGCGGCGGTCGTAGGGGCGCATCAGGGACTCGAAGGAGGGGACGAGCTTCGGCATCCCGTCGGAGCGCAGGGCGTCGTAGGTCCGCTGCGCGCCCCGCAGCAACTGCTGGACGTTCTCGATCAGGCCGATGCTGAAGACGTCGACGC
This sequence comes from Streptomyces sp. 6N223, assembly GCF_052246635.1. Taxonomy (NCBI): domain Bacteria; kingdom Bacillati; phylum Actinomycetota; class Actinomycetes; order Kitasatosporales; family Streptomycetaceae; genus Streptomyces; species Streptomyces sp. 6N223. The sequence goes on along the minus strand of NZ_JBQQCA010000007.1, from coordinate 138,742 downwards.
CGGTCACGGCGGCGACCTCCACCTCGCCAAGGGCGATCAGGCGCCTGGCCTGGCCGAGCTGCACGGCGGAGGAGGCGCAGCCGCAGGAGACGGTGAAGCACGGCCCCGTGGAGCAGGTGAGGGCGGCCTGGACGAGGGACACGTCGGAAGGCGTCATGGCCTGCTCGGCCGCGACGAAGAGCTCCATCGCCTCCAGGGGGGTGGTCCCCTCCGGATCGGCGCCCATGACCGACAGGTAGCTGTCGACGTTGGCGTCGATGCCACCGCGCCCCACGAGGATGGCCGCCTCGGCGAGCGCGGCGGAGCGGGGCTCCAGACCGGCGTCGAGGCACGCCTCGGCGAGGGAGACGAGGCCGAACCGGTGGGCCGCCGTGTAGTGCCGGGAGAAGATCTCGGGGATGTCGGGGAATCGTTCGGCGAACATCTCCGGGGTGAGATTCACGAAGCCGTAGTACATCGGCTTGGCTGTCAGGCAGGTGTCGCCGCGTGACGCGACCTGCCACAGGTCGTCGGCGCTGAAGGTGGGTCTGAGATGGCCGGGCAGGCAGAATCCCATTCCGGTGACGACGGCGTCCCTGGCGCTCCTGGCTCGACTCATCGGCGGTCCTTTTCATGGGTGAATGCTTGACTGTGCGACACTATTCCGCGATGAATGTGCGATGGCGCCATCGATAGATCGGGGTGAGAATGCCGCATACCTCGACGTACTCGCCGATGAACTCGAAATGCTCGTAACCGTTCCCCTGCAAGATCTTGACCTTGCTCTGGAAGTCCGTTCTCGCGACGGGCCACAGGCGCGGAACACTGAATGGGCAGTCGATGAGGATGACTAGTGATTGCGACACTGGGCTGCCCTTTCGGTGACATCCTGTCCCGAAAAACTCTACCCAAATTGCTGCCGCCATAGGCTGGATTCCGCGTTGTTCAGAGTGCCCTTAAGGTGGTACAGGATGCGTTTCTCTGATGCTGCTTTTCGGCTGCGCGAAGGGCGCTCCGCGCGAACGCAACAGTGCCCTCCGGAAGGGGGGCACCGCTTGGAAGTGGGGTAATCGGAGTCGGCCGTCAGATCTCCGGCCCGGCGAGCCGGGTGTACGTCAGCGGGGAGGTGGTGCCACCCGGCGTGCTGAGCACGACGCCCACCGGCCCGGGCGCTCCCGGCGGGGCCGTGGCCACGACGTGCGTGTCGGAGACGATCGTGAACGGGGCGGGGAGCGTGCCGAACAGCACCTCGGTGGCCCGGCCCAGGCCGGAGCCGGACAGCGTGACGGAGTTGCCTCCCGTGGCCGGCCCCGCGTCGGGCTGGAGGGCGCTGACCTGGGGGGCGTCGAGGTAGAGGTAGTGCAGCGCGTTGCTCGTCCCGCCCGGCGTGACCACGGTCAGCTCGGCGGCCCCGGGGACTCCCGGCGGGACCGTCGCCGTGATCCGCTCGTCGGAGAGGACCGTGAAGGAGGCGGCCGGCGCGTCGCCGAAGCGCACCTGGCTGGTCTCGATCAGCCCGCTGCCCGTGATGGTGACGGTGTTTCCGCCTCCGGCCGGGCCCGCGCCGGGCAGGACGGCGACCAGCACGGGAGCCGCAACGTAGTAGTAGAGGACCCCGGGGGCGCTGGCTCCGGCCGGGGTGGTGACGATGACGTCGACCGGCCCGGTGCCGTCGGGCGGCACGACGGCGGTGAGCCGCTGGTCCGAGGTCACCGTGAACGAGGACGAGGGGATTCCGCCGAAGGTGACGGCGGTGGCCCCCGACAGCGCGGTGCCGGTGATGGTGACCGTGTTGCCGCCGGAGGAGGGACCCTGGTCCGGGCTGACATGGGTCACCTTTGGAGGCGCCACGGTGACGTACCCGTACGGCAGGCCGTTGCTGGTGCCGGCCGGCGTCGTGACCGTGACCTGGACGGTGCCGCTCCCCTGCGGGGCGATCGCCGTGATCCTCGTCGCCGAGTTGACGGTGAACGCCGGGGACGCCCGCTCTCCGAACCGGACGGCCGTGGCTCCGGTGAAGTTGGTCCCGGTCACCGCCACGGCGTTGCCACCCGTGGTGGGGCCGGAGGCCGGGGAGACCGACTGGACGGTGGGCGGGTCCGGGTCCGGGTGATGCATCACCGCTTGCGGGATGACCGGCGGGTGGGACATGGGCGTCGCTCCTTCGGCGCTCTTCGTCGGGGAGCCCCGGCCGGCCGGGGGGCAGGGGCCGGCCGGGGCCGCTTGGAGGTCGCCCGTCAGATACCCGGGACTGTGAGGTAGGTGAAGGCGCCCGCCAGGGTCACGGTGCCGCCGGTGCCGGTCAGCACGACGTCCACCACGCCCGTCCCGGCGGAGTCACCGCGGCGGCGGTGTCGGAGAGGACGGTGAGCGGCGGTGGCGCCGCCGAAGGTGACCGACTCGGTGGTGCCGAGGCTGGTCCCGGTGATCGTCACGGGGGTGCCGCCGCTCTCCGGCCCCGTGGCGGGGGCGAGGGCGGTGACGGTGGGAGCGTCCACGTAGGTGTAGTAGACACCGTCGTTGACGCCGCCGGCCGTCGTGACGCTGACGGACACGACCCCGGCGGCGGCCGCCGCGGGCACCGTTACGGTGAGCTGGCCGTCGTTGACCACCGTGGGCGTCGCGGCGTTGGCACCGAAGTTCACGGCGGTCGCTGTGCTCAGGCCGCTGCCGAAGACGGTGACGGTGTTGCCGCCCGCCGTCGGGCCGTTCGTTGTGCTCAGGCCGGCCTTGAACGGCGCGGGCACGTAGTAGAACTGCAGCGGATTGCTGGTGCCGCCCGGCGTCGTGACGCGCACGTCCACGACACGTTGCCTGAGGGGGAGAGCACCGAGACCGAGGTCGCGGTGTTGGCGGTGATGGTCGCGGGTTTGGTTCCGAATGTCACGGCCGAGGCGTTGGCGAGGTTGGTCCCCGTGATGGTGACCGCCGTCCCGCCGCCGGTCGATCCCTGATTGGGTGAAATGGGCACGGTCGTCTCCTTGGCTCACGATACGAGTTCGCGTCTCCTGATTCCCTGATAGGGATGCGTGCGAGAGATACGCGCGGCGCCGCACTGGAGTCGAGATCGGCCGATGGGCCAAGAGCCGCACCAGCCGGTGCCTGACGCCGGCACCGGCTGGTGGTCCAATTCCTCTGCGGGGACACCCATATGGCAAGTGGCACTGCCATTCGCCATTTCCCCGGAGAGGATGCGCAGCCCACCGGTTGGACAATTCCAGTACTCCATACGAGGGAGCCAGGCCGCAATAGGCAGCGTGCGAACTCACCCGAAAAGCGGAGCGTGCGGCCCGGAAATGTACCACCGGGCGCGATGATGACGTCCGTGGGCTTCTTCTCGTCGCAGCGACCTCTCGCGCCGAGCCGCAACATGTGCTGCCGCGAACGCATCTTTGCCCCCACTCCGCGCCCTGTTACCGGCATTCAGGTGAGGCCAGTCTGATCGTACTGAACGCGGTACTGATTCCCGGCAGGAAATCGGTGTGGCGCATTCGGTACTCAACAGTGATCCCGCACGATCAGGAGTGAGTGGCAATGAACAAATTGCGAACGGCGCGGCGTTCCGCGCGGTGCCTGGCGGCCGGTGCCGTCGCCGCACTGGCGCTGACGGCCTCGGCCGCTGGCACGGCGGTCGCCGCCCAGCCGGCCCAGGAAGCTCAGCAGACGCCGACGTACGACTGCGATGACGCCTTCGAGACCTTCGGCCTCGTCTCGGCCTTCGACTGCGACTCGTCGCCTGGCGCCCCGCGGCTGGGCACGATCGACGGTCCCTTCGTCATCAACACGCCGACCGACAGCTGGACCTGTGGCACCGGGCTGGCGGTCGTGCCGGTGGTGGTGTTGGCGTTCGGCTGTGAGTGACCGAGCCCGGGTCCGCTGACCCGTGACGTTGGCGGGGACGGCCGCGCGCTGCGGCCGTCCCCGCGGTGAGTCGGGTCCAGCGGGCTGAGCACCCCGTCCGGGGTGCTCCATGCCAAGGCGACGCGGACTGGACCTCCTCAAGGAGATGGTCCAGCCCGCAGCCAGGGCAGCCGCTGGGAGCCCTTCTCGCTCCAATCTCAGCCTGGTGTGACGGCGTAGGTGAAGGTCTGTGTGGCGTCGCTGCCGCCGAGGCCGACGACCGTCACGGTGACCGTGCCGGTACCCTCGGGGGAGGAGGAGATGATCTCGGTGTCGTCGTTGATGAGGAAGACGCCGGGCTCGGTGCCGTAGAGGACGTCGATGACGTCGCTGAGGCCGGTTCCGGTGATGGTGGAGGCGGTGCCGCCGTAGTCGGGCCCGCTGGTGGGGCTCATGCTGGTGACCACCGGGGGCGCGACGTAGGTGTACGTCAGGCCGTTGGTGGTTCCGCCGATGGTGGTGACCCGCACCGGCACGCTGCCCGAGACCGTGGCGGTGGGCACGTTGACGTTGAGGGTGCTGTCGTTGACGACCGTCGGCACCGCGGAGTTGGCCCCGAACGACACCGATGTCGCCGTCGAGAAGTGGGTGCCGCTGATGACGGTGGTGCCGCCGCTGAGCGGGCCGGAAGCGGGGGTCACGGCCGTCTTGTACGGCGGCAGGATGTAGTAGTACCACACGGGCGCGCTGGTGCCGCCCGGGTGTGGTGACCCTGACCTGCTGGGCGCTGGCGTTCGACGGCGCGATCGCCGTGATCTGCGTGTCGCTGTCCACGGTGAAGCCGGCCGACTTGATGCCGAACGTCACGCTCGTCGCGCCCGTGAAACCGCTGCCGGTGATGGTGACCGCGTTGCCGCCCGAGGCCGGTCCCTGATTGGGGTTGAGGGTAACCATGGTGCTCTCATTTCCGAGACGTCTGTGTTCCGGTGCCCCCTCGTGGTGCCCCTTACCGGAAATTGCAGCAGACCCAGGCGCGTTCGTCGATGGAAAGAAAGCATCAGCTGATGCTTATGGGACCATCCGATGTACCCATGTGCGCACACCATTCCCTTCGAATGCGCCACTTGCGCGGCATGGGAACGGGCTGGAACGGTGATGGGAGAGAGCCTCGAGCCATGACAAGGGGGGCGAGAGGAGCGTCTCCCGATGTCCGTGCCCCCTCCTGCTCCCCTCATCGACCGCGCGGTTCCCCCTCACCATCGGCGTGGGACCGGCGCCGACCGGTGTCGCGGTGCGCCCCGACGGGCTGCGCGTCTACGTCTCCAACTCCGGTGACGGCACGCTCAGCGTGCTCGACACCAGCACGCCGACCGGTACGGTCGTCGCCACCGTCGTCGTCGGGTCGACGCCGTGGGGCGTGGCGGTGTCGCCTGCGGGCCAGCGGGTCTACGTCTCCAACGCCGGCTCCGGGACGGTGAGCGTCATCGACACCGCCACCGACACGGTGGCGGCCACGATCACCGGGTTTACCCAGCCGCGCGGGCTGGCCGTGAAGCCCAGCGGAACCGAGCTGTTCGTGGCCAACTCCGGCGCCGGGACGGTCGGCGTCGTCGACACCTCCGCCAACGCTCTCGTCGCCACCATCCCCGTGGGCACCGCCCCCGACACCGTGGCGATCAGACCCGACCTGCTGCGGGTGTATGTCTCCAACGCCGGCTCCGGCACGGTCAGCGTGATCAACACGGCGGCCCGGGCGGTCGCCGCGACGATCGGCGGCTTCAGCCAGCCGCGCGGCGTGGCGGTGAACCCCGCCGGGACCGAGCTGTACGTGGCCGACCCGGGCACCGCGCTGGTCAGCGTGGTCAACACCACGACCAACGCTGTCGACCAGCCCATCGACCTCGCCACCAGCCCGTGGTACCTCGCGGCCTCGCCGGACGGCACGCTCGTCTACGCCACGAAAACCGACGACGGCGCGCTCGCGGCGATCAACACGGCCAGCCGCATGCCGACGCACCACATCGTGGGCTTCGCCGGCCCCTTCCGCGTGGCCACCAGCGTGGCCCGGACGTCGGGCTGATGCTGGTGATGACCGGACCCCCGAGGTAGGTGTACTGGCCGGCGTTGGATACGCCGCCGATGCCATCAGGGTCCGCGTCATCACGCCACCCGGCGCGCCCGGCCCCGCGGCCGTCGTCGTGACCATCACCACCGGCCATACGGCCACCGCCCCCACGCCGTACACCTACACATGAACCGCCGCAGGTGACATCAGGCTGTACGACCGAGGGCGTGGTCGGCTCGTGGCGGGAGGCGCGCGAGGCGCGCCAGCAGAGGCAAGAGGGTACGGGCCGATCCGCACGGGCCAGGTAACAAGGCGCGCTGGAGCGTACGCTCCGCCATTCGGGCCGTCTTCGGGACAGGCTCTGGCGCGGCGGCCGACACGCGGTGCCTACTGGTGATACGAGCCGGCGGGTCACCCATCTCACTGGCGGAAGGCCCCGGCGCCATGCGGCGTCGGCAGTGCCTCCAGATGGGCCCCGCGCGGACGCAAGACTCCGCCCCCGCAGTGACGGTGTGAGGGACTGCGGCGGCCCATTCCGATTCGACATCGCGAGAGGGCCGCACACATCATGGCTGCTTCGACAACGACAATGTCCTCGACACCGAATTCCTCGATCTTCGGTCAGAGCGTCACGTACACCGCAACCGTCGCCTCGGTGCCGCCGGGCGCGTTCACGCCGACCGGCACCGTCACCTTCATCCTGGCGGGCGGTCCCACGCTGACCGCGAGCCTCGACGCCGCTGGGCAGGCCACCGTCACCGACAACTCCCTGGACGCCGGTAGCCACAACGTCAGCGCCACCTATAGCGGTGACGCGAATCTCGACCCCTCCTCGGCCACCATCGTCCAGCAGGTGACCCAGGCGGCCACGACGACATCGGTGACGACGTCTCCGCCGTCGTCGGTGTTCGGCGAGCCGGTGACGCTGACGGCGCCGGGGGCGGGTGTCCCGACGGGGACGGTGACCTTCGCCGTCAGCGGGGGACCGACTCTCACCGGAACGCTCGACGCCACCGGCACGGCGACGGTGTCGACCAGCGCGATTCCCGTCGGTGCGCAGACGGTGACGGCGGCGTACGGCGGTGACGCGGAGTTCACCGGCTCCTCCGGGACCGCGACTCACGTAGTGGCCCAGGCGTCGACCACGACGCCCGTGACGACCTCGCCCAACCCCTCGGCCGCCGGCCAGTCGGTCCTCCTGACCGCGTCGGTCACCGCCGTCGCCCCCGGGGGCCGGTGTGCCCACGGGCACGGTGACGTTCGCCATCAGCGGCGGTCCTACTCTCACCGGAACGCTCGACGCCTCGGGAACCGCGACGACGACCACGGACGCGATTCCCGTCGGCACGCAGACCGTGACGGCGACCTACAGCGGCGACACCAACTTCACCGGTTCGTCCGGCACGGCGAGCCAGACAGTGGCCCAGGCGTCGTCCGCGACGACCGTGACCGTGTCTCCGCCGTCCTCGGTCTTCGGCGAGCCGGTGACGCTGACGGCGTCCGTGGTGGCGGCGGCTCCGGGGGAGGGCGTGCCCACCGGCACGGTGACGTTCACCATCAGCGGCGGCCCGACCCTCACCGGAACGCTCGACGCCTCTGGAACGGCAACGGTGTCGACCGACGCGATCCTCGTCGGCACCCAGACCGTCACCGCGTCCTACAGCGGCGACGCGGAGTTCACGGGCTCCTCCGGCACTACGACCCTCGCCGTGGCCCAGGCGTCCACGGAGACGTCGGTGACCGTCTCTCCCGACCCCTCGGCCGCCGGGCAGCCGGTCCTCCTGACCGCGTCGGTCTCCGCCGTACCCCCGGGTGCGGGCGTGCCCACGGGCACGGTGACGTTCGCCGTCAGCGGCGGCCCGACCCTCACCGCACCGCTCAACGCCGCGGAGCAGGCGAGCGGCAGCACCAGCGCGCTCACCTCGGGCACGCACACGGTGACCGCGACCTACAGCGGTGACGGCTGCTTCAGCGGGTCGTCGGGCACCATCACGCAGGACGTCAGGGGCGCCAACACGTCGCTGACCGCCTCTTCCGCGACCATCCGTTTGCGGGCCAACGGCACCTTCTTCATCCCCACCCTCACCGCGACCCTCACCAACCGGACCACCCGGTCCCCCATCCCCGGCCAGACCATCACCTTCACGGTTGAGACGCTGCTGGGGCAGATCACGCTGGGGACGGCGGTGACCGACAGCAGCGGCAGGGCAACCCTGACCAATGCCACGGTGCCGCCCCTGGCGATCCTCGCCAACTCCTACAAGGCCATGTTCGCCGGTGCTCCCGGGCTGAGCGCGTCGACCGCCACCGGGCGGCTGAGCGCCCAGCTCTTCCCGCCGGTGTTCTGACCCGCGTCCGCCCTGCGGTCCTCGCACGGCCGCGATCCGGGCCCGCGGGCCCGGATCGCGGTGGACCGCCTCCCCGGAGGGGCAGCTGGAGGAAGGTCGCGTTCCCGCACAGGTACGCCTCGATGGGCTCGGCGCCCTGGGCCATCAGCTCCTTGTTGTACTCGGTGCGCGGCCCGGGGCAACTCACCACCGGCAAGCTGACATCGTCAGCCGTTAGTGTGGCGCGTGCGCCTGCACCCCCCACCCCCGGTAGCGACAGGAGCAGGACTGATGACCGGCTACGTGATGGCTGCCACCGATGCCGATGGCAATCGGCTCGGGGAACGTGTCGTCGCCTCGTCGCCCACCCTCGGTGAAGCCGCCACATACGGCAACAGACACCGTGCGAACTATGTGTCGGTCCGCCATGGCCACGACATCACCCTCTACGGGAGAGACGCCACCGGCACCTGGCGGGTCCTGGTCGCCAATGCTCCCGCCCCCGTCGTCGTGGAGATACGCCGCCAGCACGATGCCTCGTGCCGACCGGAGCCGACGGCCAGGGACGGTAGCCCTCAGGTCGGCTTCGAGTACCCGTCCACTCCTGGGGACGATCACGTGTTGACCGCCATCGACGTGGACGGGGAACCGTTCGGGAAGCACATCAGCTCCACGGCGCCCACGCTCACCGCGGCCGCCTCACTCGGCGATCTCCACGGGGCGAACTACGTCATAGCCGGCCGGGACGGCGGCGCCGTGGTCACGCTGTTCGGGCGGGATGCCGGCGGCTCCTGGTCGGTGATCGCGGCCGATGTCGATGTCGAGACCGCCGAGGAGGTGTGCCTCTGGTTCGACCTCACACGGCATTACGGGGGCCCGTTCTCGGCCGGCACCGACCCCGGCGGCCGGGTCGGCCACCCTCTCGACCATGTCTCGCCGCCCGAGGGCGGGCGGATGGCCGCGGCGCGGGCGATCTCACTGGTCGTGGAGTGGATCCGGGCACGCGGCCTGGACCACCCCACACAGGGGCTGGCGGCGGACCGCTTCGAAGCGGGGTGGAGCGTGTACGCGCCGGTGGACGTCGACGACAGCGACCCGATGGCGTTCCTGGAAACCCTGTCGGTGGGCGGGTCGGTGTTCCTGGTGAGCGACCTCGGGCGGGTCAAGGAGATTTCGAGCGCGGTCCCTCCGCAGGAGGCGGAGGAGCTGTTCACCGCCGAAGAGGCGTACGTGCGCCGCGCTCTCGCCGAGGAAGAGTTCATGGCCGACCTCAGGGACGAGGTCATGCGGCTGCAGGGCGAGTCGGAAGGCTCCGCGGGCATCAGCTCGTTCACCATCGACGCCCCCACCCAGGAGGTGGTCGCGGCCAGGGCGTCCCGGCTGCTCGACCCGCTCGCGCAGCAGGTGGCCCTGCTCGGCCCGCCGGGGTGGGACCGCTTCGCGGCGGTCTTCTCCCTCACCGTCTCCGCCGAGGTCGCCCAGCTGCGGTTCTGGTCCGGCAGGCGGAGTACCGATGTTCTGGTACCGGAACAGATAGCGGTGCTGGTCCGCCGGCAGCGACACCTCGCCGCGCGGATGCCGGCCGGGCCGTGGTGGCGCCTGCTGCTTGACGTCAGACGCGGCTCCGGAACGGACGCCCGGATCACCACGGACTACGACTACGGCGACCGGCCCTTCCCCGACGACCACCTGCTGGCCCCCGAGCACTACCGCGATGACCTGGCCGCCTACCCGCGCGCCGACACACCGGCCTGGCTGGCCGCACACGTCGCCAGCGCCGCACCCCGCACCGCACCGCGAGCCACCCGTGCGACGACACGGCCGCCCGACCCCCGGCAGGACTGGCCCGCGCCGCCGCCGACGCGACAGGCCTCGGCCCCGCACTCCGGTGCGGGGGCCCCCGCACCACAGAACCCGTACCACGCACCGAACCCTCCGCAGGGCCCGATGCCCCCCGCGAGACCGGCGCAACCCGGCCCGGTTCCGGTGCTCGATACGCGAGTCGGCCGGAAACGTCTCTACGCCGACCCGCAGGTGATCACCTTCGGCAAAAAATCACTCGCGCTCGACCAGGTGGAGTGGGTCAGCTACCCAGTGACCCGGACCGCCACAAATCACTTCCCGTTCCCGACGACCTACGTGAACGGCTGGGAGTTCCGTGTAGGCCAGTACCCGTACTACGTCGGGCCGGAAATCCTCGTGTACTTCGTCACGGGAGGCCGCGAGGCCGAACAGCCCGCGGAGTGGACGTTTCTGGTGAACCTGGCCAGGCAGTACCTGGAGCCCCGGTTGCTCACCGACCTGGTCGCCCGGGTGCGCCGTGGTGAGACCGTCACGGTCGGCGGCAGCCTGAAGGTGAACCAGGGCGGCATCGCGTGTAAGAGGCCGCGGCTCTCCCTGCCCTGGCAGTCGATCAGCGCTACCCAACTGCACGACGGCACGGCCTGCATCTATCAGGTGGGCGTCGGGACGCCGGTGTTGACCGTGCCGCTGAGCCACCCCAACGCCGTGTTGATCCCGGACCTCTTCGCCGCACTCACGTCGTGAGGCCGGGCTCCCGGTCGCTTCGCTGCTCCGGTAACACCATCGGCGGGGGATCGGACGACCAAAAGGCAAAGGCAAGGAGATCGCACTCCTTGCCACTCTCAACATATAGCGCACCGGGGGGCTTGCGGCAAGACCCGGGTTCTACCGCAGAATCGGCGGCCGAAAGCCGGAACCCGCAGAAATGGGAGTCGCGAAATGCGTGTGCTGTTGACGTCGTGGGGATCGCGCGGAGATGTCGAACCGCTGGCGGGACTGGCGGTGGGGTTGCGGGAACTCGGCGCGGAGGCGCGGGTGTGCGCGCCGCCGGACGAGGAGTTCGCGGCGCTGCTGGCGCGTGTCGGCGTGCCGCTGGTGCCGCTCGGCCCGTCGGTGCACTCGGTGGTCGCCGGCGCGAGGCCGCCGACGGCGGAAGACGCCTTCCGGCTCGCCCGCGAGCTGGTCGCCGCGCGGTTCGACACGCTCACCGCGGCGGCCGAGGGATGTGACGCGCTGCTGGCAACCGGCCTGATGCCGGCCGGCGCCCGGGACGTGGCCGAGAAACTGGGCATCCGCTACGTGCTCGCGTGCTTCCACACCCTCGGGCTGCCGTCACGGCACCTCCCTCCGGGGGCGCGACCGGGCAAGCCGTCCCCGCAGGACGAGACCGACAACCGGGTGCTGTGGGAGCAGGACGCCCAGCGGGTGAACGCGTTGTACGGCGAGGCGCTCAACAGCCATCGGGCGGCCATCGGCCTACCGCCGGTGGACAACGTCCGCGACTACGTCCTCACCGACCAGCCGTGGCTGGCGGCAGACGCGACGCTGTGTCCGTCGCAGGGCATGACGGAGCTCGACGTCGTGCAGACCGGAGCGTGGATCCTGCGCGACGACCGTCCGCTCCCGGAAGAGCTGGAGGCGTTCCTGGACGCCGGCGCACCGCCGGTGTACGTGGGCTTCGGCAGCATGGCCGCGTACGCCCCGAAGGACATCGCCCGGCTGGCCATCGAAGCGAGCCGCGCGCAGGGCCGCCGCGTACTCCTCGCCCGCGGCTGGGCCGGCCTGGCCCCGATCGACGACGCCGACGACTGCTTCGTCACTGGCGAGGTCAACCAGCAGGCACTGTTCCGCCGGGTGGCCGCCGTCATGCACCACGGCGGCGCGGGCACCACGACGACGGCCACCCGGGCCGGCGCGCCCCAGGTGGTGGTCCCCCAGATCGCGGACCAGCCGTACTGGGCCGCCCGAGTGGCCAAGCTGGGCATCGGCTCGGCTCACGACGGACCGACGCCGACCTTCGACTCCCTGTCCGACGCGCTCACCACAGCCCTGACACCCGAGACCCGCGCACGGGCGAGGGCCGTGGCCGGCACGATCCGCACCGACGGGGCGACGGTGGCCGCGAAGCTGCTACTCGGCGCAGCCAGCCAGGAAAGGCCGCCCGTGTCCGGGTGAACCACGCGGAATCGTCGAGGCAGGCACCGACGGGACGGCACCGGATTCCGGGATCACGCCCGCGGCCGCCGCTACCAGCGGTAGCCCGGGTAGGCGGACCCGGTCGGCACCACCTCGCGGCCCAGCGGCATCAGCGACACGGGCACCATCTTGAAATGCGCGAGCCCGAACGGGATACCGATGATGGTGACGCAGAATGCGATGCCCGCGGCGATGTGGCCCAGCGTGATCCAGACGCCCGCGAAGACCAGCCAGATCACGTTGCCGATGCCGGACGCGATGCCCGCGTCCTGGCGCCGGATGATGGTGTTCCCGAAGGGCCACAGCGCGTAGCGGGCGATACGGAAGCACGCGAAGGCCCATGGCAGGGTAACGACGAACACCACGCAGACCAGGCCCGCGACGGCGTAACCGAGAGCCATCCACAGGCCGGAGACGATGAGCCAGAGGATGTTCAGGAGCGTCTTCACCCCGCCAGCATCGCAGGAAAGCTGGACGGAAGAGGACCGTCGTGACCGACACGAGCGGGCTCATGGGAGTGGCGCAGCTTTGGGACTGTCTACGAGGAACCGACGCGGCTCCTCCGGCCGCGGCGCGAGCGTGAACGGCCACGGCCACGGCCACCGGGAGCGGAGCCAGGAGTGGAGGCAGGGGCGGCGGCAGAAGCGGCGGCGGGAGCCGTGATGGTCACCGGCACGCCGGGCGGGACGCGGGCACCGGTGATGCGACTGAGCTCGGTGTCGCCGCAGCGCACCCGGACGCTGCGCGCGGTGATGCCGGCGGCGGCCATCAGACGGGTCATCTCGCGCCGCTGGCCGGGCAGGACGAGGGTGACCACCCTGCCGGACTGCCCGGCCCGTGCGGTGCGGCCGCCGCGGTGCAGATAGTCCTTGTGGTCGGCGGGCGGGTCCACGTTGACCACCAGATCGAGGTTGTCGATGTGGATCCCGCGGGCCGCGACGTTGGTGGCCACCAGCGCGGTGACGTCTCCACTCCGGAACTGGGCCAGGCTGCGGTTGCGCTGGGGCTGGGACTTCCCGCCATGCAACGCCGCGGCGCGCACGCCGCTGGCCAGCAGGCGCCGGGTCAGCCGGTCGACGCCGCGCTTGGTGTCGACGAACATGATCACGCGGCCGTCCCGGGCCGCGATGTGGGTGACGGTGGCGGGCTTGTCCTCGTCCGCGACGTGCAGCAGGTGATGCTCCATCGTCGTCACGGCTCCGGCCGGCGGATCCACCGAGTGGTTGACCGGGTCGGTGAGGAAGCGACGCACGAGGCGCTGGACGGCACCGTCCAGGGTGGCGGAGAACAGCATTCGCTGACCGTCGGGCCGCACCTGTCGCAGCAGAGCGGTGACCTGGGGCAGGAAGCCCATGTCGGACATCTGGTCGGCTTCGTCCAGCACGGTGATCCGTACCTCGCCCAGCCCGCAGTCGCCACGGTCGATCAGGTCCTTCAGCCGCCCGGGAGTGGCCACGACCACCTCGGCGCCCCTGCGCAGCGTGGTCGCCTGCCGCGTGATGGACAGGCCGCCGACCACGGTGGCGAGCCGCAGACCGGACGCCAGGGCGTAGGGGGTGAGCGCGTCGGTGACCTGCTGGGCCAGCTCCCGGGTGGGCACGAGGACCAGGGCGAGGGGGCGGCCGGGGTCGGCGCGTTGTCCGGCGGTGCGCGCGAGCAGGGCCAGACCGAAGGCGAGCGTCTTGCCCGACCCGGTGCGCCCACGGCCCAGCACGTCCCGGCCGGCCAGGGCGTTCGGCAGCGTGGCGGCCTGAATGGGGAACGGCTCGGTCACCCCGTGGCGGGTGAGCGTCGCGAGCAGCGCGGGCGGTATGCCCAGCTCGGCGAAGGACGGCACGGGTCGGGTGCGGTCCCTATGGTTCGTGTGGCTCGTGCGGTTCGTGCGGTCCAAGGACAAGCCTTCCTCGTTTCGGCACGTGTCGAGGAAGACCCGGCGGCAGGAGGCCGCGCGAGGGTCGCAAGAACGAACCGGGAAAATCATGAGCGAAGCGGAGCGGATGGTCCGCGACGGGCCACACGGGTACGGTGGCCCTACCGAGCGTACCTCGCATGCCGTCCTCGCTTCGGCGTCGCCCTCGGCGAACGACGAGCCCGGACGTAGGCGCATGTACTCCCAAGACGCGATCTTCAATCGCAACAGCAACAGCAACGGCGGCAGGGACCGCGGCCGTTCCGAATCGACGGCGGCGAAGACTTCGGGGCTGGCCTGCGTCATCTGCGGCACCGACTTCCGGAAGGCTCCCTCTGCGGACTCGGTGGTGGTCTCCCACCACGACGACAAGCAGTTGCTCGCCTGCCGGGGGTGTGCGCCAGGCTGGCGAGTGGGTCGGCCACGGGCCTGGACGAGACGCCCCTCCCGCTGACCGAGCGCGTACGCGGGCACGAGACCGGCAACGCCTGACCACGGCCCCCTGGAGACAACCGCCTGCCCCGTCGTGGGGGGCTGAGGCGATAACCATCTGGTCACCGAATGGTGACTACGGGCCGTAACAGGGACGGCTGGCGCATACTGGCGGTAATGACAAAGCCAGCCGTCTCCCGGCGCACCCTGCCGTCAAGCCCCTTCAAGGCTCCGGTCACGCGACGACCTGAGCAGTTCTCCGTTGGAGACCGAGTCACGCACGACGAGCATGGCCTCGGCCGGGTCATCGGCGCCGAAGGCGACATCGCGGTGCTCGTCGACTTCGGCACCGCTCAGACGCGGATTACGACTCCCTTCGCCAAGATGACCAAGCTCTGAGGCGGTCTCCGGACGAAGCGCCGTCCGGCTTACAGCCGTTGGATCGCTGCGCGTCAGGGCACCAGCGGCGGCGTCGGACGGCCGTTCACCCTCGTACCGTCCTGTCCCGCGCGAGCACCCACGCACGGTGGGCGGCGTCCCGGTCGCCCATGGCGTGGTGGGCGTCGAGCTCTCCGGCCTGACGGCCACGGCCACCAGCACGTGCGACGCCGCACGCGGCGGTCGGCCTCGTGTGTCGAATTCCGGCGGTCGGCTCCGACGTGTCGGGGAGGGCCGGGGCAGTGGGCTCCGGCGGACACTCGGCAGTCGACCGGGATGGAGTTCGATCATGTTGCTGGAGGGCAAGACCGCCGTGGTGCACGGCGCGGGCGGTGCCATCGGTGGTGCGGCGGCTCGCGCCTTCGCCCGAGAGGGGGCGCGGGTCTACCTCGCCGGGCGCAGCCCCGCACCGCTCGCCGCGCTCGCCGAGGACATCCGCGGCGCGGGCGGCGTGGCCGGGACGGCCGTGGTCGACGCGCTGGACGAGGCGGCGGTGGACGCCTTCGTCGACGACGTCGCCGCGCGGGCGGGGCGAATCGACATCTCCTTCAACGCCATCGGCTACGGCGACGTCCAGCAGCCGCTGATGGAGATCTCGGTGGCGGACTTCCTGCGGCCGATCGCGAACGCGATGCGTTCGCAGTTCCATACCGCCCGGGCGGCGGCCCGGCACATGACGGCCCGCGGCTCGGGCGTGATCCTGTTCTTCGGCGGCGGCGGTCCGCAGACGCTGCCCGGTCTCGGCGGCTTCAAGGTCGCCCTGGACGCGATCGAGGGGCTGCGCCGCCAGTGGGCGATCGAGCTGGGCCCGCATGGCGTCCGCGTGGTCACCCTGAAGTCGGGTGGCGTGCCGGAGTCCGTCCCCGACGGTTTCCCGGCCAAGGAGGCGATCACCGACGGCCTCGTCAAGGAGACGCAGCTCGGCCGCTGCGCGACCCTCGCGGACGTGGGCGAGGTGGCCGCGTTCGTCGCCTCGGACCGCGCCCGCACGCTGACCGCGACGGACGTGAACATCTCCTGCGGAGCCATCGTGGACTGACCCGGCGGCGGCAGGCGGGGCAGCGGAGGAGGGAGGAGGGAGGAGGGAGGAGGGAGGAGGGAGACGCACGTCACATTCGCTCCTGTCACATCGTGCCGAGCCAATCCGTCAGAGATGTGAAACCACCGACAACGGCACAGGAGCACACCGTGGATGCCCGTTTGAACATCGCCGGCGATCCGTCCGTCGGCAAGGTCGTGAAGCACATCGTCTCGGCAGGCAAGGCGCTCTCGGACTCGACGCTGCCGGTCGCCACCCAGGAGCTGGTGAAGATCCGCGCCAGTCAGATCAACGGCTGCGGCTTCTGCCTCGACATGCACACCAAGGAGGCCGCCGCCGCCGGTGAGACCTCCGTGCGCCTCAACCTGGTCGCGACCTGGCGAGAGGCCAAGGTCTTCACCGACGCCGAGCGCGCGGCGCTGGAGCTGGCGGAGCAGGGCACCCGCCTTGCCGACGCGGCCGACGGCGTCACGGACGAGGCCTGGGCCAACGCCGCCAAGCACTACGACGAGGAGCAGCTCGCCGCCCTGGTGTCCGTGATCGCGATCATCAACGCCTTCAACCGGTTCAACGTCATCGTCCGGCAGCCCGCCGGCGACTACCAGCCCGGCCAGTTCGGATAGCCGGCAACCAGGAACTCCCGGGCCCGGACAAGTGGGGGTGCCCGGACCCGGGGCCGCCACGGCGGGAACGTGCCCGCCGTGGCGGTTGGCCGGCGTAACGGGGGAGGGGTGGGGGTCAGGCGGGGTCGGCCTGTCTCGTGAGCGCCGGCCTGGTCTCGGCGGCGTTGTGACGGGCCACCCAGTTCTCCAGCGCCGTGCGGCAGGCATGGTCCAGGTGGCGCACCGCCGTCAGGTCCAGCTCGACGGGCTCGTCCTTCGGCAGCGCCTCCAGCGTCTCCATGATCCGTGGCAGCCGCAGGAACGTCGCGTTGCCGGTGAGGGTCACGACGATCCGGCCGCCGGTGAGCTCCCTGGTCTCGATGTGGACGTGTGAGGTCTCCCAGGCCGACTTCACCACGGCGAGCAGCAGGCCGAGCAGCACGCCCTCGAACATGTTGCTCGCCACGATGGCGATGGCGGTGACGGCGAGGATGACGGCCTCGCCCCGGTGTTCCCGCCACAGCGGCACGATCTCCCGGACCGGGATCAGCTTCCAGCCGGCGTGCACGAGCACCCCCGCGAGGGCGGCCAGCGGGATGACGCCGATCGCGCCCGGCAGCAGCACCGTGAACAGCAGCAGCCACGCCCCGTGGAGGATGCGCGAGAGCGGGGTCTTCGCGCCGGCCTGGACGTTGGCCGAACTCCGCACGATCACCGCGGTCATGGGCAGGGCTCCGAGCGCCCCGCAGACCGAGTTGCCCACGCCCTGGGCGACGAGCTCCTTGTCGTAGTGGGTGCGCGGCCCGTCGTGCATGCGGTCGACCGCCGCCGCGCTGAAGAGGGACTCGGCCGAGGCGATCAGGGTGAACGCCAGCACGGTGCCGAGGACGGCCAGTCCGCCCAGCTCCGACAACTCGCCCAGGCCTGGCGGCTGTACGACCTCCAGCAGCCCCTCCACCCGCACGGTGTCGACGTCCAGCCCGGCGACCTGCACCACGACCGTGGCCAGGGCCACCGCGGCGAGCGCGCCGGGCACCACCCGCACCCGGGCCGGCAGCCGCGGCCACAGCACGAGGACGGCGATCGTGCCGGCTCCGACGCAGAACGAGGCCAGGGCGGTGCCGCTGTCCGAGACGTTCGCGACGTCGGCGGCGAGGCCGGGCAGTTCGGCGATCTTGTCCAGGCCCGACTGGGGCTGCGCCAGCCCGGCCATGGTGTACAGCTGCCCGAAGATGAGGACGAGTCCGATGCCGGCGAGCATCCCCTGCACGACGGAGACGGAGATCGCACGGAACCAGCGGCCGAAGCGGAGCAGCCCGAGCGCGATCTGAAGCAGCCCCGTCGCGAGCACGATGGCGCCCAGCATCCCGAGGCCGAACTCCCGTACCGCCTCGAAGACGAGGACGGTGAGCCCGGCGGCGGGCCCGCTGACCTGCAGGGCGCTGCCGGGCAGGGCACCGACGACGAGACCGCCGACGATGCCGGTGATCAGCCCCAGTTCGGCGGGTACGCCGGAGGCCACGGCCACGCCGACGCACAGCGGCAGGGCCACGAGGAAGACGACGAGTGAGGCGAGGATGTCCTGGCGCAGGACCCCGCGCGAGGCGAGTGGCGAGAAGGCGGAAAGCATGGTGAGGGTCCCTTGTTTCCCTTTGATCCCTTGTTCGGGTTCGTCCGGTGGCCGAATCGGTCGGCGGATCACAGCGCTGAGAACGGTGCGTCGCCGCTCTCGCTCCCGCCCACGGGCCCGTCCCCCTCGTCATGGGCTCTCACCACGCCGGTGTGCACCTCGTAGTACCAGGCGTGCAGGGTCAGGGAGCCGTCCTCGATCCGCTCCCGCACGCAGGGGTAGCCGCGGAGCGTGGCCAACTGGGCGAGGACGTGGCGCTGCACCGCCAGCGCGAGGTCCGGCGTATCCGAAGGGGCCGACCGCACCCCGGCGTCCGGCGGCACGGCGTACTCCAGCCAGCTCCGCACGGCGGGCACGGCGGTGAGATCCTCCCGCCGGACGACGGCGCCCACCGCGCCGCAGTGGGAGTGCCCGCAGACGACGATGTCGGGCACGCCGAGGACCCGGACGGCGTACTCGATGGTGGCGGCCTCACCCGTGGGCCGGCCGCCGTGGGCGGTGGGGTAGGGCGGCACGACGTTCCCGGCCGTCCGCAGCTCGAACAGCTGCCCCGGACGCGCGCCGGTGGTCAGCGCCGGCACGACGCGCGAGTCCGAGCAGGTGATGAACAACGCCAGCGGCCGCTGCCCGGCCGCGAGGGCGCGGAACTCCGCCGCGCGTTGGGCGTGGGCGACGTGGGTGGTCGGAAAGGAACGGACATGGTCGATCAGTGACTTCATGGGCATGCCTCCTGCGCTCATCGGCTCGCTGCCGTGGGGCGCGGTGTGGTAGATGCTCAACCTCGGGACGGTTTTGCCCGGCCGGGCGTCAGCGACTTTACCATCCAATTACTAGCCGATGACCCTTAGTTGGGAAGCGTGATTTCCGCAACAGGCGGTTTCTCGCCACGCCCGAGAGGGAGTTGACCTGGCTCGATGCGGCGATCATGTGATGGTTTCGCGGAAAGCCGGAGTGCGGGAGGCGATTAGTCGGCCGGTCGCCCTTGGGGTCCGACGGCAGAATGAACACCTTTCAGCCTGAAGGCTGCACACGACGTTTGCATAAACTTAATGACCACAAGACCGGGCCCCGAGAACCAGACAGATCCGGCCATCCTCGCGTGGCTCGCCGGCGCCCCCGCCCAGCGGGGCCAGCCCTTCCGGATACCGGGTGCCGCGGGGCGGCGGCCGGATCGGGAGGTGGACTCCGCGGCCGGGAGAGGGGAGGGTTGGGGTGTGACCGACGATGCCTCCCACCCGCCCGTCATCGACACCGACGTGCCGCACTCCGCCCGGATCTGGACGTACTGGCTGGGCGGCAAGGACCACTATCCCGTCGACCGGGAGGCCGGAGAGCGGGTGCGGGAGACGTTTCCCGCCATCGTGGATCTCGCCCGGATCGGGCGCTACTTCCTCGGCCGCGTCGTGCGGTACCTGGCCGGCGAGGCGGGGATACGCCAGTTCCTGGACGTCGGCACCGGGCTGCCCACCGTGGACAACACCCACGAGGTGGCTCAGCGGATCGCGCCCGAGGCACGGATCGTCTACGTGGACAACGATCCGCTGGTGCTCGCCCACGCCGAGGCCCTGCTCACCTCGACCCCGCAGGGCGCCACCGACTACATCAACGCCGACGTGCGCGACCCCGACGCCATACTCGCGCGCGCCGCCCGGACCCTCGACTTCTCCCGGCCCGTCGCCCTGGTCCTGATGGGCGTCCTGGCGCACGTGGCCGACTACGACGAGGCGCGCGCCGTCGTGCGCCGCCTGCTGGCCGCCCTGCCACCCGGCAGCTTCCTGGCCGTGCGGGACGGCGCCGACACCGATCCCGACTACAGCGAGGCGATCCGCGGCTACAACGCCAGCGGCGCCGTCGCCTACCACCTGCGGACCCCGGAGCAGATCGCCGGCTTCCTGGACGGCCTGGACGTCGTCGAACCCGGGGTGGTGCCATGCCCCCTGTGGCGCCCGGACGTCAGCCCGCTGACGTCCGCCAGGGAGGTGGCGCTGCTCGGCGGCGTCGGGCGGAAGCCGTAGCGGCACCGCGGCGCGGCGGCGGCGTCACCCGGCTTCCCCTCGACGCGCGCCGGGCGCCGGCCGGCGGTAGCCTCGCGGTATGGGCGCCGGGGACGCAGCATGACCGCGGCACGCTCGCCCGACGACCTGGTGAGGGCGCTTCGCGAGGCCGGGATCGGCGACGAACGCCTGCTGTCGGCTGTGCGCGCCACGCCCCGTGCCGCGTATGTCCCGCCCGACCTGGCACAGGCCGCCTACGGCGACGCCCCCGTACCGATCGGGCACGGCCAGGTGACCACGCAGCCGTCGCTCTCCGCGCGGATGATCGAAGGGCTCGCCCTCGGCGGGAACGAGCACGTGCTGGAGGTCGGCACGGGCCTGGGCTTCCAGACCGCGCTGCTGGCCCGCCTCGCCGCCGACGTCGTGACCATCGACGTGTGGGAGGACGTCGTCGACCAGGCGCGGGACAACCTCACCCGGCAGGGCGTCGCCAACGTGGAGCTGCGGGTCGGTGACGGCAGCGAGGGCGTGCCGGACCGCGCGCCCTACGACGCCGTGCTCGTGTCGGCGGCGGCCCCGGCCGTGCCGCCGCCGCTGGCCGAGCAGCTGCGCGTCGGTGGGCGGCTGGTCCAGCCGATCGGGCCGGGTGGGCAGGAGGAGGTGTGGGCGTTCGCGCGCACCGCCGAGGGGCGCCTGGAGCGCACGGAGGCCCTCACCCTGGCGCGGTTCGTCAAGCTGCGCGGGCGGTACGGGATACCGGGTCGGTGACAGCGCGTCCGGGTATCCCGTACCGCCCGGGCGCTCCGCAGGCCCTGACAGCGACGGTCTCGCCGCCGGGGCCACCCGTACGTCGAGCCGTACACCGTCAGGACCGAGGGACGGGGGTGAGGGGTCCCGATCCGGCCGCAGTGATGGGTTTCTGCCCGGCCGGCGGGGGCACCCGCCGCGTGGCGACGACCGGAGCACGGCGTTGCGGGAGCTGAAGGCCATGACCTCCAAGGACGCGCTGGCGGAGTACCGCCGGCGACGCGACTTCGCGAAGACCGTGGAGCCCGAGGGCCGCCGGGGCGGCGGCCCCGGCGGGCGGCCCCGCTTCGTGGTGCAGATCCACGACGCCCGCAGGCTGCACTTCGACTTCCGGCTGGAGGTGGAGGGGGTGCTGAAGTCGTGGGCCGTCCCCAAGGGGCCCTCCAGCGATCCCCGGCAGCGGCGTTTCGCCACCCGGACCGAGGACCATCCGCTGGAGTACGGCGACTTCGAGGGCGTCATCCCGAAGGGAGAGTATGGCGGGGGAACCGTCATCATCTGGGACGAGGGGACCTACCGCAGCCTCGCCACCGATCGGAGGGGCCGCGAGATCCCCTTCGCCGAGGCCCTGCGCGACGGCCACGCGTCGTTCTGGATGGACGGCAGCAAGCTGCGCGGCGGCTACGCCCTCACCCGCATCCGGGGTGGCCCGGGCGGGGACGACGAGGGGTGGCTGCTGGTGAAGCGGAACGACGAACGCGCCCACTCCGGCGGGGCTCCCGCCACGCCCGCCCGGGCGCGGTCCGTGCGCACGCGGCGCTCGCTCAGGCAGGTGGCCGCCGAGGAGTCGGCCGGAGACTCCGAGGGCTAGGGCCTAGCGGCGCGGGGGAGCGGTGCTGTCGCGGACGACGAGCTCGGTGGCCAGTTCCACGCGGGTCTGGGCCAGCGGCATGCCCTGGGCCAGCGTGATCACCATGGTCGCGGCGGTGGCGGCCATCTCGGCCAGCGGCTGGTGGACCGTGGTCAGCGGCGGGACGGTCCACTGCGCCGGACGCAGGTCGTCGAATCCGACGACGCTCAGGTCGTCGGGGATGCGCAGCCCGGCCTCGGCGGCGGCGCGGTAGACGCCGAGCGCCAGGGCGTCGTTGCAGGCGAAGACGGCGGTCGGCGGGTCGGTCAGGCGCAGCAGCTTCCGCGCGTGCCGGAGGCCCTCCTCGGCCCGGTAGTCGCCGACGCGGACGAGCGCCGGGTCGACGGGCACTCCCGCGGTGTCCATCGCGGTGCGGTAGCCGTCCAGCCGGGCCCGGCTGGCGAGGGCGCGTTCGGGGCCGGTGATGACGGCGATGCGGCGGTGGCCGAGCTGGAGGAGGTGGCGGGTGGCGGACAGGCCGCCGTTCCAGTTGGTGGCGCCGACGGAGGGGAAGGCGTGGGCGGGTTCCCCGTTGGGGTCGACGAGGACGAAGGGGATGCCGCGGCTGCGCAGCTGACCGCTCTGGGTGTCGGTGAGGACGGAGTACACCTCGATGATGCCGGCCGGGCGGTGGGAGAGGATCTCCTGCACCCAGCCGTGTCCGGGTGTGGGGCGGCCCCGCAGCCCGGAGAGGATCACGGCCATGCGGTGTTCGCTCGCCACGGACTGGACGCCGTTGATGATCTCGATGTGGTACGCGTCCCGCACCTGGCGGAAGACCAGTTCAAGCAGCGGCGCCGGGCGGGCCGGCCGCTTCTGCCGCCGGTAGCCGTGCCGGCGGATGATGTCCTCGACGCGGGCGCGGGTCTCGGGCGAGACGTCCGCCCGACCGTTGATCACCTTGGAGACGGTCGCGACGGAGATTCCCGCGAGTTCGGCTATCTGAGCGGTGGTCAGCGGCTCTGCTGAGGACATACGGGGAGTCTAGAGGAGACGTCGTCGAACGTTTCGAATCCGCGGAAACCTGTGCGCTGCCAGAGGACTTGACGGCTCCGAGGGGCCTCTCCGAAGTTCCGGCTCCACTCGCTTCGACGCTTCGTACGAAACATTCGGCCCCGCGCTCCGGCGCTCCCGCACAGACCTCGCAACAGGGAGAAGAAGCCATGACCCACCTCCCACGCCGCCCGGCGACACTGGCCGGGTGCGCGGCCGCGGCCAACCCCGACCATCCCCCGGGCCATTCCCCGCCTCGTGGACGCCCACGCCCGAGCGGGGCGGCTCACGCGGTGAGGTCGGCGGCCTGGCGCAGTTCGCCCTCCAGCAGGCTCATCAGGAACATGCCGTGCCACCGGCCGTCGCGGCGTCGGTGCCGTACCCCCGGCCCCAGCAGTCCTTCTCACCGAGGTACACGTCGAGTTCGGCCCGCCCGTGCTCCGGCTCGGCATCGCGAAGGGCGATGACGCCGATGGTCCGGCCGGAGTCGAGCGTCTCCACCATGAACGTCACCTTGTCGTAGCCGTTGCGCGGGCGATCGCGCATGCGCTGCCGGATCTGCGCCAGCGACTCGGGAGAGGCGAAGTCGAGCCACCGCACCACCTCCGGGTCGTTGTGCCAGCGCCACAGCACGTCGGCGTCGTCGGGCTCGATCGGGCGCAGGCGGACGAGATCTCCGGTCAGCACGGGTGGCACGGCTCCTCACAGGCTCGTCGGTGCTTCCCGAGCATCGACGGCCGGTCCGCGATCCGCCACCGGTTTTCCCGCGCCAACGTGACGCCCGCGTGGCTCCGGCGAACGGCGACGCCGCCGGAGCCACGACCGCTCGCCACCGTCAGGCTCGTTGTCGTCCGCGATCGGCGGGACGGACAGCAGGGTCCGGTAGTGGCCCGCCGGTGCGGGCTCTCCGATGGGGCTGCCCGCCACCTCGATCCACGCGTGGGCCGCGAAGGGGCCGGTGCGCACTCCCGTGCACCAGGTGGGCCAGACGCCTCGGCTCCGGCACAGCAGGGCCGCCGCGATGGACCGTTGCAGGCAGGCCTGACCGGCGCAGCGCAGGCTCACCGCCACGACCGCCCGGCGGGCGGCGAGCGCCTGGGCGGGTGTGGCGGGCCGGGCGCCGCGGCGCAGGAATGCGAGGATCCGCCGCAGCCGCGCCGGCTTGGCGCGGGCCAGCAGCCGGGCCGCGCCGACGGCGATCAGCGGCACCACGCGCCGGTGAAGCGGCAGGCTGTCCCGTTCCGGCAGGGCGGCGGGGACGCTCATCGGCTCTCCTGAAGGAGCTGGGCGGCGCGCAGGTGCGCCACCAGGCGGGAGACGTCGCGGCGCGCGTCGCCGGGGTCGGCGCCGTGGTGGGTGACCAGGGCGTCCGCCGCCTGCTCGTGCGTGCGGCCGTCGAGCAGGTCGCGCAGGACCCGCACGCCGGTGGGGTTGAGCTGCCAGTAGCGGCCGGTGCGCTGGTGGAGCAGGACGGCGCCGTCGTCGGTCTCGGCCATGGACACGTCGGGGTGCAGGCGCGGGCGCGGGCTCGTCATGGCCTCTCCAGGAGTAGGGGCGGGGGCAGCGGGCGTTGGCGGTGGGCGCCGCGGGCCCAGGCCTCGCAGCCCAGGAGCTGCTCGGCGGCGTTGTCCCGGGAGGTGTCGGCCGACGGCGCCAGCAGGTAGTCGCGCAGCGCGGTGGGCGAGATCATTCCCAGGCGGGCGAGGATCGAGTCGGAGAAGACGTCGAGGATCGCGGCGAGGTTGCGCCGCCGTCCGGCGCGCAGGTCCGCGCTGAAGTCGCCCTTGGTGGTGCGGCCCAGCACCACGTCGGGCACGACACCCCGCATGGACGCGGCGAGCAGCGGCTTGTACCGCAGCGGCGTGGCGCGCTCGGGGAGACGGACCGCCAGCGCCGCCTCCACGACGCGGTCGTCGAGGTAGGGCTGGTGCAGCCGGACGCCCGCGGCGTCGAAGAGGCGCGACAGCTGCCGGTAGGCGGGCGCGGTGGTGCGCAGCGCGACGAGGAACTGGTGCTGTCCCCGGTCCGGCGCGAAGGGGCGTACGTCCTCGGCGGTGGACCGCAACGCCTGCCGTGCGGCGTCGATCGCGTCGGCGGTGGCCCAGGCCGGGGCGCGCAGCGGGGCCAGTCCCCAGCCGAGGGCGGGCGTGCGGCGGCGGGGGGCCGGACGCGTGAGGTCGTCGGCCTGGGTGAGCCACCACCGGGCGACGCCGTCCGTCCGCGCCAGCTGGGCGAGGGTCTCGGGCAGCGGCCAGCGCTCGAGGGCCCGGTGGGCGCGCACGCGCCGCAGGGCGGCGAGAGGGTGGCGGCGCGCCAGCCGGTGCAGGTAGCCGGGGAACCGGCTGAACAGCTCGTCGCCGCCGTGCCCGGCCACATGGCACCGGGAGCCGTGCTCGGCGAGCAGGGCGGCGGTGTGGCGCATCCGCGCCAGCGTGCGCGTGTACGGGTAGGGCCGCTCGGTGTCGGCCGTGGCGCCGGGATCGGTGAAGACCGGGGGCAGCTCGTCCTGGCCGACGACGAGGTGCCGGGCTTCGGGCAGCGAGCGCGCGGACCGCTCGGCGAAGTAGGAGTCGTCGTTGCCGGCGTCCGCCTCGGCCCAGCGGAAGGTCAGCAGCCCGGGGGTGTGACGTGCGGCCAGGAAGCACAGGGAGGTCGAGTCCATGCCGCCGGAGAGGTCCGCGCTGAGCGCGCCCTCCTCGCCGCGCCGGCCGTCCATGGCCGTCACCAGCGCGTTCCTGAGCGCCACGGCGCCTTCGGCCAGCGGGCGTTCGGCGGCGGGCGGGCGCCACCACCGCTCCTGACGGGCGTCGTGGCCCTCCAGCAGCAGGCAGTGGTCCTGCGGCACCGTGGACACCCCCGACCACACGCTCCGGTCGGACAGCGGGGGCGGCAGCATGCCGCCGCAGACGACCCGCGCGGCCAGCGCGAGCTCGTCGATGCCGGCGCCCGTCATCGTGGCCAGGACATCCGCCCGGTCGGCGGCGAGGGGCAGCTCCCCCCGCCGGGCGGAGAAGACCTGGCGCAGGCCGGACAGGCTGCCCTGGACCCGCGTGACGCCGCCGACGGCGGCCACCAGGTGGAAGCTGCCGGGCAACGCGGCGGCCACGGCGTTGACATCGGCGGGGGTGCGGACACGCCGGCACAGCTGGGCCAGGCGTCCGGTGGTGACCGGGCAGAACCCGATCACCACCAGTCGCACCGGACCTGCCTCCGCCTGCCGGACCTCGTCCGGGCCCCATCGCCCCACGATCCAGGGGCGACCCGACGGGTGCGCTATGCGACGCGGGTCGTCGAAGGGGAACACGCCGCCGTCGAGCCGTGTGTGCGGCGCGTCAGGAAGGACGACAAATCCGGCGCGGTATGGCATTTCTCAGAACCATTGCTCGCCGAGGACGTCCTCGTACTTGCTGCCGAAGCCGAGGGTGTCCTCGGAGAATTCACCGACGGCAACCAGAGCCGGCGGCTCGTAGCTCTGGGCCGTGTCCTGCTCGTCGATGGATGTCGGGTTTTCCATTGATTCCTCCTGACGGTTTTGAATGACCTGTCCACTTTCGGCGCGTAGCCATTGCGCACGCAATTGCGGTGGCCGTGGCAGCGCAGGCATACCCGCCGGTCTTGCTTTCAGTCAGGGCTTTCGAGAACGGGCCATCTGTCCCAAGATGCGCGTGCAAACCCTTCACTGGTCTGAGCCACTGTTTCCCCCGCCGGGAAGGATTCCTGAATTCCGTGGTCCGTTTTTTCGGGAACGTGGCACTAATGTACGAGGCGTGACGAGACGTGGGAGAGGTGTCAGCGGCCGGAGCGCCTGGGGATTCCTGTGGTGGCTGGTGGCCTGTCAGAGGCGCCGGGTTGCCGCGGGGGCGGTGCTGGGCACCGCGTGGATGATCGGCCTGACGCTGCCGCCGTACGCGCTGTCGCGCGCCATCGACGACGGCCTGGCGCCGGGGGACTCCGCGGCGCTCGCCGGCTGGGCGGCGGTCCTGCTGAGCGTCGGCGTGGCGAACGCCTGGCTTGCCATCATGCGGCACCGCACCATGACGCGGGTGCGGCTCGACGCCGCCTACCGCACCGTGCGCGTCGTGGTCGGGCACACCACCCGGCTGGGCGCAGCGCTGCCCCGCCGGGTCACGGCCGGGGAGGTCATGACGATCGGGATGAGCGACGTGGGCGTCATCGCGCAGACGCTGACCGTCACCGGACCCGGGGTCGGCGCGGTCCTCGCCTACCTCGCCGTGGCCGCGTGGCTGCTGTCCGTCTCGCCGCCGCTGGCGCTGGTGGTGCTGCTGGGCGTCGCCGTGCTCGCGGTGCTGCTCGGGCCGCTGCTGGGGCGGCTGCAGGGCGTGGAGGCGGCGTACCGCGAGCGGCTGGGCGGGCTCGCCGACCGGGTGGTGGACATCGTCGGAGGGCTGCGCGTGCTGGGCGGGCTCGGCGGCAGGCAGGTGTACGCCGAGCGCTACCGGCGCGACGCGCGGGCGTTGCGGGACGAGGGGTACCGGGTCGGGAGGGTGACGAGCTGGATCCAGGCCCTGGGGGCCGGGCTGCCGACGCTGTTCCTCGCCGCCGTGACGTGGCTGGCCGCCCGGATGGTGGCCCAGGGAAGCCTCACCGTGGGCGAGTTGGTGGCGGTCTACGGCTACGTCGCGGTCCTGGTCGTGCCGGTGAGCTCCTTCATCGAGGGCGGATACGACATCGGCCGCGGGCTCGTCGCGGCGCGGCGGGTGGTGCGTTTCCTGGCGCTGGAGCCCGACGCGGCGACGGGGGAGGAGGAGCCGCCCGGCGAGGGGAAGGGAGAACTGCACGATCCGGCCTCGGGCGTGCGGGTGGCGCCGGGGACGCTGACCGCGCTGGTCAGCGCCCGGACCGCGGAGGCGGTGGCCGTGGTCGACCGGCTGGGCCGCCTCGCCGATCCGGAGGGCGCGACGTGGGGCGGGGTACGGCTCGCGGAGATCGCCCTCTCCTCGGTCCGCGAGCGGGTCCTGGTGGCGGACAACGAGGCCGACCTGTTCGCCGGGACCCTGCGCGAGGTGGTGAGCGGACGCCGCGACCCGGACGAGGAGGCCGTCGGCCGGGCCATCGACGCGGCCATGGCGCGGGACGTCGTCCTCGGCCTGCCGCACGGGCTCGACTCGGCCGTCGAGGCGCAGGGCCGCAACCTCTCCGGCGGCCAGCGGCAACGCCTGCGCCTGGCACGGGCGTTGCTCGCCGAGCCCGAGGTGCTGCTGGCGGTCGAACCCACCTCGGCCCTGGACGCCCACACCGAGGCCGCCGTCGCGGCCCGGCTGCGCGCCGCCAGGGCCGGCCGCACCACCCTGGTCACCGCCACCTCGCCTCTCCTGCTGGATCGGGCGGACACCGTGTACTACCTGGTCGAGGGCCGGGTCGCGGCCATCGGCACCCATCGCGAGCTGCTGCGGGACGAGGCCGGCTACCGCAGGCTCGTCTCGCGCGGGCTGGAGGGCGTCGCATGACCACGCGACAGGAGGCCGCCGCCGGGGCCGCGCTGCCCGTGGCCGGGCCCACCCGGATACGCCGGGCCGCCGCGCGACTGGTCCGCAGGGACGGGCGCGCCTTCGCCGCGGTGCTCCTGCTCAACGTGCTGGCCGCCGCCGCGGGGCTCGCCGGGCCGTGGCTGCTGGGCCGTATCGTCGACGAGGTGCGGGCCGGCGCGGACGCGGGCACCGTGGACCGGCTGTCGCTGGCCATCGTCGTCCTCGCCCTCGCGCAGCTGCTGCTGACGCGCTGCGCCCGGTACGTGGGGCACCGCTTCGGCGAGCGGACCATGGCGCGCATCCGGGAGGAGTTCGTCGACCGGGCGCTGGCGCTGCCCGCGTCGGTCGTGGAGCGCGCCGGCACCGGAGACCTGGCGGCACGCGGCACCAACGACGTGACCACGGTCGGGCATACGCTGCGGGACGCCGCGCCCGACATGCTGATCGCCGGCGTTCAGGCGGCGTTCATCGTGGCGGCGGTCGTGCTGGTCGATCCGCTGCTCGGGGCGTGCGGCGTGGTCGGACTGGCCGGCGTACCGTTCGCCGTGCGCTGGTACCTGCGCCGGGCACGCTCCGCCTACCTCGCCGAGCGGGCCGCCGACTCGGCGCTGGCGGAGCTGCTGGCAGCCACGGCGGCCGGGGCGCGCACGGTGGAGGCGTTCGGGCTGCGGCGGCGCCGCGTCGCGGCGGCCGAGGAGGCCATCGACGCCTGCTACCGCACCCGCAACCGGACGCTGTTCCTGCGCAGCGTCCTCTTCCCGAGCGTGGACATCTCCTACACCCTGCCCGTGGTCGGCGTGCTGCTGCTGGGGGGCGCCATGCACGAGCGGGGCGCGGTGAGCCTGGGCGCGGTGGTCGCCGTGACGCTGTACCTGCGGCAGCTGTCGCAGCCCCTGGACACGATCCTGCTGTGGGTCGAGCAGCTGCAGAGCAGCGGCGCGGCCTTCGCCCGGGTGGAGGGAGTGGCAATCGCCGCGCGGAAACCGCCGAACGGGCCGGCCGCGCCGGTGCCCGGGCGGGTGGTGCCGGCCGACGACCGGATCGAGGTGGCCGGCGTCCGGTACGGCTACGACGGCAGGGGCGACGTGCTGCACGGGATCGACCTGAGCGTGCGGCCCGGCGAGCGGCTGGCCGTCGTCGGCCCCTCCGGCGCGGGCAAGACCACGCTGGGCCGGCTGCTGGCGGGCATCGACGCGCCGCGCGCCGGCACGGTGACGGTGGGGAGGGTCCCCGTCGCCGGCCTAGACCCGGAGCGGCTGCGTCGCCAGGTCGTGATGGTGACGCAGGAACACCACGTGTTCCTCGGCACGGTCCGGGACAACGTCCTGATCGCCGCGCCCTCGGCCACCGACGAGGAACTGCGCGCCGCGCTGAACGCCGTCGGCGCCGGGTGGGTGGCGGAGCTGCCCGGCGGCCTGGACGCCGAACTCGGCCCGGGCGGGCACCGGACGGACGGCTCACAAGCCCAGCAACTCGCCC
Source organism: Streptomyces sp. 6N223 (assembly GCF_052246635.1). Classification (NCBI taxonomy): domain Bacteria; kingdom Bacillati; phylum Actinomycetota; class Actinomycetes; order Kitasatosporales; family Streptomycetaceae; genus Streptomyces; species Streptomyces sp. 6N223. Next base: position 108,870 of record NZ_JBQQCA010000007.1, on the reverse strand, counting down.
TGGCCCGGGTCGTGCTGGCCGACCCGCACACGCTGATACTTGACGAGGCCACCGCCCTGCTCGACCCGGCCACCGCACGCCACACGGAACGCGCGCTGGCCGCCGTCCTCCAGGGCCGGACCGTCATCGCCATCGCGCACCGCCTGCACACCGCCCGGGACGCCGATCGCGTGGCCGTGATGGAGGACGGCCGGCTGACCGAACTCGGCACCCACGACGACCTCGTGGCGGCCGGCGGCGCGTACGCCGCGCTCTGGCGCTCCTGGCACGGGTCCTCGTAGGGCGCTGTGCGCGACGATGGGGGCGGGGCGCCCCTCCCGGGACCGGCGGGGCATGCTGGGTGCGCCCCTGTCCCATCGGGTTCTCCGGCGTCTGCGCGGTGCAGACGCCGGTGCTGGAGGTGTGAGACGTGCGCCTGCACACCGCCACCCTGCTGCTGCGCCTGGGCGCGGGCGCCCCGGCGTTCCGGCGGGCGCTGGACACCGTGCTGCGGGGGGCGACCGCGGGCAGGCCTGCTGGGTTACGTGCGGCCCGCCGCGCGCTGGGGTCCTCTGGACCCCTGACCGTGTGGCTGGCGTGGCTGGACCGGTCGGTCTCCGGGCCGCCGCCGGAGCGGTGGGCGTCCCCGCTCGTGACACAGCTGCTGGGTGGCGACGGCGCGACGCCCCCGCCCGCGCCGGTCGTCGACCAGGCCTGGAAGGACTGGCTCGACCACCACCACCCCACGCTGTGGTCGCTGCTGGAGACGTGGGGCCTCGCCGCGACCGGCTCCGATCCCGGGGATTCCGAGCTGGTGTCCCTCAGCCGGTTCGCCCTCGGTGAGGAGGGCGCGGATCCCCAGCCGCGCCCCCTGGCCCGGGCCGCCGCCCGCTTCGACCACCCCCTCGGGGAACGAGCCCGCGCCCGCCTCCTCGCCCTCAACGACCCCGCGACCGTCGACCTCTTCTGCGCGGCGGCCGTGGCGTTCGTCGCCGACCCGGAGGCCGCGGCGTTCTGCGTCACGCACGGCCTTGCCCCCTCCGACGACGTCCAGCGCGCCCTCTTCTTCGTCCGCACCGGACAGCACGGCCAGTACCGGGCGCTGGACCCGGACGGCGCGCTGCTCGCCCTCGGCTACCGGGCCGCCTCCGCCATGGAACGGTCGGCACTCCGGGAGAGAATGGCCGCCCTGGGCGACCTGGACGCACTGCGCGTGCTGGCGGGGCGGCGTTCCGGGGCCGGGGCCGCCGGGGACGCCGGGGACGGGGACGGGGACGGGGACGTCAGCTCCCTCACCGAGGCGGAACGCGCCTACGTCGTGCGGCAGCTGGTCGATCGGGGTGACCGGGAACGCCTGTGGCGGATCACTCCGCTGCTGCCGCTCGCCGAGGCCGTCGAGACCGTCCGCTCCTTCGGCGACTGGCGGCCATCGGGCGAGGACGACCGCCGCCTGTTCGCCCGGCTGCGAGCCTGCGCGACTTCCTCGCCGGGCACTTCGCGATCCCGGAGGAGGCGATGACCTTCCTCGGCACCGAACTGGTCAACGCCCGCACCGATCCCGCCCTCGCCGCCCGCCGCGAGGCCCACGACGCCTCGCGCGCGGCCGCGCTGGCGGCGGCCCGGACGATCGGAGGGGCGCTGTGAGCTGGCTGCTGCTCATCGCCGCGGGGCTGGTCGAGGTCGCCTGGTCGCAGAGCATCAAGCCCACGGCCGGCTTCACCCGCCCGCTGCCCACGCTGATCTGCTTCGCGCTCGCCGCCGTCGCCGTCTACCTGCTGTCGCTGGCGATGAACGGGCTGCCCGTCGGCACGGCGTACGCCGCCTTCACCGGGATCGGCGCGATCGGCGCCATCACCCTCGGCATCGTGATCCACAAGGACCCCGTGACCGTCGGCCGCGTCGCCGCGCTCGCCCTGATCGTCGGCGGCGTGGCCCTGGCCCGCTCGACCGAGCCGGGCGGCTGACGGCGGCAGCGCGGCGGCGTTCGCGCGGGGAGTTCGTTGGGGGTTCGGAAGAACCGAACCCCCAACCCGGGTGCCTCCACCATCGCGCCCCTGGCCTGCGGATTCGTACGGTCGTCAGGACCGTCGGCGCGCACCGGGCGACGCCGGCCCGACCGGAGAAGGCAGGCACCGCGCCCATGGACGCCGTCCTCGAACTGGAGCACGTCACCCGGACCTACGGCCATGGGCCGCACGCCGTACACGCACTGCGCGACCTCGACGCCCGGCTGTACGCCCACTCCCTCACCGCCGTGATGGGCCCCTCCGGCTCCGGCAAGTCGACCTTCCTGCAGTGCGCCGCCGGGCTCGACAGCCCCACCTCCGGCAGCGTGCGGCTGGCCGGCCGGGAGATCAGCACCATGGGGGAGCGCAAGCTCACCCGGCTGCGGCGCGAGCGCATCGGCTTCGTCTTCCAGTCCTTCAACCTCCTGCCCACCCTCACCGCGCAGGAGAACGTCCTGCTCCCGCTGCGCCTCGGCGGCAGGCGCCGCTCCGCCCCGAACACCGACCGGGCCCGCCGGATGCTCGCCCGCGTCGGCCTGGCCGGGCGCGAGGACGCCCGGCCGGGGGAGCTGTCCGGCGGGCAGCAGCAGCGCGTGGCGATCGCCCGCGCGCTCATCACCGAGCCGGACGTCGTCTTCGCTGACGAGCCCACCGGCGCACTCGACCAGGACACGGCGGCCGGCGTGCTGCGGCTGCTGCGGGAGGCCGTCAGCGCGTACGGCGCCACCGTCGTCGTCGTGACGCACGCCCCCGCGGTGGCCGCCCTGGCCGACCGGGTGCTGCGGCTGGCCGACGGCCGGCTCGCCCACGACACGGCGGGCGCGGGCGCCGGGGCGGGGGTGCGCGCATGAGCGTGCTCGCCACCACCGGCCTCGCCACCGCCTCCGTCAAAGCCCGCCCCTCCGCGTTCGCCGGGACGTTCGCCGCCCTCGTCTTCTCCGCGACCGTCGTCACCGCCTGCGTGGCCATCGCCGTCTCCGCCGCCGGCGCCCCCGCCTCGGCCGACCAGGCGGCGCTCTCCGAGATGGGCGTGGCGTTCAGTCTGCTCACCGTCTACATGTCGATCTTCGTCATCGGCCAGGTGACGTCCCTCGCCGTCGCCCAGCGGCGGCGCGAGAGCGCGCTGCTGCGGGCGGTCGGCGCCGGGCCGTGGCAGATCCGCCGCATGGTGGCGACCGAGGCGCTGTGGACGGCGCTGCTGGCGCTGCCGGTCGGCTACGGGCTGGGGGCGCTGCTCGCCCGCGTGTGGTTCGACGGCCTGGCGCGGCAGGGCATGGTCCCGGAGGAGATCGAGCTGCGCGTCGGACTGCCGTCGCTGCTCGCGGCGTTCGGGGTGCTGTTCGTCTCCTCGCAGCTCGGCGGCGCGATCGGGGCCTGGCGGGCGTCCCGCACCCGGCCGTCGGCCGCGCTCGCCGACTCGCAGGTGCAGGGCGGCGAACGCCCGGGCCGGGTGCGCGGCGTCGCCTCGCTGGTCTTCCTCGCCGGCGCGGGCGCGCTCACCGCCGCCGCGGGCGCGCTCTCCGCCGAGGACGCGGCGTCCGAGGTGCCGATCGTGCTGCTGGCGTACCTGGTGGCGATCGGGCTGGCCGGGCCCTGGATAGGGCGGCTGGCGACCGCGCTCGCGGCCCCCCTGCTGCGCGGCCTCGGCGGCGTCGCCGGCGAGCTGGCCGTGGCCGGATGCCGCGCCCGCGCGCGCCGGCTGTCGGCGGCGATCACGCCGATCGCGCTGGTGACGGCGTTCGCGGTGGCCAAGTTCGTGTCGCTGACCGGGGAGGGGAACGCCGACTGGGTGGAGGTCTTCGGGACGCTGCTGTACGCGGGGTTCGCCGGGCTGGTGGCCGCGAACACGCTCGTCATGCTGACGCTGGAGCGGCTGCGGGAGTTCTCTCTGCTGCGTACGGTCGGGGCGCGGAAGCGGCAGGTGGTGGCGGTGGTGGCGGCCGAGTCGGCGGTCACGGCCCTGGCCGGGCTGGGGGCGGGGGTCTGCGCGGCCTGCGCGGTGATGCTGCCGCTGGGCGGCAGGACCGGCACTCCGCTCTCGGGGCTGCCGGGGTGGGCGTGGGCGGCGACGCTGGCCAGCGGCGCCGCGCTCGTGTGGACCGCGTCGAGCGCGCCGCTGGCGCGCATGCTGCGGGTGCGGCCGATCGAGGGCGTGGTGCGGCGGAGCAGCTGAGGCCCGCCGGCTCCGGCTACTCGGCACCATGGGATCACAATGGTCTGCCGGGCGTGCCTCGGGCTTCACCCCGAGGGTGAATCGGCTCCTTGGATCTGCGCGCCAGAGGTGCGGAGCGTCTGTCTGGAAAGCCCTGGACAGCAGCCGTCGCAGGCAGGCCGGTTGAGCAGCCTTAACCGGTAGAATGGTCAGCATGTTTCCGCAGGTGAGAAGGGAGGTGTGTCCTTATGGGGAAGGCTGATATGGGGCGTAGGTATCGGCTGTACCCGGCGCGTGAGGTGGAGGCACGGCTGACGGCGTGGGGGCACACCTGTCGGGCGCTGTGGAACCTGGCGCTGGAGCAGCGTCGGTACCTGTGGCGGCAGCGTGGGGTCACGCTGATGGGCTCGGCGCAGTGCAAGCAACTCGCCCAGGCCCGCGCCGAGATGGACTGGATCGCCGATCTGCCCTCGGAGTGCGGTCAGCGGATCCTGGCGAATCTGGACGCGGCGTTCCTCAACTTCTGGAACCCTGACCACCCGGCAGGGTTCCCGGCGAGGAAGAAGCGCGGGCACCACATGAGCATCCCATTCAAGGGACAGCGAATCGAGGTCCGCAAACTCAGCCGCCACTGGGCCGAAGTCCGGCTCCCCAAGCTGGGATGGGTGCGGTTCAGACTCTCCCGCGCCCTGGGCGGCACTATCCGCAATGCCGTTGTTTCCCGGGACGGTAACGGCTGGCACGTTTCCTTCGGCGTGCACACCGCGCGCAGCCCGGATGCCCCGAACGGCAAGCCCGGCTGCGGGGTGGACTTCGGCGTTGCGGCGTCCGCGTACGTGTCCACCGAGGACACGCCTCGCACCATGCCGCCCATCCTCAAGCCGAACGAGCGCAAGCGGCTCAAAGCGCTGGAGCAGCGTAAGGCCCGGCAGCTCACCTATGCCAAGGATCACGCGGGAGGGACGTACTCGGGCCGACTGCGCCGCACGATTGCCCAGATCGCGAGACTCAAGACCCGGCAGGCCAACCGCCGTCAGGACTTTACGCACAAGCTGACCACCGACCTCGCCAAAAGCCACGGCTTCGTCGGTATCGAGGACCTGCGTGTGAAGAACATGACGAAAACCGCCAAAGGGACCAGGGAGCAGCCAGGGCGCAACGTCCGCCAGAAGGCGGGGCTGAACCGGTCCATCCTGGACAACGCCCCTGGACAGCGCAGACAGCAACTCGCGTACAAGTGCCGGATGTACGGCTCCGCCCTGATCGCTGTGCCCGCGTTACACACCTCGCAGACCTGTGCCGCCTGTGGCGAGGTCGGCCCCGCGCCGGAGGCGGATGCGTGAAGCCCTCCCGGCCACCCACGGGTAGCCGAAGGGAATCTCCCTGCTTCCGCAGGGAGAGGATCGTCAAGAAAGCCAGCCCCGTGACCCACCCGCGCCGCCCCCTCCGCCGCCTCCTCCGCACGCTCCTGGGAACGCCCCGCGACGCCGCCTACGCGCTGCTCGCCCCCGTCCCCGGCATCGTCTGCGGCATCGCGCTGCTGGCCCTGCTCGCCGTCTCCCTCGTCGCCTCCGTCACCCAGGTCGGCCTCGTTCTTCTCGTCGGCGTCCTCGCCGTCGCCCGTGGCACCGGCGCGCTGCACCGGGCGCTGCTGCGCGGCCTGCTCGGCGAGCGGATCCCCCCGCCCCCGGGGCGGGGCAGGGCCCGCGGGCTCGTCGGCTCCCTCCGGGCCGCGCTCACCGACGGCGACGGATGGCGGGCGGCGGCCTTCACCGTCGCGTACGCCCCGCTCGGCGTCCTCCTCCTCGTCGTCTCCGTCGGCGTGCGCCTCTACGGGCTCGCCGGGCTGACCTATCCGCTGTGGTGGCGCGCCGTCGTGGAGGACGGCGAACGCGGCGTCGGCATCGCCAACGACGTCCGCATGGACACCTGGCCCACCGCCCTCCTCACCGCCGTCGCCGGCCTGGCCGTGCTGGCGTTCTCCGCCTGGTCCACGCGCGGGCTGCTCGCCCAGGTCGTACGCCCCATGGCGCGCGCCCTCCTCGGCCGCGGCCGGCTCGACGAGCGGGTGCACGTGCTGGAGGAGACCCGCGCGCTGGCCGTCCAGGACTCCGCCGCGACCCTCCGCCGCATCGAACGCGACCTCCACGACGGCGCCCAGTCCCGGCTCGTCGCCGTGGCCATCGCGCTCGCCCGCGCCAAGGAGCAGCTCGCCCGCGCCCCCGGCGGCGCGCCCGAACTCGCCCGCGGCCGCGAGCTGGTGGACTCCGCGCTCGACGGCTCCCGCACCGCCATCGCCGAGCTGCGCGACCTGGTGCGCGGCATCCACCCGCCCGCCCTCAACGACGGCCTCGACGTGGCCCTGGAGACCCTGGCCGCCCGCGTCGGCCTGCCGGTGACCACCCGCGTCGACCTGCCGGCCCGGCCTCCCGAGGCCATCGAGTCCATCGCCTACTTCTGCGCGGCCGAGCTCCTCGCCAACGCCGCCCGCCACGCCGACGCCACGCGCGCCGAGGTGACGGCGTACGAGGAGGACGGCGTCCTGCGCCTGGTGGTGCGGGACGACGGGCACGGCGGCGCCCGGCCCGGGACGGGACGCGGCGCCGGCGGCACGGGCCTGACGGGACTGTCGGAGCGGGTGAGTACGGTGGACGGACGGCTGCTGATCGACAGTCCCGACGGCGGCCCGACCACCGTCACCGCCGAACTGCCCCTCGGGCGCGAGCCGGACCCGGCGTAGGAGCCCCGCATGCGCATCGTCATCGCCGAGGACGCCGCCGTCGTCCGCGAGGGCCTCGTGCAGCTGCTGCGCGACCGCGGCCTGGAGGTGGTGGCCTCGGTCGGCGACGCGCGGGCGCTGCTGACCGCCGTGGCCGAGCACCGCCCCGACGCCGTCGTCGCCGACATCCGGATGCCGCCGGCCCACCGCGACGACGGCCTGCGCGCGGCGCTGACCCTGCGGGAGCGGTACCCGGATCTGGGCGTGCTGCTCTTCTCGCAGTACGTGGAGACGCGCTACGCCGACCGCCTCGCCACCACCGGCCTGTCCGGCTTCGGATACCTCCTCAAGGAACGGGTCGTCGACGTCGCCGACTTCGTCGACGCCCTGCACCGCGTCGCCGCCGGCGGCACGGCGCTCGACCCCGAGGTGGTCTCCCAGCTGCTGTCCGCCCGGCACCGGCACGCGCGCGACGGCCTGGCGGCGCTGACCGCCCGCGAGCACGAGGTGCTGGCCCTGATGGCCGAGGGCCGGACGAACGCCGCCATCGCCACGGCCCTGGACGTCTCCCAGCGGTCGGTCGAGAAGCACACGGCGGGCATCTTCACCAAGCTCGGGCTGCCGCGTACGGAGGAGGGACACCGCCGGGTGCTGGCCGTGCTGCGCTACCTCGGCGCGTGACCCTCCCGCCCTCGGGGCGGATTGAACGTTTCAACCTTCTGTGGCCCGGGAAGAGCGTCCGGTAAACGGGAGCGCTCCCATTTCACTCCGGAAACACCCCCCGATCTCCGGACGAGGAGTCGCAGTGTTCACTCACGTGCTTCGTCACGAATCCACCGACGCCCGAAGAACGGCGTTCCGCACCATGATCGTGCTGCTGGCCGCGGCCACGCTGCTGATCACCCCCTGGTCCACCCCGAACGCCGACGCCCACGGCTCGGTCGGCACCCCCCTGTCCCGCAACTACGGCTGCTGGCAGCGCTGGGGCAGCGACTTCCAGAACCCGGCCATGGAGCAGCAGGACCCGATGTGCTGGCAGGCCTGGCAGTACGACACCAACGCCATGTGGAACTGGAACGGCCTCTACCGCGAGGGCACCGGCGGCGACTTCCAGGCGTTCATCCCCGACAACCAGCTCTGCAGCGCCGGCCACACGCAGGACGGCCGCTACAACTCGCTGGACAACCCCGGCCCCTGGAAGACCTCCCCGCTGAGCAGCACTTTCACGCTCGACCTCTACGACCAGGCCCTCCACGGCGCCGACTACCTCCAGATCTACGTGACCAAGCAGGGGTACGACGCCCAGACCGACGCCCTGGACTGGGGCGACCTGGAGCTGGTCAAGACCACCGACCGGTACGCCCCCGCCGAGCACTACACGACCCAGGTCAGCGCGCCGGGCCGCAGCGGGCACCACGTCGTCTACACGATCTGGAAGGCCTCGCACGCCGACCAGATCTACTTCCTCTGCAGCGACGTGACCTTCTGACGCCCGGCGCCACGCCGGCGCCCGGTCCCGACCGGTGAGCGGCGCGTTCGGTGTGCGTCCACAACCGAACGCGCCGCTCCTCGCCCGCGCTGCCGCGGCTGCCCGCTAGCGGCCGGCGTAGGTGATGGCGGGCCGCGAGGGCTGGGTCATGCCGTCGCCGACGAAGTAGCTCGTCCACGGCGGCTGGTTGTACGCCACGTTCTGCCAGGCCACGCCCAGCCGGTAGACCGGGTCCTGCATCAGCGTCGGCAGCCGCAGCTCGGTCTCGGCGGTGGTCGTGTAGATGCGCAGCGCCGCGTCGTCCCGCGTGGGGAGCAGGAGCTCCTCACGCCAGTCGCCCAGCAGGTCGGCCTGGAGGGTCGGGTTGCCCTTGGTCCCGTTGTTGCTGTAGACGCCCTCCAGAGGCAGCACGACCTCCTGCTGGCCGCCCTCCGCGTTCCACTTCGCGATGTACGGGTCACCACCCCGCGGGTACTCCTCCTCGTCGAACTCGTGGTCGAAGATCTCCCGCAGCGGGTCGCCGTCCCACCAGATCATGAAGTTCGCCGAGGGAATCGCCGTCCCGAGCAGCGTGCCGTCGGCCGCCCGCAGCTCGCCCTCGCGCGAGTCCCACTCGCCGGTCGCCGTCACCGCCCAGGACTCGGCTCCCGGGTGGGCCGGGTCGATGTCGCCCGCCGCGCCCCGGCCGATGTCGGTGCTCGCGGGCATTCCCCACAGCACCTCACCGGTGGCGGCGTCGCGGAAGGTCGCGCCCCGGTTGCCGGAGGCGGACATGCTCTCGTGGACGGCGAACACCTCAAGGCCAGGCCGCGAGGGGTCGTGGTCGCTCAGGTGCATGGCGTCGCCGTGGCCGAGGCCGGTGTTGTACAGCGGCGTGCCGTCGTCGTCGATGGTCATCGAGCCGTAGACGATCTCGTCGTGGCCGTCGCCGTCCACGTCCGCTACCGACAGGTTGTGGTTGCCCTGGCCCTCGTACTCCGCGCCCGCCTCGTTGGAGTCGAAGGTCCAGCGCCGGTTCAGGCTCTCGCCGTCGAAGTCGTACGCCACCAGCACCGAGCGCGTGTAGTAGCCGCGGGCGAAGACCACCGAGGGACGCTCCCCGTCCAGGTACGCCACGCCCGCCAGGAAGCGGTCACCGCGGTTGCCGGTGCAGTCGCCCCAGTCGCAGATGTTGCCGCGGCCGGGCTCGTAGTCGATCGTGTCGACCGCCGCGCCCGTCTCGCCGTCGAAGACCGTCAGGAACTCGGGGCCCTCGATCACGTGGCCGGAGGTGTTGCGGTAGTCCGCGTCCGGGTCGCCGATCACCTCGCCGGCGCCGTCGACCGTCCCGTCAGCGGTCTTCATCACCACCTCGGAGCGGCCGTCGGCGTTCAGGTCGTACACCATGAACTGCGTGTAATGCGCGCCGGAGCGGATGTTGCGGCCCAGGTCGATGCGCCACAGCTGCTCGCCGTCCATCGTGTAGGCGTCGATGATCGTGTTGCCGGTGTAGCCGGAGTTGGCGTTGTCCTTCGCGTTGCTCGGGTACCACTTCTGCACGATCTCGTACTGGCCGTCGCCGTCCAGGTCGCCGACGGAGGCGTCGTTGAGGTGGTAGGTGTACGCCTCGCCGGAGGGGGTGGTGCCGCCCTCGGGCCGGTTGACGGGGATCTCCTGGTACTGCTGTGCCAGCACGCGGAACCGCTCGGTGCGCGCGGTAATCCGCCCGTCCCGCACCTCCGCGATCCGGTACACCGACTCGGCCGTGCCGTCCGGGTCGGTGAGGCTCGTGGCCCCGCGCAGCGGCTGGCGCGTGATGCGCTCGCCGTCCCGGTAGACGTGGAACGCCGTGTCGCGCGCGTCCAGGCCCAGCAGCCGCCAGCTGACGAACACCCCCTCGTCCGTCGGCACCGCCACGGGCGCGCGGTCGAGGTACTCCAACTCCCGGACCAGGCGTTCGCCCCGGTCGTCCTGGCCATCGGCGGACGAGCCAGCCTGGGCCTGGCCGGTCAGGACGGCGGCACCGGCGGCCAGGGCGAGCATACCGGCGACGGCGGCTTTGCGGCGGGCGCGGGCGCGGCCGTGGGTTCGGGGGTGGGCGTGTGACGTGCCCATCCGTACTCCTTCGTGTCGTGGGCGACGGTGACGAATTGACAGGTGGAGATTGAATCGATTCATAACGCGCGAGCATGGTGGGAAAGCGCTTTCTGAATGGCTGGCAGCATCCCCAACGCCGACGAGCACTGTCAAGACTCGTGCAGGCCCCAACGCGGCGCGCTCAGCCCGCCTCCACGCGCGGCTCGGTGAACCGCAGGCCCAGACCAGGTGGTCGACCTCGGTCAGGCGCCCGGCCGCGAGCCGCGCGATCCGGCGGAAGGGCGTGACGCCGCCGACGCGCACGACGTTCGGCTGGAAGACGTGGGCGGCCCCGGCGCGCATGAACTCCGCGAAGCGGTACTCCGTGTGCAGCTTGTCGCCCGCGGCGATGGGCGCCGCGACCCGCCGGGCGAGCTCCGGCGTGCCGCGCGATGTTGTCGGCCCGCAGCGGCTCCTTGATCCAGGCGGGGGCGTACGCCGACAGCCTGCCGATGGCCTCGGTCGCCCTCCCGAGGTCCCATCGCTGGTTGGCGTCGAGCATGTGTGTGCCGCGCACGGCCCTGTGCGTAGCTGCGGCGCCGACGTGGTCACGGACGTACAGGAACTCGAGGACCAGGGCTGGTTCGTCTTCCGTGACCCGGACGGCAACCTCCCCATGGTCTGCGGCGCCAGTCCCCGGGGCTCGGGACGGTGACGGCCGTCCCGGGAGGCGACTCGACTCGCACCACCGGCGGACGCGACACACGGGCGGGCCGTGGCGGTTGACTCTCGGGCGACCCGAAACCCGATGCTGATGGCGTGAGCAACAGCGATCTCCTGGGCATCGGCGGCTTCGCGCTCCTCAGCGGCCTCTCCCTCCACGCCCTGCGGCACTACGACGAGGTCGGCCTCCTGCGGCCGGCCCACGTCGACCCGGCGACCGGCTACCGGCGCTACCGGCCCGGCCAGCTCCGGCGCGCCCGGCTGATCGGTGCCCTGCGCAGGATCGACCTGCCGCTCGACGCGGTGCGGCAGGTCGTCGACGCGACCGGCCCCGCCGCCGGAGAGGCGGTTCTCGTCCGCCACCGGCAGGAGCTGCGCGAGCGTGCTCACGCCCTGTCGCGCATGGTCCGCACCGTGGACCACTACATCGAGTACGGAGTCGACATGCCCCAGCCCACCAGCCCCCGCATCGCCCAGGTGACCATCAACGTCAGCGATCTGGAGCAGACCAGAGCCTTCTACGAGAGCGTCTTCGAGGCGACGTTCAACGAGGAGATCCACTCCTTCCAGTTCGGCACCTGGCCCAGCGAGGAGTTCTTCCTGCTGACCGTCGCACACCAGCCGGACCACCCCGGCCCGGCGGGCCCCTCGCGGTTCGGCCTGCTGGTCGCCGACGTCGACGCGACGCACCGGCGGGCGCTCGACGCCGGGGCCACCGAGGTCGAGCCGCCCGTCGACCGGCCCTGGAAGCCGCGCTCGTCCTGCGTGACCGACCCCAGCGGCAACCACATCGACCTCTTCCAGCACTAGGCGGCGCGCGCACCCTTCGCGTACGCGGCCGGCCGCCGCACGACGACCTCGCCGTCCACCGCCACGACCACGCAACCGCAGGCGCAGCGGAGGTACTCCACCTCGCCCTGCGACGACGGGTGGCGCGAGAGCAGCGACCAGCGCTGCCCGAACCCGACTCGCCAGCACACGGGGCACCGATCCCTCGTCTCGCTTTCCATGCCCCCAGCGTGATGTCATGGCCATATGCAGTTCAACCATTACGGCGGCGAGGCCACCCGCCTCGCCGCCGACCTGGTCAACGCGCCTGCCGCCCTCGACCCGGACGCCCTGGAGCCGCTGCTCCGCTCCCATGGCATCACCCGCACCCGCCTGACCGCGGCCCAGGCCCGCGCCCTGTGGGACTGGAGCCGCTGCCTGGCCCCCTGCTTCGGCGACCAGCCGCTGGAACGCCGTTGCCAGGCCATCAACGAGCTGCTGGCCGCCTCCTCCACCGCCCCCTACATCTCCACCCACGACGGCCACGCCCCGCACCTGCACTACAACGCCCCGGACGCCGACCCCGTCGGCGTCATCCGCGCGGTCACCGCCGCCGGCCTGGCGTACGTCGTCTGCTTCTCCGGCCCCCACCGCCTCGGCCGCTGCGCCCGCCCCGCCTGCGGCCTGGCGTTCGTCGACGTCTCCCGCAACGGCCGCCGCGCCTACTGCACGGTCCGCTGCGCCAACAACGACGCCGTAGCCCGCCACCGCGCCCGCGCCGCGTCCACGGCCCGGCGCGGCGCCTAGCGCGCCCGGCAGGCCAGCAGCGCGGCGCCGTACAGCGTGGCCAGGTCGCCGAGGGCGGCGCGTGCCAGGGGAGGGGCGGGGCGGAACGCCGGGAGGCGGGCCGCGAGGCGCCGGGTCAGCGGCGCCAGCAGGGCCTCGCCGCTCTCGGCGAGGCCGCCGCCGAGGACGATGAGGCGGGGGTCGAGCATGAGCGTGGCCGTGGCCAGCGCCTCGGCGAGGGCGTCGAGAGCCTCGGCCCACACCGCGGCGGCCCGTGCGTCCCCGGCCGCCGCGCGGGCGATGACCTCGCCGGGCGGGGCGCCGCCGCGGCGGGCGAGGGCGGCGGCCGAGGCGTACGCCTCCACGCAGCCGCGCCGCCCGCAGGCGCAGGGCTCGCCGCCGGGCCTGACGGTCAGGTGCCCCAACTCGCCGCTGTCGCCCGCGACGCCGGGGTACGGGCGGCCGTCGATCACGATCGCCGCCGCTATGCCGGTGCCGACCGGCACGAACAGGAAGTCCCGGCCGCGCCCCGCGCCCAGCGCGGCCTCGGCCAGGCCACCGGCCCGCACGTCGTGGGCGAGGGCGACGGGCAGGTGGAGGCGTTCGGCGGCCAGGCGCCGCAGCGGCACGTCGCGCCAGCCGAGGTTCGCGGCGTAGAGGGCCGTGCCCGACTCCTCGTCCACCAGCCCTGGCACCGCGATCCCGGCGGCGCTGACGTGCCCGTCGGCCTGGTCGCGCAGCTCGGCCGCGAAGTCGAGCAGCGCCGCCACCACCGCCTCGGGCCCGCGCTCCGCGCCCGTCGGCCGCCGCTCAGGAGTGCGGAGCGTGCGGAGAGAGCCGTCGGCGTCCAGCAGGGCGCCCTTCATGAAGGTGCCGCCGACGTCCAGTGCGATCACGGTCATGGTCACGCCGCCGCCAGCGCCCCGATCAGGCGCGTGACCGTCTCGGCCATCGCCTGCCGGCCCACCGTCAGATAGCCGCGGGCGTCGACGGCGTCGGGGTGGGTGTCCAGATGGACGCGGATCGCGCCGGTCATGGCGATGTTGAGCGCCGTGCCGACGTTGACCTTGGCGATGCCGCCCGCGACCGCGCGCGCCAGCTCGCCGTCCGGAACGCCGGAGGAGCCGTGCAGGACGAGGGGCACGCTCAGCGCCTTGTCGAGGCGGGCGAGCAGGGCGTGGTCGAGGGCCGCCGTCCGCGAGGTCATCGCGTGGGCGTTGCCGATGGCGACGGCGAGCGCGTCGACGCCGGACCCGGCCGCGAACAGGCGCGCCTGGTGCGGGTCGGTGCGGGCGCCGGGCGCGTGCGCGGCGCGCGGCGGCCCGCCGTCCTTGCCGCCGACCTGGCCCAGCTCCGCCTCGATCCACAGGCCGTTGGTATGCGCCCAGTCGGCGGCGGCGCGGGTGGCGGCCAGGTTCCGCTCGTACGGCAGGTGGGCCGCGTCGTACATCACGGAGCTGAACCCGGCGTCGGCGGCCTGCCGCAGCAGGGCGTCCCGCGTGACGTGGTCGAGGTGCAGGGCCACCGGCACGGACGCGGCCTCGGCGGCGGCGACGGCGGCGCGGGCGAGCGGCAGGAGGCGCCCGTGGCGGTAGGCGACCGTGTTCTCGCTGACCTGGAGCACCACGGGGGAGGCGGCGGCCTCGGCGCCCGCGATGACGGCCTCGGCGTGCTCCAGGGTGACGATGTTGAACGCCGCGACGGCGCGGCGCCCGGCCGCGGCCTCGGTGACGAGCGGGCCGGTCCGTGCGAGCGGCATCAGGCGTTCCCGCCGAGGATGACCGAGCGGGTCAGGTGGCGCGGCCGGTCAGGGTCCAGGCCCCGGGCGGCGGCGACCGCGACGGCCAGCCGCTGGGCGCGCACCAGCTCGGCGAGCGGGTCGAGGCGGCCGGTGATCCACCGCGCGCCGGTGGCCCGGACCTGCTCGGCGAGCCCGGCCGGCGGCTCGCCGAACATCCAGGTCGCGGTGGTGTGGCTGGAGACGGCGATGGGGCCGTGCCGGTACTCCATCGCCGGGTACGCCTCGGCCCAGGACAGCGACGCCTCGCGCATCTTCAGCGCGGCCTCCTGGGCGAGCCCGCAGGTCCAGCCCCGGCCCAGGAAGGTGAACTGGGTGCTTGCGGCGAGCCCTTCGGGCAGCGGCTCGGCGAGCGCGGTGCGGGCGTCGGCGACGGCCTGGCCGGTGTGCGCGCCGAGGTGGGCGCGCAGCAGGGTCAGGGCGGTGGTGGCGAAGCGGGTCTGGACGACCGACTCCTCGTCGGCGAACGCCAGCACGACGAGGTCGTCGGCCGCCCGCGTCACGGGCGTGTCCGGGTCGGCCGTGATCGCGGTGGTGCGGGCCCGGACCGACGCCAGCAGGTCGAGCACCTCGGTCGTGGTGCCCGAACGGGTCAGGGCGATGACGCGGTCGTACCGGCGCCCCGCGGGGAACTCGGAGGCGGCGAAGGCGTCGGACTCGCCCAGGCCGGCGCCCTCGCGGAGCGCGGCGACGGCCTGCGCCATGAAGGAGGAGGTGCCGCAGCCGACCACGGCGACGCGCTCGCCGGGCGCGGGGAGGGCGTTCTCGTGCCGCGCCGCCAGCTCGGCGGCGCGCGCCCAGCACTCGGGTTGACTGCTCAGCTCGTTCTCGACGTGGCTCATGCCCGCGCTCCCGACCCTGCGCAACCGAAACAATCCGCGCTGCGCCATCGCCTCGATGCTCAATGCTCAATGGCAAACGCTCGATAATGAAAGATAGAGGCAGCTTTCAAGCACAATCAAGCATGGCGGTGGGGCGAGCTAGGGTCATCACGGACGGTGAATGACGGAGTGATGAGGAAGTCGAGTGGAGGGTGCGGATGTCGCGCGACGCCCGCTGGCAGGCGCTCCTTGAACTGCTCGCCGAGCAGGGCCGCCTGGAGGTCGACGCGGCGGCGACGGCGCTCGGCGTCTCGGCCGCGACCATCCGCCGGGACTTCGACCAGCTCGCCGAGCAGCAGATGCTGGTGCGCACCCGGGGCGGCGCGGTCGTCCACGGCGTTTCCTACGAACTCCCGCTGCGCTACAAGACCGCCCGGCGGGCCTCGGAGAAGCAGCGGATCGCGAAGGCGGTGGCGGACCTGATCGCGCCCGGCGAGGCGGTCGGACTGACGGGCGGCACGACGACCACCGAGGTCGCCCGGGCGCTCGCGGTGCGGGCCGACCTGGCCGGCGGATCACGGGCGTTGACGATCGTGACCAACGCGCTCAACATCGCGAACGAGCTGGCGGTGCGGCCGCAGTTCAAGATCGTGGTGACCGGCGGGGTGGCCCGGTCGCAGTCGTACGAGCTCACCGGGCCGTTCGCCGGTGGGGTGCTCGACCAGATCACGATGGACGTGGCGGTCCTCGGCGTCGGCGCCTTCGACGTGGAGCACGGCACGACCACGCAGGACGAGGACGAGGCCGGGATCAACCGGCTGCTGTGCGAGCGGGCCGAGCGGGTCGTGGTCGCGGCCGACTCGACCAAGCTCGGACGGCGCACCTTCGCGCGCATCTGCGCGACGGAGCGGGTGGACACGCTGGTGACGGACGTGGCCGTCGCCGAGGAGACGGCCGCGCGTTTCACCGAGGCGGGCGTGTCGGTGGTGACGGTCTAGCCGGCGAGGGCCTCAGCGCCGCCGCCGGCCGCCCGCTCTCGGCGCCGGGCCCGGGGCCCCGGGCGGCGTTGTCAGTGGCCGCCACTATGTTCAGCCGTGTCCCGCCGATGTGGCGCGGACTTCCCCTGGGCGCATAGGAGATGGCGCGTTGTCCGATTGGGAGAAGTCGAGCACGGCACGGGTGATCCCGCCCGCGCGGCCGCGCAAGCTCGCCAAGGTCCCGTTCGTCGAGCTGGCCGACGGACGCTTGCAGGGCGTGGTGTCCAGCGGCTCCGACATCGAGCGCGTCTACGTCTCGTCGGTGGCGGCCGGCACCTACGCCTTCGCCTGCAGCACGAACAACAACCGGCCCTGCGGCGGCGCGCGGGGCGCGTACTGCAAACACATCCGTGCCCTGATCGGCGAGGCGGTGCTGCAGTACGGCGCCGAGCGCGTGGCCCGCTACCTGCGGGTCGAGACCGCCGACGGCGACGGGGAGCCGACCGCCGAGACCCTCGCCGCCGGCATGAGCGCCGCACATCCGCCGCAGGGCGACACCAAGGCGGCCGCCCCGGTCTTCAGCCGCTTCCTGCGCCACCTGGCGTACCTGGAACTCGCCCCGACCACCGCGCCCCTGCCGGAGATGCAGTGGTTCCCGCCGACCAGGGCGGTGGCCTGATGCGCGCCGCACCGCTCGCCGAGGCCATCGACGGGCTCGACGAGGCCCTGGCGGCCGTCGACGCCTTCGACCGGGCCCTCGCCGGCGGGCTGCTCCGCCCCCAGCCCGCCCAGGCCGCCGGCCTGACCGGCCTCGCCCACGCCGTCGCGGGAACGCCGCTGGCCGCCAGGGCCGCCGAGGCGGCCGAGAAGGCCGCGGCCGGGGCCGCGGGCGAGGACCACTTAGTGGCCCTCGCAGCCGCCCGCGCCGCCCTGCTCGGCTCCGTCCACGACGCGCTGATGACCAGGGTCGAGGAGGCGACCGGCCGCCCCCGCGCCGAGGAGAGCGCCCCGCCGCCCGGCGGGCAGCATGCGGCGAACCTGCTCGCCGCCGCCCGCTCCTGGCTGTCCGACCTGGCGCGCGCCGGGTGGCAGGGCATGGACCACGACGTCGTGTCCGGATCGGCGCAGGTCGTCTCCGCGATGCTCCCGGACCCGGCGCTGCGCCGCCTGGCGACGCTCCTCGACGGCCTCGCCGCCGAACTCGCCGCGTCCTGCCCGGGCGCCGCCCTCGACCGCGTCCCGGCACGCCGCTGGGCCGACCTGTGGTCGCGCGGGATGCTGCTGACGCTGCCCGGCGCGGGCGAGGCGCCCCCGACCGCGGCCGGCACGGCCACCGGCCGCCTCCTGCCCCTCGGCGTCGACCTGCACGAGCACCCGACCGCCGCCCAGGCGCAGGTCCACGCGGTGTTCGAGCCGGCCGACGGCACCGCGCCCCGCCTGGTGCGCGCCAGCGTGGCGGCGCCGAAGCCCGACACGGTCGTCGGGGCGGGCCTGTGGCAGCTGCTGCGCCCGCACATGTCGCTGCTGGCGGCCGTCAGCGAGGGCCGCTCGATGGAGCTGGCCGGCATGCCGATCACCTCCTGGGGAGACCTCGTCTGGAGTGGCGAGCACGCCCGCCCCGGCGAGCCTGCCGACGCCTTCGTCACCGCCCGCGTCGCCCTGCCGACCGCCACCGACGCGGCGACCGCGCCCCTGGACCGGCACCCGGCGCGGATCGCCGTGCCCGTCTTCCTGGAGGGCTACGCCGCCGGGCGGGACGACGACGCGCTGACGTTCAGCGTCGCCGGGCACCCGCTCGCCGTCGACACCGACCGCATCCCGGCCGCAGGGCCCCTCACCCCCGAGGCGGTCGCGGCGTCAGGCGCCTGCATCGGGCTGCTGCGCTGGGACGACGGGGCGTTCCGCCTCCAGCCCCTGGCCGTCGAGACGACCGTGCGGAAGAAGGCCGTCGCCCTCCACGCCGGGGGATGGGCCGGAGGCACGGCCGACAAGGCCGGCGTCAAGGCCGAGAAGGCAGCAGGCGACGCCGTGGCCGCGCTGCGGGAGCGTGCGGGGAGGCTGCTGCGGACATGACGAACGCCCACGACACCCACGACCCTCAGGAGAACCGCCGTCAGGTTCTGTACTGGCGGCTCCTCGCCCGCCTCTTCGACCACCAGGAGCAGGCCACGCTGGAGTCGGCGAGCCTCGCCGTCGTCGAGGACATCGGCCTGCCGGCCGCGCTGCTGGACCCGCAGGCCTCCGTCGACTCGATCGTGCAGCGCCACCCCGAGCTGGCCGCCGAACTCGACGGCCTGATGGTGCCCGACCCCGACCCCGACCCCGACCCCGGCGCGGACGGTGACGGCGACGGGGCGCGCGACCGGGCCGCCGAGGTGCGGCGCGCGGCGCTGGCGTCGAAGGTGCTGCTCAACGTCTTCGCCGCCGCCTCCGGCGCGGTGACCGCCGGACAGCTCGCGCGCTGGCAGTCCGACGCGGCCTGGCTGGAGCGCGCGCTCGGCTGCGGCCCCGGCGAGCTGCGCGGCGGCCGCCCCGGCGGACCGGGCGTCAGCCCGACCGGCACCGGCGGTGGCGGCACGACGCCCGACCTCAGCCGGCTGATTCCCGCGATCGGCCCGGAACTCGGCGCCATCGAGGCCGACCTCGTCAAGCGGATGCACCTGCGCGAGGTGCTGGCCGACTCCAGGCTCGCCGCACAGCTCACCCCGAGCATGTCGCTGATCGAGCAGCTCCTGCGGGACAAGAACAACCTCTCGGGCGTGGCCCTGGCCAACGCCAAGGCCCTCATCCGCCGCTTCGTCGACGACGTCGCCGAGGTGCTGCGCACCCAGGTGGAGAAGGCCACGGCCGGAGCCCTGGACCGCTCCGTCCCGCCGAAGCGGGTGTTCCGCAACCTCGACCTGGACCGCACGATCTGGAAGAACCTCACCAACTGGAGCCCGGAGGAGCAGCGGCTGTACGTCGACCGCCTCTACTACCGGCACACCGCCCGCAAGACGACGCCGCAGCGGCTGATCGTCGTCGTCGACCAGTCGGGCTCGATGGTCGACTCGATGGTCAACTGCACCATCCTGGCGTCGATCTTCGCCGGGCTGCCGAAGGTGGACGTCCACCTGATCGCGTACGACACGCAGGCGCTCGACCTCACGCCCTGGGTGAACGACCCCTTCGAGACCCTGCTGCGCACCCGCCTCGGCGGCGGCACCGACGGCACGGTCGCGATGGCGCTGGCCCAGCCGAAGATAGCCGAGCCCCGTAGCTCCGTCGTGGTCTGGATCTCCGATTTCTACGAGTGGCGGACGGAGCCCCTCTTCGAGAGCATGGCCGCCCTTCACCGCTCGGGAGTCAAGTTCATCCCCGTCGGCTCGGTGACCAGCTCCGGGCGCGGCAGCGTCAACCCCTGGTTCCGGGAGCGCTTCAAGGACCTCGGTACGCCGGTGGTCTCCGGCCACATCCGCAAGCTCGTCCACGAACTCAAGACGTTTCTCACCTGAGACATCTGCGATATCTGCGACATCTGAGACACCTGAGGCGCCTGAACGCCTCACCCGAACGCCTCAACGCCCCCAGACGCCCAAGACGACCGAGAAAGGCCCTGTCGTGTCCGACCTGTTGCGCGCCCCCGCCGAGATCAAGTACGCCGAGGAGCTGGACTGGCTGGAGTCCATCGACGACAACCCCAAGCCCTTCTCCTGGCGGCTGTCCCCGAAGATGGTCCGGCTGTTCATCCTGGGCTCGGAGCGCTCCGACGGACTGGACCGGGAGATCACGCAGAAGTGGTTCGGCGACCGCAGCTTCGTCGAGCGCTCCATCGTCACGCTCGCCTCCGACCGCGGCCTGCTGCTCATCGGCGACCCGGGCACCGGCAAGAGCTGGCTGGCCGAGCTGCTGTCCGCCGCGATCTGCCGCAACTCCACGCTGGTCGTGCAGGGCACGGCCGGCACCACCGAGGACCACATCAAGTACTCCTGGAACGTCTCCATGGTCATCGCCAAGGGCCAGTCGCGGGAGTCGATGATCCCCTCGCCGATCATGACCGCGATGGAGATCGGCTCGATCGGCCGCTTCGAGGAGCTCACCCGATCCACCAGCGACGTGCAGGACGCGCTGATCTCGATCCTGTCCGAGAAGTACATCTCGGTTCCCGAGCTGGACAGCGACAACATCGTCTTCGCCAAGCCCGGCTTCTCGGTCATCGCCACCGCCAACAGCCGCGACCGGGGCGTCAACGACCTGTCCTCCGCTCTCAAGCGCCGCTTCAACTTCGTGCGCATCCCCGTGGTGACGAACAAGAAGAGCGAGGCGGAGATCGTCCGCTTCCGCACCGAGGAGCTGCTGCGCCGCCACCAGATCGAGCTGGACGTGCCGCCGACGCTCCTCGACGTCCTGCTGCAGAGCTTCGCCGACCTGCGCGCCTCGGCGGAAGCGGCCGGCAGCGACGACGAGAGGCTGGAGTCCGCCCTCTCCACCGCCGAGCAGATCGGCGTACTGGAGGACGCCATCCTGCACAGCAACTTCTTCGGCGAACGCGCCCTGACCGCCCACACGCTGGCCTCCTCGCTCGTCGGGTCGCTGGCACGGCGCGAGCCCGAGGACCTGGCCATCCTCAACAAGTACCTGCACGGCGTCGTCGAGCCGCGCAGCAGGGAGGAGGGCGGCTCCTGGCCGGAGTTCCTGGAGGGCGGCCGCGACGCGATCGCCACCCTGTCATGAGCGGCACGGGCACCGTGAGCGGCACCCAGCAGAGCACCTTCGAGGCGCTGCGCGCGCAGCTGCGCGAGGCGGCCGCGGCGTTCGCCGACGGGCCCGGCGCCCTGGAGGGCATCCTGCTGGGCATCGTCGACGACGTCGACCGCGCGATCCGCGAGCCGCTGGAGATCTTCCCCGTCTGCCACCACTCGCCCGCCTCCGCGATCGCGATGGCGCGCCGCCTGCGGGAGAAGCAGCCGAAGGTCGTCTACCTGGAGCTGTGCGAGGACATGGCGCCGCTGCTGACCGAGCTGCGCAACTGCCGCCTCCCGGTGGCCGTCCAGGCGTTCGCGACCGAGGTGGACGGCTTCCCGGCCGACTGGGCGCCGCTGTCGGTGGTCGCGCCGATCACCGAGGCCTCCGCCGAGTACCAGGCGATCGCGTACGCCCTGGACACCCCGGGCGTCGAGCTGGTCCTCGTCGACCGCTCCTCGGACCACGTCTTCCAGTGGGACGACCGCGCGACGCGCACCGACGGGCCCTCCGACCCGGCCGAGTCCGCCGGGGCTGCCGGGTCTGCCGGGACCGCCGGGACCGCCGACGAGGAGGCGGCGCTGCACGGCGACGCGGTCGGCGTGGAGATCGGCGACCTTCGGCCGCGCTTCGCCGAGCTGGAGGAGCACCTGCTGCGCCACGGCAGGGTGCGGCACTGGTCGGAGTGGTGGCACCAGTACGTCGAACTGCCCCTCGGCGACAGCGACCACGACGCCTACCGCCAGGTCATGCTGCTGATCGGCAGCCTCTTCCGCCGCCTCGCGCCCGGCGACCCCCACCGGGTGCGCGTCGACGAGGACCGCGAGCGCTACATGTGGATCCGGATGCGCGAGCACCTGGCCGCGACCGGCACCGATCCCGCCGACTGCCTCTACGTCTGCGGTGCCTTCCACGCGGCCAGCCGCGTCGCGGAGTTCGGCGTCCACGGCGCCGGCACCTTCGAGATCGCCCCGCGCACCGCCACCACCTGGCAGCACGGCCTGATCCCCTCCAGCCACGCCGCGATCGAGGCGCAGTTCGGCCTCGCCCCCGGCTCGGTGTCGATCGCCGCCACGGTCTGGGCGAAGAATCTCCGGCGCACCCGCGTGGAGCCCTACCGCCTGGCCGGACAGGCGGGCGCGAAGAAGCCCAGGCCGAAGGCGAAGACCAAGCCGAAGAAGGCCACCGCCGCCGCGGCCGTCACGACCGACGCGGGCCGCCCCGCGGCGGCGGCCCTGCCCCCGGACAGGCTGAGCGGCTTCCTCCAGCGACCGCCGGTCCTCGACCGGCTCGACGAGGCCGAACTCCTCGGCTGGTCGGTCGACGTGGTGCGCGCCGCCCGCCGCAACGGCTACCTCGCCTCCACCGCCGACGCCATCGCCGTCTTCGAGACCGCGATCCTCCTCGCCGGCATGCGCGACCGTGCCAAGCCCACGCCGTACGACTTCCAGGACGCGGCCGTCACCTGCATCGAGAAGGACGCCGTGCCCGGCCGGCGCGACGTGCGCCGCATCGTGGAGATCATGATGGGCGGCGACCGCATCGGCCAGGTCGGCTACGACTCGCTGCCGCCCCTCGCCCGCGACGTGCACGACCGGCTCGCGCCGCTCAACCTGAGGCTCCAGCAGCGCGGCGTGCAGCGGGCGCTGCTGGACATCGCCGCCCGCCCCGAGCTGGAGCGCTGCTCCGACGTGCTGTGGATGCTGCGGTACCTGATGCCGCAGGGCGCCGCGCGGCCCATCATGGGCGAGCGGAGGCTGGGGGAGCGGCCCATCCAGGAGTCGTGGGACCTGGCGCTGGGCACCCACCAGCGCGCCCTCATCGAGCTCGGCTACGAGGGCGTCAGCCTCGAACAGGTCCTGGAACAGCGCCTGCGCCGCGCGGCGTACGCCCCGCAGGCCACCGCGGCGACCGTCCTGGCGGCCGTCGAGGACGCGACGCTGTACCTGGGCAGCCGCCGCCTCGCCGACGAGCTGGGCACACGCGCCCTCCAGGTGCTGTCGGCCGAACGCGGCGTCGACGGCGCGCCGGAGGTGCTGCGCCGGGTGCGGCGGCTGCTGGCGTACTACCGCACCAGCGAGCCGGTGCTGCCGCCGTGGATCGAGTCCTTCGTCACGACCGGATACGCCCACTACTGCACCCTGCTGCCGACGGCGTTCACCGACGACGACGCGACCGTCCGCCAGGTGGCGGCGATGCTGGGCTTCCTGTTCAGCATGGAGAGCCTGGCGCTGTCGCTGGGCTGCGACCGGACGCAACTGGAGCTGGCGGTGGCCCAGTCGCACCCGGAGGACCCGTCGAAGACGGCGCTGCTGTGGGCCGCGAAGGCGCAGCTCGGGCACCTGGACCGCGCCGAGTTGCGGGCGCGGTGCGACGAGCTGCTCGGCAACCCGCTGGTGCTGCCCGCCTATCCGCGCTACCTCAGCGGCTTCGTCCACGCCCTGGAGCCCGTCCCGGGCCTGGCCGACTTCGTCGTGGAGGCGGTGTCGAATGCCTTCGGGCGGCTGCCGGACCCGGTGCTGCTGCCGTGGCTGCCGACCCTGATCACCACCCTGCGGTCGGGCGGCGCCGAGCTGGCCCCGCTGCTGATACGCGAGGCCGGGCGCGTCTTCCCCGGGCGGCTCGCGGCGCTGGACGAGTGGGTGCCGCCGTGGCGGGCGCGGCCGGAGCCGGTGGCCGCGCGCCCGGCGCGGCCGGCGGACGCCGGCCGGGACGGCGTCCCGCTGCTCGCCGCCCACCCCGCGACCTGCGACGCGGTAGCGGCCCTGCTGGGCTGTGACGGGACGTGGGCGACGCCGGATCCCGGCCGGGCCCCGGCGGCGGGCGCGGCGCTGGCCGGCCGCTACCCAGACACGGCTGCGGCGCTGGGGGTGCTGCTGGGCGGCGACTGACCGGGCTCGGCGGGAGCCCTCGCCGTCTCCGTCACGCCGACCGGGGCGGCCCACCGGCTGCGGCCTCCTCTCCGGCGGCTCCAGCTCCTGCGACTCCTCCGGCCCGTCCACCAGCTACGTCCAGCCGGTCACCGAACCCCTGGCCGCCTTCGGCGTGTCCGTCTCCTGGCGACCGGCGCGCCGGGTGGTGACGGGGAGGGTGCGCAGGCCGCGGATCACGAACTCGGGGCGGCGTTCGGGCTCGGCCGCCAGGCGCAGCCCGGGCAGGCGGTTGACCAGGGCCTGAAGCGCGGCGGCGATCTCGACGCGGGCCAGCGGCGCGCCCACGCAGTAGTGGATGCCGGCGCCGAAGCCGAGGTGCGGGTTGGGCGAGCGGCCGATGTCCAGGGTGTCCGGGGCGTCGAACACCGCCGGGTCGCGCGCCGCCGCGCCGAGCAGCGCCGCGATCCTCTCGCCCGGCGCCAGCGCGTACCCGGCGACGGCGGTTGCCTCGGTGGCGGTGCGCTCGAAGAGCTGGAGCGGCGCGTCGAAGCGGATGAGCTCCTCCACGGCGGTCGGCAGCAGCCCGCCCGGGTCGGCAGCCAGCCGCTCCCACTGGTCGCGGTGGCGCAGCAACGCCAGCACGCCGTTGCCGATCACGTTCACCGTCGCCTCGTGCCCGGCCATCAGCAGCAGCACCGCCGTGCCGACCAGCTCGTCGCCGGTGAGCCGGTCGGTGCCGTCGCGCACCGCCACCAGGTCGCTGATCAGGTCCTCGCCCGGCTCGCGGGCCCGGGCGGCGGCCAGCGCCCGCAGGTAGCCGGCGAACTCCGCCGCCGCCCGCTCGGCCGCCGCCGCACCCTCGGGCGGCAGGCCGTACTCGTACATCTTCACGATGGCGTTCGACCACGGCCGCAGCCGCGGCCGGTCGGGCTCCGGCACGCCGAGCAGCTCGGCGATGACCTCGACCGGCAGCGGCGCCGCCAGGTGCGCGAGCAGGTCGGCCCGCCCGTCGGCGGCGATGGCGGCGGCGAGCCTGTCGACCAGGCGATCGGCCACCGACCGCACCCACGGCTGGAGCCGCGCGGTGTGCCCGCGGCCGAACGCCGCCGCGATCAGCCGCCGCAGCCGCGTGTGGCGCGGCGGCTCGGTCTCCAGCAGCGAATTGCGGTGCAGCAGGTTGAACGCCGGGAACGCCGACGCCGGCTCCTTGTCGACCCAGATCCGCCCGGCCGAGCGGTCGCGCAGCACCTCCGAGCAGGCGGCGTGCGACACGGCCACCGCCAGCCCCAGGCCCTCGTGATGGTGCACCGGGCCTTGCTCGCGCAGCGCGGCGAACGCCGGGTACGGGTCGGCGAGGAAGGCCGGGGCGCGGGGATCGAACAGGTCGGACACCACCCGGCGACCGTACCGCGACGCGCGACGCAGCGACGCCGCGTCAGCCGGCCGCTTCGCCCGCCAGCCATCCCGGCGCGAAGGCGCCCCGCCGCCCCGGCGCGATCAGGCGATGTCGAACGCCGCCGAGTAGCGGAAGGTGCCGCGCAGCGCCGCGTCGTGCGCGGTGAGCGGGCGGACCTGGAAGAAGGCGCCCCACTCGGGGTCGGGGGCGGCGACGCCGTGGTCGACGCGAGGGGCAACGGAGTTCCCCGGGGCGACCGACGACGCGCGTCAGCTCCAGCGCGGAGCGCGCCCAGGACTTCTGACAGGGTGACGTGTCCCGGCCGTCCGCGCGTCCGCTTTGCCCGGAGCCGTGAGGGCTGTTCATCTGGCCTCTCAACGGCAGAAGGCGGAAGGAGATGAGATCGATGGCGGCGGCGTGGACGGACGACGAGCTCGACACGATCGGGTCGGCGGAGGAGCTGATGGTCGCGTCCGTGCGCGGCGACGGCGAGTTGAGCAGGCCGCGGACGATCTGGGTGGTCCGCGTGGACGATGACCTCTACGTCCGTTCGGTGTACGGGTCCACCTCCGACTGGTTCCGCGGCACGCGGGTGCGCCGACAGGGTCACATCCGGGCCGGCGGCGTTCACAAGGACGTCAGCTTCGTCGACGCCGACGAGGGCATCAACGACCGCGTCGACACGGCGTACCACCGCAAATACGCCCGCTACGCCGCGCAGATCATCGACGCCATCACGAGCCCCGAGGCGAGCTCCACGACGATGCGGCTCGTGCCGCGCTGAGCGCCGCGCGCCGCGCGCCGCGAGACGCGAGCCGCAGAGGAAGGGAGGAAGGACAGACGCATGCGTAAGACGACGCTCGGGGACACCGGGCCCGAGATCGGCCGCATCGGCCTGGACTGCATGGGCATGACGTTCGCCTACGACATAGGGACCCCGCGGGACGAGGCGATCTCCTTCGCCGTCATCCGGCAGGCCCTGGACCTCGGCATGTCCCTCCTCGACACGGCCGACGTGTACGGGCCGTACACCAACGAGGAACTGGTGGGCCGGGCGCTGACGGGCGGCTACCGCGAGCGGGCGGTGCTGGCCACCAAGGTCGGCCTGGTGGTGACCGACCCGACGGGCGGCCCCGACGGCTCCCCGCTCATCGGCAACAACGGCCGCCCCGAGCACGTGCGGGCGTCGATCGACGAGAGCCTGCTCCGCCTGGGCACCGACCACGTGGACCTGTACCAGCTGCACCGGGTCGACCCCGAGGTCCCCATCGAGGAGACCTGGGGCGCGATGGCGGAGATCGCGGCGGCGGGCAAGACCCGGTTCCTCGGCCTGTCCGAGGTGACCGTCGACCAGATCCGGCGCGCCCAGGCCGTCCACCCGGTCACCTCCGTCCAGTCCGAGCTGTCGCTGTGGACCCGCGCCCCGCTGGCCGAGGTGCTGCCCTACTGCGAGGAGCGGGGCATCGCCTTCCTGCCCTTCTCGCCGCTGGGGCGCGGCTTCCCCACCGGACGCTTCACCTCCTTCGACGACCTGCCGGAGAACGACTTCCGCCGCAGGCTGCCGCGCTTTCAGCAGGACACCCTGCGCGCCAACCTGGCCATCGCCGGCCGCGTCCGGGAGATCGCCGAGCGCGCCGGCGCCACCCCGGCCCAGGTGGCGCTCGCGTGGGTGGTGGCCCAGGGCCGGTACGTCGTCCCCATCCCCGGCACCAAGACCCCCGCGTACCTGGAGGACAACGCCGGCGCCGGAGACCTGGAGCTGAGCGCGGCGGACCTGGCGGACCTCGACGCCCTGGCCGCGCCGCACGGCGGCCGCGACTGAGGCCTGCTTCCGAATCAGCGTGTCGCCGGCGCGGCGGCGTTCGCGGTCACGGCACCACCAGCACCACCTTTCCCCGCACCCGCCCGCTCTCGCCGCGTTCGTGGGCCTTGGCGGCGTCCGTCAGCGGCAGGGTCTCTCTCCCGCGAACGGGCGCAGCCCGTCCCGGTCCACCAGTTCGGCGAGGGCGGCGAGTTCGCCCGGGGCCCCGGGGGAGCGCACGGCGCGGGGCCGGTTGAAAGATCCGATGTATCCTTCGGGAATGCGGAGCCTCGCTGGGCCGGTGGCCCGGGGAGTGGGAGGAGCGCGATGTCGGTCACCGACGACGCCATCGAGGCGATCAAGCAGATGATCGTGGACGGCGAGCTGCGTCCCGGCGACCGGCTGCCCCGGGAACCGGACCTCGCCGAGCGCCTCGGCCTGTCCCGGAACTCGCTGCGCGAGGCGGTGCGCGCGCTCTCCCTCATCCACGTGCTGGACGTGCGGCGCGGCGACGGCACCTACGTCACCAGCCTGGAGCCGTCGCTGCTCATGGACGCCTTGGGCTTCATGGTCGACTTCCACCGCGACGACACCGTGCTGCAGATCCTGGAGGCGCGGCGCGTCATCGAGCCGATCACCGCCGAGATGGCCGCCGTGAGGATGCCCGCCGAGGACATCGAGGGCCTCACGCCGCTGCTCGACTCGCTCGGCGACAACCCCACCGTCGACCAACTCGTCGAGAACGACCTGGAGTTCCACCGCCGCATCGCGGCCGGGTCCGGCAACGCCGTGCTGGCGTCGCTGGTGGAGAGCCTGTCGGGCCGCACGCAGCGCGCGCGGACGTGGCGCGGCCTCACGCAGGAGGGCGCGGTCGAGCGCACCCTCGCGGAGCACCGCGCCATCCTGCGGGCGCTCGCCGAGCGCCAGCCGGACATCACCCGCGCCCTGGCCACGATGCACGTCGCCGGCGTCGAGCAGTGGCTGCGCCAGGCCCTGGTCGACCACCCGTAGGCCCTGCCCGGGCCATCGTGCCGGCCCGCGACTCCCCCACTCCGCTTCGCTGCGCGGGAGGTACCCCCACCGCTTCGCGCCACGGCCCACGCCGCGGTAGCGGCATATCGGCTGGGGCGCCGCGTTGTCGGGCTCGCCCACCTACTCCCCCCAGGCCCTCGACGGCCTGGGGGAGCACCGCGCCTCGCGCTGCGGGCCGATCCGGCAAGACCGACCGGACAGGGCCTAGCGCTCCTCGCCGGCCAGCCCCGCCGCCGCGAGGTCGTCCCACAGCGCCGCGGGGACGGGGGCGGCGGCGCGGGCGGCGTTCTCGCGCGCCTGCGCGGGGGACTGCGCGCCCACGGCGATGGCGGCGACCGTGGGCGAGCGCAGCGGGAACGCCAGCGCCGCCGTCGGCAGGTCCACGCGGTGCCGCTCGCAGATCGCGCGGATCCGCGTGATGCGCTCGTAGACCTCGGGCGGCATCCGCCCGTACTCGTACGGCAGCGAGGGGTCCGGGGCCGCATGGCTGAGCGCGCCGGAGTTGAAGACGCCGACGGCGACGACGGCGATGCCGCGCGCCGCGCACTCCCTGAGCAGGGCGGCGGCGGGCTGCTCCAGGAGCGTGTACCGGCCGGCGACCATGAGGACGTCGGCCAGGCCGCTGCGCGCGGCGGCGGTCAGCGTCGGCACGGACTTCGAGCCCACGCCGACCGCCCGGACGGCCCCCTGGTCGCGCAGCGCCGCCAGCGCCCGCAGCCCGGCCGTCAGGGCTCCGGCGGGCGAGTCGGGGCCGCCCGGGGCGGCGGCGGCCGGGTCGTACTCGTCCGGGTCGTGCAGGTAGACGACGTCGGCCCGGTCCAGGCCGAGCCGGTCCAGGCTCTCGGCGAGCGACTGCTCGACGCCCGCCCGGGACATGTCCCAGACCCGGCGGTACGTGGCGGGCACGGCGAAGCCGTTGGCGAGGTCGTCGCCGAGGTCGTCTGCGAGGTCGTCGCCCTCCGGGTCCCGGCCGGGCGCGACGGGGCGAAGCAGGCGGCCGACCTTCGTCGAGATCAGGAACTCCTCGCGGGGCCGCCCCGCCAACGCCTCGCCCAGGCGCCGTTCGGCGAGGCCGAGTCCGTAGTGGGGGGCGGTGTCGAAGCCGCGCACGCCCGCCTCCCAGGCGGTGTCGACCGTGGCGCGGGCCGCCGCGTCGCTGATCGGGCGCCCGAGGTTGCCGATCCCGGCGGTGCCCAGCCACCACGGCCCGGCCCGCAGCGTCACGTTGACGCTCGCGTTCACGCGAGGCTCCACACCAGCGGCAGGCCGTCGTCCTCGCCCGAGTAGTCGTCCTCGACCTCCAGCAGCTCGGCCATCCGCGCCTGCCAGGCCAGGTTCACCGGGTCGTTCGCGAGCGCGCGGCGCATCGCCCGGTAGTCCTCCACCTCGATCTCGTGGAAGAGGTCGCGGCCGCTGCGCCAGATGCGCCAGTTGGTGACGCCGGCGGCACGCAGGCGTTCGGCGAGCTCGGGCGGAATGGTGGCGTGCACCCGGTCGTAGTCGGATTCCCGACCCGCCTTCAGCCGGGTGTGGACGGCGATGCGCTGAGTCATGCGGCGATGAGAACATCCGATGTATCAGGCGTCAAGCGGACGGGCGGCGACGGAGCCGCCCCGCGGCCCCCGTCGCCGCCGGTCAGCGGCCTGTCGCTCCGACTCGACACCGAATGGTCGGGTGTCTTTCCGGAAGGCTCGGTGGCATTGCGCGAAATTCCGCTGCTTCACGATCCCTTGACGGTCAAGACATCGGATCTATAGCCTCCGCTGCGATCGTCGTCACCCCCAGCCACCCACGACTTCGAGGACGAGGTGCCGTGATGACCCGACAAGGCGTCCCCAGACGCGTGTTCATGGCCGGCGCGACCGGCGCCGCCGCCGCCCTCGGGCTGCCGCCGCTGACCGACGCGTCGGCCGCCTCCGCCCAGCGGCCCGGCGAGCGCCCCCGGGCCACGCCCACGGCCCTGTGGTACGACGCGCCCGCCACCGACTGGGAGTCGCAGTCGCTCCCGATCGGCAACGGCGCGCTGGGTGCGTGCGTCTTCGGCGACCCGGCGAGGGAGCGGCTGCAGTTCAACGAGAAGACGCTGTGGACCGGCGGCCCGGGCGTGGCGGGCTACACCTTCGGCAACTGGACCGCCCCCCGCCCCGGCGCCATCGAGGAGGTCCAGCGCCGCATCGACGACGAGCTGCGGACCGACCCGGAGTGGGTCGCGGACCAGCTCGGCCAGGCCAGGACGGGCTACGGCGCCCACCAGACCTTCGGCGACGTCTGGATCCAGATGACGCCGGAGCCCGCCGAGCCGGGCGACTACCGGCGTTACCTCGACATCGGGCAGGCCCTTGCGGGCGTCACCTACGCCTCGGGCGGCGTGGCCTACGCCCGCGAGTACTTCGCCTCCGCCCCGGACGGCGTGATCGTCGCCCGCCTGACGGCGGACCGGCCCGGCGCCGTCGGCCTCACCGTCTCGGTCACCACCGAGACCAACCGCTCGGCGAGCGTCACGGCCGGCGGCGGGCGCATCACCCTCGCCGGTGCGCTGAACGAGAACGGGCTGCGGTTCGAGGCGCAGATCCAGGTCCTCGCCGAGGGCGGCAGCCGCTCCGACAACGCCGACGGCTCCGTCACCGTCGCGGACGCCGACGCGGTGACGCTCGTCCTCGCGGCCGGGACCGACTACGCCGCCCGCTACCCGGACTACCGCACCGGCGCCGACCCGCACGGCCCCGTCACCGAGCGGCTCGACGCGGCGGCCGCGAAGGGCTACGCCGCGCTGCGCGAGGCGCACGTGGCCGACTACCGCGCGCTGTTCGACCGAATGCGGCTCACGGTGGGCGAGGAGGACCCCGGCGTTCCCACCGACGCGCTGCTGGGCGCGTACCGGGACGGCACCGCGACCCCGGCCCAGCGCAGGGCCCTCGAAGTGCTGTACGTGCAGTACGGCCGGTACCTGCTGATCTCCTCCTCCCGCCCCGGCTCGCTCCCGGCGAACCTCCAGGGTGTGTGGAACAACTCCACCACCCCGCCGTGGAGCGCCGACTACCACGTCAACATCAATCTCCAGATGAACTACTGGCTCGCCGAGACCACCAACCTCTCCGAGCTGACCGGGCCGCTCTTCGACTACGTCGCCTCGCTGGTGCCGCCCGGCGAGGTCACCGCCCGGGAGATGTTCGGCAGCCGGGGCTGGGTGGTGCACAACGAGACCACCCCCTTCGGCTTCACCGGCGTCCACGACTGGCCCACGGCTTTCTGGTTCCCGGAGGCCGGGGCGTGGGTGGCGCAGCACCTCTACGAGCACTACCTCTTCACCCTCGACGAGGACTTCCTGCGCGAGCGCGCCTACCCGGTGATGAAGGCCCTCGCCCAGTTCTGGATCGACGAGCTCGTCGCCGACCCCAGGGACGAGCTGCTCGTGGTGTCGCCCAGCTTCTCGCCGGAGCAGGGCGAATTCTCCGCCGGGACCTCGATGTCGCAGCAGATCGTGTGGGACCTGCTGACCAGCACGGCGGAGGCGGCCGAGGCGCTCGGCGTCGGGGACGACGGCGGCTTCGTCGCCGAGCTGACCGACACCCTCGCCCGCCTCGACCCCGGCCTGCGCATCGGCTCGTGGGGGCAGCTCCAGGAGTGGAAGGAGGACTGGGACGATCCGGAGAACGACCACCGGCACGTCTCGCACCTCTTCGCCCTCCACCCCGGCCGGCAGATCACCCCCCAGGACCAGCCCGACTACGCCGAGGCCGCCCGCGTCTCCCTGACGGCGCGCGGCGACGGCGGCACCGGCTGGAGCAAGGCGTGGAAGATCAACTTCTGGGCGCGGCTCGGCGACGGCGACCACGCCCACACCATGCTGTCGCAGCAGCTGCGGGACAGCACCCTCGCCAACCTGTGGGACACCCACCCGCCGTTCCAGATCGACGGCAACTTCGGCGCCACGGCCGGCGCCGCGGAGATGCTGGTGCAGAGCCATCGCGGCGTCATCGACCTGCTGCCCGCGCTGCCGGCGTTCTGGGCGTCCGGCTCCGTCAGGGGCCTGCGGGCGCGCGGCGACGTGGATGTGGACATCGACTGGGAGGGCGGAACGCCGACCAGGGCGGCGCTGCGCCCCGGGCGCTCCGGCGCGCTGACCGTCCGCGGCGGCCTGTTCGGCGGCCTGTTCGAGGTGCGGGACGAGGCGAGCGGCCGGACGGTCGAGGTCGCCCGCGACGGCGAGCAGATCACCCTCGCCGCCCGCGAGGGGCGCGGCTACGTGGCCACCGCGCAGGTCAGGTTGGCGCTGTCCGCTCCCGAGGCGGCGGCCGACGGGACGCCCTTCGCCTGCGAGGTCGCCGTCACGGCCGTCGGCAGGACCGTCCCGGCGGGCGAGCTGACCCTGGAGCTCCCCGAGGGCTGGAGCGCCACCGGCGCGGGCCTGAGGACGACGTCGATCCGCGACGGGCAGACGCGCTCCATCGGCTTCGAGGTGACGCCCCGTGCCCGGGCCGGGGGGCGGCCGGAGGCCCGGATCGCGGCCGTGCTGCGCGGCGACGGCTGGCGGACCAGCGCGATCGCCCTCGTGCGCGTCGGGCCGGCCCAGCCCTGAAACGGGGCCGCGGTGGTGCGGCGGTCGCCGCCCGCACCACCGCGGATGCGTCCGCAGGACTCTCTGGGTTATTCGTAGAGCGTGGCCTGGATCTCGGGGTCGTTGATGTTGGCCTTGTCGTACCAGTGGAACGCCGTGTCGATCTCTTCGGGCAGTTCCTGGCCGTCGATGGCCTTCAGCGCGGCGTCGACGAGCTGCCGGCCCATGTCGACCGGGTCCTGGGTGACGGCGCCGAGCATCGCCCCGTTGTTGATGGCGTCGATCTGGGCCTTGCCCGAGTCGAAGCCGACGAGCGTCAGGCCGTCCTTGCCGCTCTCCCGCACGCCGTTGATCATGCCGACCGCCGAGCCCT
This sequence comes from Streptomyces sp. 6N223, assembly GCF_052246635.1. Lineage (NCBI taxonomy): Bacteria > Bacillati > Actinomycetota > Actinomycetes > Kitasatosporales > Streptomycetaceae > Streptomyces > Streptomyces sp. 6N223. The sequence continues at coordinate 75,842 of NZ_JBQQCA010000007.1, read as the reverse complement.
CGTTCGCGGCGTAGATCCCGTCCAGGTCGGGGTTGGCCTGGATGATCGACTTGGCGATGTCGGCGGACTGCTGCTGGTCGCCGCCGCCGTACTGCGGCTCCAGCACGGTGATGCCGGGCGCGTTCTGCTCCATCCACTCCAGGAAGCCGTCCCGGCGGTCCTTGCCGGACAGGCTCGTCTGGTCGTGCACGATCAGCGCGACCTTGCCCTCGCCGCCCAGCTCCTCGGCCAGGTGCTCGGCCGCCAGCGCGGCGGCGGCCTTGTTGTCCGTGGCCACGGTGGTCACCGGGACGTCGGACTCGACGCCGGAGTCGAAGGCCACCACCGGGATGCCCCGCGAGTCGGCGTCCTGCAGCATCGGCTCGGCGGCCTGCGAATCGAGCGCGGCGAAGCCGAGGGCGTCGGGGTTCTTGGCGAGCTCGTTGGTGAGCATGTTGATCTGCTCCTCCACGTCCGCCTCGGTGGGCGGGCCCACGAACGTGATCCGCGCCCCCCGCTCCTCCGCCTCCTGCTCGGCACCGCTCTTGACGGCCTGCCAGAACTGGTGCTGGAAGCCCTTGGAAACGATCGCGATAAGAGGGCCGTCCCCGCCACCGGCATCGTCCCTGCTGCACGCGGTCAGCATCATCGCCATGGACAACGCCACGGCACAGGCGGCGACCGCCTTCCTCATGCTTCTCATCGCCAGATCTCCTTCGTTCCGGTGGGTGACGGTCTCATGTCGTTTCCTTCTTGCGGACGCGGTCGGTGTAGACGGCGAGGAGGATCACGCAGCCGAGGATCACGCTCTGCCATTCCTGGGGAATCGACATGATCTGCAGGCCGTTGTTGAGCACCCCGATGATGAGGGCGCCGATCAGGGTTCCGGTGATCGTGCCCTTGCCGCCGGACAGCGAGGTGCCGCCGATGACGACGGCGGCGATCGCCTGGAGTTCGTAGCCCAGGCCGGTGGCGGGCTGGGCCGAGCCGAGGCGGGCGGAGATCAGCACCCCGGCCAGGCCGATGAACAGCCCTGCGAAGGCGTAGATCGCGATCTTCCACCGGCGCACGTCGATGCCGGACAGCGCGGTGGCTTCCTCGTTGCTGCCGATCGAGTAGGTGTAGCGGCCCAGCACACTCTTGGTGAGCAGCACGCCCGCGACGGCCGCGATCGCGAGGAGGATGAGCACCGCGTTGGGGATGTCGACCCCCGGAAGGACGTGACCGGTGGAGATGTCGGTGTAGCCGGAGACGTCGTTGAAGTAGATGGGGGTGCTGTCCGACACGACCAGCGCGAGCCCTTCGGCCACCATCATCATCGCCAGCGTCGCGATGAACGGAGGGATCTTCAGCAGCGCGATGGTGACGCCGTTGATGAGCCCCATGAGCCCGCCGAACAGGATCGTCAGCGGCACACCGACGATCAGCGGCAGGTCGGCGTCGACCATGAAGACCCCGGCCATCACGGCGCACAGCGCCATGCCGGTGCCGATCGACAGGTCGATCCCCGCGGAGATGATGACGAACGTCGTCCCGACCGCCAGGGTTCCGATGACCACCGTGGAGTACAGGATCGAGATGAAGTTGTCGTAGGTGAGGAAGTAGGGGCTGGCGATCGCGAAGAAGGTGTAGATCACGATCAGACTCGCGAACGCCAGCAGCTGCTGGAGCCTGCCCCTGACCACGGCCATGACGGCCCGTGCCTCTTTGTCCTTCCGCGGATCCGACGCCGGTGGCTTCACCGTCTTCACCGTTGTCATGGCTGTTCCGCCTCTTCTTCGGGGTCGGCGTTGATGAGGCCGAGCTCGGCGGCGTCGGCCGGGTTCTCGTCGGGCCGCAGCGTCGCGTAGTGCATGATCTGCTCCTGGGTCGCGTCGGCGGCCTCGATCACGCGGGTGACGCGCCCCTCGCTCATCACCACGACGCGGTGTGACATGCGCAGGATCTCCGGCAGCTCGGAGGAGATCATGATGATCGACTTGCCCTGGGCGGCCAGCTCGTTGAGGAGCTGGTAGATCTCCTCCTTGGCGCCGACGTCGATGCCGCGCGTCGGCTCGTCGAAGATGAGGATGTCGCAGTCCTTGACCAGCCACTTGGCGATGACGACCTTCTGCTGGTTGCCGCCGGAGAGGTGCTTGGCCGTCTGGCCGGCGGACGGGGTCTTGATGCGCAGGGTGCCGATCGTCTCCTCGGCCCTGGCCCGCAGCGCCCCGTCGCGCACGAACCCGGCCCTGGTGAACCGGTCGCGCAGCGCGCTGAGCGCGATGTTGGCCTTGACGTCCTGCTCCAGCAGCAGCCCGAACCGCTTGCGGTCCTCCGACAGGTAGCCGATCCCGTGCCGCGCGGCCTCGGCCGGGTTGCGGATGCGTACCTCTTCGCCGCGCACCATGATCCGGCCCGCGGCGATCCGGTCGGCGCCGACGATCGCCCGCGCCACCTCGGTCCTTCCCGCGCCCATCAGCCCGGCGAAGCCGAGGATCTCGCCGGCCCTCAGGTCGAAGGAGACGTCCTTCAGCAGCGACTTCGTGACAAGGCCCCGGACGCCGAGCACGACCTCGCGGCCCGTACGCACGCCCTCGGGCCGGGCGTCGGCGTTCAGGGCCCGGCCCACCATCAGCCCGATGATCTCGGCCGTCTCCGCCGTGGCCACCTGAAGGGTGTCGACGTACTCGCCGTCACGGATCACGGTGACGCGGTCGGCGATCCGCTTGATCTCCGCCATCCGGTGGGAGATGTAGATGACGCCGGTGCCGGGCCTGACGAAGCGGCGTATCAGCTCGTGCAGCGTGGCGACCTCGGCCTCGTTCAGGGCGGCCGTCGGCTCGTCCATGATCAGCACGCGCGGCTCGTAGGACAGGGCCTTGGCGATCTCCACCATCTGCTGGTTGGCGACGGTCAGTTCGCCGACGACCGCGCGCGGGTCCAGCGGCAGGCCCAGGCGATCGAGCAGCGCGGCGGCGTCGGCGTTCAGCTTCCGCTCGTCCAGCCACAGCCGGCCGGCGCGGCGCGGCTCGCGGCCGATGAAGATGTTCTGGGCGACCGTCAGGTGCGGCACCAGGTTGAACTCCTGGTGGATGATGCTGATGCCCAGCTGAAGCGCGTGGCGCGGGCTGGTCGGCTCGTACGGCTTCCCGCCGAGGCTGAACGTTCCGGCGTCGGCGGCGTAGATGCCCGTCAGCAGCTTCATCAGCGTCGACTTGCCGGCGCCGTTCTCCCCGACCAGCGCCAGCACCTCGCCGGAGCGCAGGTCCAGGCGCATCCCGGACAGCGCCCGCACCCCGGGGAAGGACTTGTCGACGCCCTCGACCTCCAGCAGCGCCTCGGTCGCCGGCGCGGCGGAGGCGGTCACGGCCTCAGCCATGCGCGTGCTCCTGGATGGAGGGGGTGAGCATCTGCGTGCCGGCGCCGGGCGCGGTGGGCGCGAAGTAGCGGCCCCGGCGGACGTCGACCGGGGTGACGAAGTGCTCGTGCAGGTGGTCGACGAACTCGATCACGCGGCCGTCGAGGGAGCCGGAGACCGCGAGGTAGTCGAACATCGCCAGGTGCTGCACGGCCTCGCACAGGCCCACGCCGCCCGCGTGCGGGCAGACCCGGACCCCGAACTTGGCGGCCAGCAGCAGGATCGCGATGTTCTCGTTCACGCCGGCGACCCGCGTCGCGTCGAGCTGGAGCACCGACAGCGCCCGGGCCTGGAGGAACTGCTTGAACATCACGCGGTTGGCGGCGTGTTCGCCGGTGGCGACCGGGGTCGGGGCGATGGCCTCGGCGATGGCGGCGTGGCCGAGGACGTCGTCGGGGCTGGTCGGCTCCTCGACCCAGGCCAGGTCGTAGGGCGCGAGCGCCTCGATCCAGCGGATCGCGTCGGCGACGTCCCAGCGCTGGTTGGCGTCGACGGCGATGCGCACGTCAGGCCCGCACACCTCGCGCGCCAGCGCCAGCCTGCGCAGGTCGGCCTCCAGGTCGGCGCCCACCTTGAGCTTGATCTGCGTGAACCCGTCGGCCACCGCCTCCCGGCACAGCCGTGCCAGCTTCTCGTCGTCGTAGCCGAGCCAGCCGGGCGTGGTGGTGTACGCCGGGTAGCCCTCGCGCAGCAGCCGCGCCTCGCGCTCGGCCCGGCCGGGCTCGGCCGCCTTGAGGATGCCGAGCGCCTCCTCGCGGGTCAGGGCGTCGGTGAGGTACCGGAAGTCGACCAGGTCGACGATCTCCTCGGGGCTGAGGAGGGCGAGCAGCCGCCACAGCGGCAGGCCCGCGCGCTTGGCGCGCAGGTCCCACAGCGCGTTGGCGACCGCGCCGATCGCCATGTGCATGATGCCCTTCTCCGGGCCGAGCCAGCGGAGCTGGGAGTCGCCCACCAGCTCCCGCCACACGCCGCCCAGGTCGGACAGGGTCGTCTCCACGTCCCGCCCGACGAGGTGGTTCTCCAGCGCGCGGAGCGCCGCGACCTGGACGTCGTTGCCGCGGCCGATCGTGAAGACGAACCCGTGCCCCTCCAGGTCGTCGCCGGCGTCGGTGAGCAGCCGCAGGTAGGCGGCCGAGTAGTCCGGATCGGGGTTCATCGCGTCGGACCCGTCCAGCGTCCGGGAGGTGGGAAAGCGCACGTCATGCGTGCGTATCTCGGTGAAGCGAGCCACGGGCGCACTCCCTCATATGGTCTGTGTCACGGCGACACTAGACATCCGATGTATCCCGGTCAAGGCTCCCTCGGTCCGGATCCGGACGCGCTCATGTGGCGGTGACGCGTACATACACCCGACCAATGGCGGTGGCGTTGCGGCGCCCGCCCCCGCTTGCGGCCCGGCGCGCCGCGCCGGAGGCTGGAGGTGAGCACGAGAGGGAGGGCAGGTGCGGTCATGACACTCACGCACTACTCCGGCACGTCGTGGCGCGGCCGGGTGCCGAGGCGGTCCCTCCGGAAGGCGCAGCACGACGAGATCATCGGGCTGTTCATGCTGGTCATCGGCGTGACGCTGTTCGTCGCGCCGTGGGTGGTGGGGACGCCGGACGGCGCGAGGGACGCCCACGTCAACGAGACGGCCGTCGGGCTGGTCATGGTCTTCGTCGCGAGCCACCGCCTGTACGCGGGCGGCGGCTGGCTGTCCGACGTGGTGACGCTGGTGGCGGGGGCCTGGCTGGCCAGCTCGCCGTTCCTGCTGGGCCTCGGCGACACGGTGGTGGGCGAGGCGCGCGTCTTCGACGTCGCCGCCGGCTCGGTGCTGGTCGCGCTGGCGCTGCTGTCGCTGGCGCTGCTGCGCGCCGCGCGCGGCGTGCCCCCGCGCGGCGAGCACCCCAGGCAGGAGGGCTTCGCCACGCACTCCGAGCACCCCGAAATCGCCGGGCCGCCGCCCGCCGGAAGCCGGCCGGAGGCCGAGCGCGGCCGCCGCGCGGCGTAACGGCCGGCGCCGCGCCGCGCCCCTCAGCCGCGCGCCGCTTGGCCCGCGAGGCGGCGCCCCCCGGGCCCCGGTGTGGAGCCCGCCGCGCCGAGCAGCTCCTCCACCCGCCGGGCCCGCTCGGCGCGGTGCTGGACGCGGAGCCGGTCCAGGGCCCGGCGCCAGCACAGCCGGGCCAGGGCGTGCCGGCCCAGGGCCTGGTACGCCTCGCCCAGCCGGACCAGCGCGTCGGCCTCCTCGTACCGGTCGCCGAGCGCCCGCCGCAGCCCCAGCGCGCGGCGGTAGTGGCCGACGGCCTCGGCGTGCCGGCCGGTGCGGGTGGCGAGGTAGCCCAGGCTGTCCCACGCGGACGCCTCGCCCTCCCGGTAGCCGAGCTCCTGGCAGACGGCGAGCGACGCCCGGCAGTTGGCGAGCGCCGCGGCGTACCGCCCCAGCCTGGCCTGGAACCAGCCCAGCGTGTTGAGAGCGTTGGCCGTCCACATGACGTCCCCCAGCGGCCGGTACAGCTCCAGGGAACGCGCCGCGTGCCGTAGCGCGCCCTCGTCGTCGCCGGCGTTCTCCTGGACGGCGGCCAGCGCCTGGTGGGTGTGGGCCTGGTTGAGCGCGTCGCCGGTCTCCTCGAACAGCGCCAGCGCCCGCCGCAGGTGGGGGAGCGGCGCCAGCGGGTCCGGGTCGGCCCGCAGGACGGCCAGGCCCAGCCGCCGGTGCGCCACGGCCCGGTCGAGGGTGGCGTCCGGGCCGGGCAGCCGCCGGACGGCGGCGAGCCCCATCCGGCAGCTCGCCACGCTGTCGTGGATGTGCCCGCGCCGCCAGAAGTACATGTCCGTGCACCACGCCAGCCGCCACGCCTCGCGGTGGCGGCCCGTCTCCAGGGCGAGCCGCTGGACGGGCAGCAGGCTGCCGTGCTCGGCGTCGAACCACGCCATGGCCTCGGCCTGGTCCACCGGCCGGTGCGGCTCGAAGCCCTCCGGGTCGTCGAGAGGCGCCGGAACGCCGTGCGGGTCCAGCAGGGCGTGGCCCGCGGCCGAGGTGTGCGTGAAGTAGCCGATCAGCCGCCCCAGCGCGTCCTCGCGCTCCGCGGCCCGCAGGTCGTGAACGCCCCGGTCGGCGGCGTACAGGCGCACCAGGTCGTGCATGCGGAACCGGCCGGGGGCGTGCTGCTGCACGAGGTGGGCGCCCTCCAGCGTGCGCAGCGAGACCCGCGCCTGGCGGGTGGTGAGCGCGGCCAGGGCGGCGGCCGCGCGCAGGCCGGTGTCCTGGCCGGGGGCGAGGCCGAGGAGCAGGAACAGGCGTGCCGCCGTGGGATCCAGCGCGCGGTGGGAGGAGTCGAACGCCGCGCGCAGGCACGTCGCCAGGTCCCCGGTGTCCAGGGCGTCGAGCCGGGTCTCGGTCTCCCGCAGCTCGGCGGCGAGCTGGGCCAGCGGCAACGCCGGGCTGGCGAGCGCGCGGGCGCCGGCGACGGCGAGGGCGAGCGGCAGCCGGGCACAGGAGGCGACGATGTCGCGCACCGCGTCGGGCTCGGCGGCCACCCGGCTCGCGCTCAGGCGGGAGGTGAACAGCCTCCGGGCCTCGTCGGGGCGGAGCGTGCCGAGCGGCAGCGGCCGGGCGTCCTCCGCGGCGAGCAGCCCGCCGAGCCGGTCGCGGCTGGTGATCAGGACCATGGAGCGGGGCGAGCCCGGCAGCAGCGGGCGCACCTGGTCGGCGTCCCTGGCGTTGTCCAGCAGCACCAGCATCCGCTTGTCGGCCATCAGGCTCCGGTAGAGACCGACCTGGGCCACGGGGTCGGCGGGGACGGCCTTGCCGTCCACGCCGAGGGCGACGAGGAACGCGCGGACCACGGCCTCGGGCTCCACCGGCCCCAGGGCCGGGTCGAAGCCGCGGAGGTCGGCGTGGAGCTGGCCGTCGGGGAAGCGGGACAGGCTGTCGTGGCCCCAGCGCAGCGCGAGCGAGGTCTTGCCGATGCCGCCGACGCCGCAGATCACGGTGATCGCCATGCCGGTCCCGGCCGCGGGCAGCGCGTCCGTCAGCGCGGCGAGTTCGGCCTCGCGCCCGATCAGCTGCCGGGGCGGGGGCGGCAGCTGCCGGGGCACCGGCCCGGCGGTGGCGGCGGGTTGCCGGGGCGCCTCGCCGACGGCGGGGGAGCGGACCGCCGCCCCAGACTCCGCCCCGGCCCCGGAGGCGGCGCCGGCGCGGGCCTCGGCGGCCGGCGGTCCGGCGAGCGCAGGGTCGGCGTTCAGGATGCGCCGGTGCAGCCGCCGCAGCTCCGGCGCCGGGTCCGTGCCCAGCTCCTCGGCCAGGTCGCGCCGCACCCGGTCGTAGCAGGCCAGCGCGTCGGCGGCGCGTCCGTCGCGGTAGAGCGCCAGCATCAGCTGCGCGGCCAGGCGCTCGTTCAGCGGGTGCTGCGCGGCGCGCTCCCGCAGCTCCGCGAGCAGCCTGCCCTGCCGCCCCTGGCGCAGCAGCAGGTCGTTGCGGTCCAGCTCCGCGGCGAGCCGCTCCTGGTGCAGGGTGTCGCGCAGGTCGTTCAGCCAGGGCGTGTCGAGCGACGCGAACGCCTCGCCCCGCCACAGCGCGAGCGCCTGCTCCCTCAGGGCCGTGGCCCGCCCGGCGTCGCCGTCGGCACGCCGCGCCTCGGCGATCAGGCCGCGGAACCGGTGCAGATCGACCATCGCCCCCTCGAGGCTCAGGACGTAGCCGCCCGGGCGCCGCGCGATGCGCACCTGCTCGTGGGAGAGCGCGGTGCGCAGGCGGGAGAGGTAGCTGTAGAGCGCCTGGCGCGCGCCGCGCGGCGCGCGCTCGCCCCACACCCGGTCGGCGAGCCGGTCCAGCGGCACCACGCGGTTGGCGTCGACCAGCAGCCCCACCAGCACGCACTGCCGCCGCACGTGCCCCAGATCCACCGGGGAGCCGTCGATCCGCGCCTCGACGTCCCCGAGCACCGTGAACTCAACAGCCATCCGCCTCAGGCTCCGTTTCCCCCGGCATCCCCGTCGTCCCTCAGCGCCGCCGTCGCCCGCGTTTCCGCAGCTCGGCGCCGGATTCAACGTTCGTACAAGGAACTCGCAGACCTGTCACGGGAATGTCATGGCATCACGACGGGGGCGGTCAACCCGGACCCTGCCAGACACCAGACAGGAGAGCGGAGGATGAAGACGATCTCTGTGGAACGCCAGTTCGCCCTCGGGGTCGGTGGGCTGCTCGCGGGCGGCATCGCCCGAGGCGCGTGGACCCGGCGGCGCGGCACCCGGGACCGCCGGGCGGACTACGAGGTGATCGAGCGCCCCGGCGGCGGCCGGGTGGAGGTCGACGCCCACCGCCCCGCGGGGGCCCGGCTGGGCGTCATCTTCTCCAACGGCCTGGGGGCGCCCCACGAGGAGTGGGCGTGGGTGTGCGCGCACCTCCCCGAGGACGTGGCCTACCTGAAGTACCACCGCCCGGGATACGGCCTGAGCAGCCGCGCCAGGCGCACCGGCGCCCCCGGCGGCGGCGCCGCCGAACAGTTCACGCTGATCGACGAGTTGCGGGACCGCTGCCTCGGCAACCTGCCGGTCGTGCTGGCCGGCCACTCCCTCGGCGGCTACCTGGCCGCGGCGTACGCGGCGCGCCGCCCCGGCGAGGGAATCTCCCACGTCGTGCTGGTCGACGCCACCACCATCGAGGACCTGGTGCGCTGCCGTGGCGAACTGTCGGACCGGTGGACCCGCCAGCACCTGGTGATGGAGTGGCTGTGGGCCGGCCTGGGGCTCAACATCGCGCGCCCCATGTCGCGGATGCGCGAGGGTTACCCCGAGGAGATCCGGGACGCCTTCACGGCGTTCCAGGCGCGGCCGGGCAGCTGGGCCACGGCGCTGCGCGAGTACCGGGAGGCGTTCTCCTATCCCGCGGTCGGCAGGCTCGACGTGCCGCTGCACGTGGTGACCGCCGTGAACGGGCTGGCCGACATCCGGGCCCACGCCGAGTCGCAGCGCTCGCTGCTGGAGCTGTCGGACCGGGCCACCCAGCACCTCGTCGACGGCAGCGACCACGTGCAGGTGGTCTCCGAGGAGGTCAACGCCAAGACCATCGCCGAACTCATCGTCACCGGAGGTGATGCCGCATGAAGCGCGACGACCTGGTGCACGCCGCGGTCGGCACCGCGCTGGCCGCCTGGCTCGTCGCCACCGCCGCCAACCAGCTGCCCGACAGCCGCTTCGACCGGAAGCTGCGCGTCCCCACCCCCAACTGGCGCTTCTTCGGGCCGAACCCGGGCGTCAAGGACACCCACCTGCTCTACCGGGACACGGTCGGCGAGCGGCCGACCGACTGGACGGAGATCGAGGTGACGGGCGACCGGCCCTGGTACGCCCTGGCGTGGAACGCGAAGAACCGCGCGCCCAAGGTGCTGTTCGACACGACGCAGGTGATCGTCCGCGCCGCCGGCAGGTGCCAGGGCGACATGGCGGTCATGCGGCACAGCCCGGGATACCTGGTGCTGGAGCGGTACCTGCGCGCACACGTGCCGCACGCGCCGGGAGCCACGAGCACGCAGTTCATGCTGCTCAACTCCAACCCGGTGGACGCGACCGAACAGCGCGCCGTGGAGCCCACCTTCGCCTCCGAGTGGATCCCCCTCCCGCCGCGGTGAACGCGCTCGGCCGGGCGCCGCATCGTCGAAGCCGAAGCACACGGCGTTCGTCCTCGACCATGCCGCCTCCAGCCGAACAGGCGGCCGGCGCCGCCTCGCCGGTGGAGACCCACATCCGACTCTCCGCCCCTCGAAGGAGGTGAAACATGTCTTCTGTTGCGCAGTTCGCCAACCAGTCCCTGTCCGAGGTCACCCCCGGCATGCTGTCCGTCTCGGACGCCGACCGGTCCCCGGTCGGCGGGCCCGAGCTCCCGGTGCTCATCTGCCCGGCGGCGGCGTTCGTCGCGTTCACGGTCGCCACGCTGGAGCTGGCCGACCAGATCCGGGACGCGGTCAACACCGACTACTGATCCCGATCACCGCGCCATCAGCACGGCGGGCCGACCCGTCAAAGCCCCGAGGAGTTGTTGTGATCAGCCCTGAAACCGCCCACGTCGCCGTGCGCCGCGTCGCCTCGCTGGGCACGTTCGTCGCGGCGCTCGAAATGCTCAGCCAGCACCGGCGCTTCGGCAAGGACGACCTGCTGGGACCCCAGTGGGACGCCTTTCGCACGAAGGCCGCCGCCCGCCACCCCCGGCTCGCCCGCGTCCTGAAGTCCAAGGCCGTGCCCGTCGCGGCGTACGCCATGCAGGCCGGCGCGTCGGCGGCGACCTTCCTGTGGCCGCGCAACCGCGCGGTGCAGGCCGTCGGCGGCGCCGCCCTGGCGTCGATGCGCGGCACCCAGCGGCGATGGAGCCCCCTCGGCGGCGACGGCGCCGACGAGATGCAGAACGTCATCAACGTGGTGCTGGCCGCCACCGCGCTGATCGACGACCGTGACAAGGGCGTCGACCTCGCCATGCGGGCGCTGGCGCTGGAGACCACGATGGCCTACGTCGCCTCCGGCGTCGTCAAGGCCGTCTCGCCGGTCTGGCTGAAGGGTGACGCCTTCGCCGGCATCATTCGCACCAGGAACTACGGCGACCAGCGGGTCTACCGCATCGTCGCCAGGCACCCGGCGCTCTCCAAGGCCGTCTCGTGGGGCACCATCGCCGCCGAGCTCGGCTTCCCCCTGGTGTTCGTGCTGCCCCGGCCCGCCGCCCGGCTCTACCTGGCCGCGATGGCCGGCTTCCACCTGGGGATCGGCCAGTTCATGGGCCTCAACAGGTTCGTCCTCGCCTTCTGCGCCACCCACCCCGCGGTGGACTACGTGCTCGCCCGGCGCGCCTCCGCCCCCTCGGCAGGCTCCGCCCGCCGGAAGGAGCTGCCGTGAGCGTCTGGGGCATCGCGCGGCGGCACCTGGCGCTGCTGCTGCTCGGCATCGGGCTCGGCGTGCTCGGCGCCGCCGCCGCCCTGATCCAGCCGCTGGTGATGCGGGAGATGATCCAGGCCGTCTCCGAGAACCGCGCCCTGGCCGGCCCCATCGTGCTGGCCGTCGCCATGTTCGCCGCCGAGGCCGCCCTGACGGCCGCCCGCGCCTACACCATCGGCCGGGCCGGAGAGAACGTCGTCTTCGACATCCGGCAGACCCTCACCCTCCGGCTGCTGCGCGCCCGGCTCCCGGCGTACGAACGCTGGGATCAGGGCGACGTGTTCACCCGCCTGGTCACCGACACCTCGCTGGCCCGGGTCTCCCTCACCCAGGCGCTGGCCCAGATCGTCACCAGCGGCTTCACGGTCGTCGGCGGCATCGTGATGATGGCCTGGCTCGACCCGCTGATGCTCGCCGCCACCCTCGGCTGCCTCGGCACGGCCGCGGCGGTCTCGCTGTTCCTGGGCCGGCGGCTGCGCGCCGCGTCCCTGGTCAACCGGAGGGACAGCAGCGTCCTGGGCTCCGCGATCATCCGCGTCCTGGGGGCCCTGCCGACGGTGAAGGCCTCGCGCGCCGAGGGGCGCGAGAGCGAGCGCATCGACGGACTCGCGCACCGCGCGCGCCGCTCCGGCATCCGCGCGTCGGCGCTGTCGGCGCTGCTGACGCCCGCCATGAACACCGGCAGCCAGGTCGCCATGACCGTCGCCACCGTGTGGGGCATGTCCCGGGTCGCCACCGGCGAGATGTCGCCGGCCGACATGACCTCGTTCATGATGTACCTCTTCTACCTGGTGGCGCCGCTGGTGCAGCTGTTCATGGCGATCGCCCAGTTCCAGCAGGGCCGGGCGTCGATCGACCGCGTCGGCGAGCTCGGCACCATCGAGCAGGAGGACCCCGCCCGCGGCGTCATCGCCGCCTTCCGCGGCCACCACCTCGCCTTCGACCGGGTGACCTTCGCCTACCCGCGCGCCGACGCCCCCGCCCTGAACGAGGTGTCCTTCACCGTCCCCGAACGCGGCCTCACCGCCATCATCGGCCCTTCCGGCGCGGGCAAGAGCACCGTCTGCCAGCTCGTCGAACGCCTCCACGACCCGGACTCGGGCGCCGTCCGCATCGGCGGCGTGGACGTCCGCTGGCTGCGACTCGAGCAGCTGCGCTCGCTGGTCGGCTACGTCGACCAGGACCACACCCTGCTGCGCGGCACCATCCGCGAGAACCTCACCTATGCCAGCCCGCGCGCCAGCGAGCGCGACATCGCCGACGTCCTGGGCCTGGCCCACCTCACCGACGTCGTGCGCGCCCTGCCCCACGGCCTCGACACCGAGCTGGGCGAGCGCGGCGCCGGGCTCTCCGGCGGCCAGCGCCAGCGCCTGGCCGTCGCCCGCGCCCTGCTGCAACGCCCCCGGATCCTGCTGCTGGACGAGGCCACCGCCAACCTCGACGGCGAGTCGGAGGCCGCCCTGCGCGCCACCCTCGCCGCCGTCTCCCGCCGCTGCGCCGTCGTCGCCATCACCCACCGCCTCGCCACCATCGAGCAGGCGCGGAAGATCATCGTCCTCGACCGGGGCACCGTCGCCACCACCGGCGTCCACGCCGACCTCGTGAAGATCAACCGCCTCTACAACCGGCTCGCCGACCGCCGGGAGGCCGCGTGAGCGGCGTGCACCGCGTGCACCGCGCGGCAGCGCCCGACGCCGTCGTCGTCGGCACCGGCCCCAACGGGCTGGCCGCAGCCGTCACACTCGCCCGAGCCGGGCTGCGCGTGGAACTCTTCGAGGCGCGCGACACCATCGGCGGCGGGCTGCGCACCGAGCCCCTCTTCGATGGCGACGTGGTCCACGACATCTGCTCCGCGGTCCACCCGCTGGCCCTGGCCTCGCCGTTCTTCACCGCGTTCGGCCTCGCCGCCCGCGGCGTGGTGTTCATGCGCTCCCCGGCCGCCTACGCCCACCCGCTCGACGGCGCGCCCTCCGCCGTGGCGTACCAGGATCTGGAGCGCACCTGCGCGGGGCTGGGCGCCGACGGGCCCCGCTGGCGCGGCCTCATGCGGCCGCTGCTCGACCACAGCGAACGCCTCGTCGAGCTCCTCATGACCGGCCCCGCGTCCCTGCCGAGGGCCCTGCCGAAAGCCCTGGGATCGCCCGCCGCCGCGCTGACGCTGGCGCACCGCCTGCTTGTCCACGGAACGCCCCTGGCCAGCCGCCGGTTCGGCGGCGAGGCGGCCCGCGCCCTGCTCGCGGGCGTCGCCGCACACGGCGTGGGGCGCCTGCCCAGCCTCCCCTCCGCCGCCGTGGCCCTGCTGCTGGGCCACCTGGCGCACCGGTCCGGCTGGCCCCTCCCGCGCGGCGGCAGCGCCCGCATCGCCGACGCCCTCGCCGCCGACATCGCCGACCACGGAGGCGTCATCCACACCGGGGCCGCCATCACCCGCCTCGACCAGCTGCCGACCGCCAGGGCGATCCTCCTCGACGTCGCGCCCAAGGGGCTCCTCGGGATCGCGGGCGACCGGCTGCCCGCCCGCTACCGCGCCCGCCTCGGCCGCTTCCGCCACGGGCCCGCCGCCGCCAAGGTCGACCTCCTCGTCTCCGAGCCCATCCCGTGGACCGACCCCGAGACGGCGAACGCCACCACGGTCCACCTCGGGGGCACGCAGGCCGAGGTGTACCGCGCGGAGACGCTGGCCGCCCGGTCCATCGCCGCCGACCGGCCGTTCGTCCTGCTCGTCGACCCGGCCGTGGCCGACCCGGGCCGGGCCCGCCCGGGCAAACGCCCGGTGTGGGCGTACGCCCACGTGCCCAACGGCTCCACCGCCGACCCCTACGAGGCGGTCCGGGCCCGCGTGGAGCGCCACGCGCCGGGCTTCACCGACACCGTCATCGCGCACCGGAGCGTGGCCGCGGCCGACTTCGAGCGCTACAACCCCAACTACGTCGGCGGCGACATCGCGGCCGGGGCCATGACCCTCCGCCAGAGCCTCGCCCGGCCCGTCGCCCGCCTCGACCCCCACCGCACGCCGCTGCCGGGCGTCTACCTGTGCTCGGCGTCCACCCCGCCCGGCCCCGGCGTGCACGGCATGTGCGGGCACCTGGCCGCCCTGTCGGCGCTGCGCCGCGAGTTCGGCGTCCGCACCCCGCCCTCGCTGGCGCCGCGGCGGTAGGCGGAACCTCAGCGCCGCCCCGCCAGCGCCGCGAGCCGGTCCACGGTCTCGGTCACCGGCCGCCGGGTGTCGATCTCCACGGTGGCCGAAGCGCGCAGCAGGGGCTCGACCCCGGCCGTGTCCGCCACGATCCTGGCGCGTTCCTCGGCGGACTTCCCGAAGGGATTCGCGGCGCGGGTGGCGATGCGTTCGAGCGTCACCTCCAGGGGAGCGCTGAGGAGAACGATCTCGTCGAAGCGGGAGTGGAACGCCACCTGGTTCCGCACCGTGCCCGCGATGAACAGCGGCTCGCCGGAGCGCTCGTGCTCCGCGATCAGCGCGTCGATCAGCTCCTCGCGCCACAGCGTCTCGACCCCGCCGCCGTCGGGGAAGGGGATCTCCCGCATCCAGCCCCCGACGTCGGTGTCCACCACCCGGTACCCGCGCCGCGCCAGGCCGTCCAGCGCCGTCGACTTCCCGGTGCCGGACATGCCCGTCACCAGGATCACCGCCACACGCTCAGCATAGCCGTCATTGGTATGGACATGACGACCACGGCGCCGGTACCGTCGAGGGTGGTCTAGACCGCAGCTCGTTCTCTCTCAACCCCCACACCCTCCGGGAGCGAAGCATGCGCAAGAAGATCGCCGCCGCCGTCGGCACGGGACTGGCCCTGGCCTCGGTTCTCGCGACGAGCGGCCCGGCTCAGGCACACGGCTACACCACCACACCCACCAGCCGCCAGTCGTTCTGCGCCCAGGGCGCGGTGAGCGGCTGCGGCGAGATCGTCTACGAGCCGCAGAGCGTCGAAGGCCCGAAGGGATTCCCGCAGGCGGGCCCGCCGGACGGCCAGATCTGCTCGGCCGGCAACACGCGGTTCGCGCAACTCGACGACCCGCGCGGCGGCTCCTGGCCGGCCACGGACCTCACCGCGGGCGGCACCTACTCCTTCGACTGGACGTTCACGGTCGGGCACAGCACCAGCGACTTCCAGTACTTCCTCACCAACGACTCCTACGACCCCGGCCAGCCGCTCACCCGCGCCGACCTGCGGCCGGAGCCGTTCCTGACCGTGCCGATGGATGGCGCGCAGCCCGGCCAGACCGAGAGCCACGAGGGCACCCTGCCCGGCGGCCTGTCCGGACGCCACCTCATCCTGGCCGTCTGGAACGTGGCCGACACCGGCAACGCCTTCTACGCCTGCTCGGACGTGCAGTTCTGAGCCGCGGCGCCGTGTGATCGTCGTCGGTACCCGTGTGCGGAGCGGCGAACCAGCGTGCGTACTCGGCGATCTCCGGCCGCCGTCCGGCTCAGCCCACCCGCGCCGTCGACATGTAGGCGTCCTCGACGGCGGCGCGCAGGGTCTCGTCGGCCGGGGTGCCGCAGTGGGCCCAGCTCACGCCGACCAGGGCGGTCACCGGCACGTCCCGGCCGTCGAGCGCCATGGGCGCCGCCAGCAGCCTGCCCAGGCGGTCGGCCAGATCTGCGGCCCCGGCCCGGCTCACGCCCTCGACGAGGATGACGAACTCGTCGCTCCCGAGTCGGGCGAGGGTGTCGTCGTCCCGGACCCCGTCGGCGAGCCGCCGCGCGACCTCGATCAGCACCGCGTCGCCGACACGGTGTCCGTGCTGGATGTTGATCGACTTCAGGCCGACCACGTCGCAGAAGATGACGGCAAGGCCCGTGCCGTCGCCGAACTCGGCCTCCGGAAGCTGGACGTGCTCGTGGCGTTCGTCCGGCGGGGCGTCGTACGGCGCGTCGCAGATCCGGCCGCCGAGGCGGGCGCGCAGCTCGGTGCCGTTGAGGAGGCTGGTGAGCGGGTCCTCGCTGAGGCGGCGGGCCAGCCACAGCTCGCGCTGCTTGCGCTCCTCGATGTCCTCGACGTACGTCAGCAGCATGTGCGGGCCGTTGGCGGCGTCGGCGACGACCGAGTTGCGTAGCGAGACCCACACGTAGGAGCCGTCGCGGCGCTTCAGCCGCAGCTCGGCGCGCCCGCCCTCGGCGGCGGTCCGCAGCAGCACGGGCGCGTCGTCGGGGTGCACGAGGTCGGCGAAGCTGTACCGCCGCAGCAGCGCCGCCGAACGCCCCAGCAGCCTGCACAGCGCGTCGTTGACGCGGAAGAGGCGGCCGTGGCTCTCGCCGCCGACCTCCGCGATGGCGATGGCGCCCGGGGCGTACTCGAACGCCTGCCGAAAGTCCTCCTCGCTGGCGCGCAGGGCCTGCTGCTCCTGCTCCAGCCTGATCAGAGCGCGCTGCATGTTGCCGCGCAGACGGGTGTTGGTGATGGCCGTCGCGGCCTGCGAGGCGTAGAGCCGTAACGCCGCGCGCTCCCAGTCTCCCGGGCGGCGGCCGTCGCGGGGCGCGTCCAGTTCCAGCACCGCCAGCAGCTCGCCGTCGGAGGCATGCATCGGGGCGTAGAGCCGGTCACCGGCACGCCACGGGCCGCCGGAGCGTCGCGCGTCCTCCTGGACGCCGTGGGACCGTCGGCTGACGGCCGGGACGAAGCGCAGCTCGCGCCAGTGTTCGCCCTTCGACATCTGGCGTTCCCAGGACTCGCGGGAACTGGTGCGTCCGGCCAGCGTCGCCTCGGCGTCCTCGCCGCCCGCCACCGCCGCGACCATCAGGTTCGCGTCCGGCCTGACGAGATGGACCACCGCGAGGCCGTAGCCCAGGGCACCGACCGCGCCGTCCGCGATCGCCTGCAACGTGTCCGCCATGCTGCGCGGCGCACCGAGCTGCGCGACGGCGTCGTGCACCTCCGCCAGGCTCGCCAGCCGGACGTACGGCACCGTCCCCGCCCCGCCGTCGGCCGGGCGGACGTCCCGCGCCCGGGCCGGCGAGCCGGGGCCGGCCACCTTGCCGGCCGCCACGGGCGGCGTGTACGCCCGGTTCGGGGCGAACGGGAAGCTGCCGAGCCGGTCGCGGCACAGCCGGTGCGGCGCGGGGCGTCCCTTCGCGCTGAGCTCGACGCGCAACTGCTTGAAGATGGTGTCCAGGTCGAGAAACTCGTCGTCCTCGCTGGGAACGCCGTACTCCAGCAGCCGCACCAGCTCGCCGGTGAAGGCGGTGAACGGCTCCTCCGGCGGGGACAGCGCGGCGGCGTTCTCCGCGCTCGCGGCCAGCAGGAAGGTGCCCTGGACCGCCAGGTCGGCCTCGGCGGACTGCACCCCGAACGCCCTGGCGCTGTAACAGCAGTCGAGGACGACGACCTTCCGCGCGGCGCGGCTGGACTCGACGGCCCAGCGGATCCACTCGTACGGCGCCGCCGTGTCGTGCACGGACTCGCCGTCGCTGTCCGCGACCGCCAGGTGCAGCTGCCCGGTCTTCGGCTCGATCAGGCCGTGCCCGGCGTAGTAGATGAGCAGCGTGTCCGTGGCGTCGTGGGCCGCCTCCCAGACCGGCTTGCTCAGCTCCCGAGGCGTGACCGGATTGCGCACCACGGTGCAGTGTCCGTCCGGGAGTTGCCATGTCTTGCCGGTGAAAAGCCCGCTGAGGGCGGACAGGTTGTTCTCCACGGCGGGCAGGGCGGCCAGCGACGCGAAGTCGTGCGTACCGGTGAACACGGCCCGCGACGCCCGCGGGTCCGGCAGTCCTGTCACTCCGTCTCCCGATCTCACCGCCGGGCCGCGAGGCGTGACCCGAGGGCGTATCAGCATAGAACGCCAGTGCGGCGTGACGGGGATGCGGCGGGACGCGGACAGCTCACCTCGAGCCGGCCGCCCGCGGCATGCCCTCGACCTCGACGAGCACCACGGAGTCGGCGGCGTCGGGCGCCTCGGCCGGGACCGTGACGTTCAGGGTGCCGCCGGCGGTGGCGTGGTCCAGCGGCGTGCCGGGGGCGGACAGCAGCGAGACGCGGCGGACGGCGTTGGCGGGCTGCGGGATGCGCAGCACGCCGTCGGCCGGCCAGGCGAAGACGTGGGCGAAGAGCTTGCCGTCCTTGGCCGTGAGGCGGCCCCACTCGGGCTCGGAGGCGAAGGGGCTGCCGAGCGTGCCGTGGACGCTGTCGGCGTTGGCGGCCATCCAGGCGGCGAAGCCGTCGAGGACGGCGACCGAGCCCTCGGGGACGGCGCCGTCGCCGCGCGGGCCGATGTTGAGCAGGTAGTTGCCGTCGCGGGAGACGACGGTGACCAGCTCCTGGACGAGGGTGGGCACGGAGCGGTAGTTGCTCTCGGCCCAGTCGGTGTAGCCCCAGGTGCCGTTCATGGTGGCGCAGGTCTCCCATGGCCGCTCCAGCGGCGCCGCGGGCACGGTCTGCTCCGGGCAGTCGAAGTCGCCGAGGCCGAAGCCGCGCTTGACGCGCTCGTTGACGACGATGTCGGGGCTGCGGGACAGCAACCAGTCGTAGAGGTCGCGGCCGTCGGCCTCGATCCACCACTCGTCCAGGGTGGGGGAGGAGGGGCTGCCGCACCAGTCGCCGTCGAACCACAGGATCGCCGGGTCGTACCGGTCGATCAGCTCCCGCAGCTGCGCCTTCATGTCCGTGATGTACGCCGCGCGAGCCTGAAGCGACGCCATGCGGGAGAAGCTGCCCTGCATGGTCTGCGAGGGGTGGCACCAGTCGAGGATCGAGTAGTAGAGGCCGAAGGCGACGCCGCGCTGCTCGCACTCGGCCTTCAGCCGGCCGAGCAGGTCGCCGCCGGCGTAGCCGCTGTAGGCGTACAGGTTGTACAGGCTGCCGCCGGTGGTGTCGGTGAAGCTGGGGACCCGGGAATCCCACATGGCGTAGCCCTCGTGGTGCTTGGCGGTGATGACCAGGTACTTCATCCCGGCGTTGGCGGCGAGCTCGGCGATGGCGGCGGGGTCGTAGGCGGTGGGGTTGAAGGGCCGGGAGACCTCGGTCTGGTAGTCGGCCTTGGTCCAGCCCTCCTGGTTGAAGGCCCATTCGCCGTGGCCCAGGTGGGAGTAGGAGCCGAAGTGGATGAACATGCCGAACCGGGCCTCGTACCACCACCGCTGGCGGGCGGGCACCTCGTACGCGGCGGAGGCGGTGGCGGGCCACAGCGCCTGCGGTACGCCGAAGGCGGCGGCCGCGCCGGCGAGGGTGGCGGCGCCGAGGAGGGAGCGCCGGGTGGGGGTGTGGGTGGGGCGCGAGGGGGGTGTGGGGGAGGACATGGGTTTGGGTGTAACGCCGCTTCCGAGGGCTGTCCAGGGGGCGCGTCGGTCGCCGTCGCGGGTTCCGGGCAGGCCCCTTGCCCGGGGTGGGTGGTGCTGTCCGGCCGGTCAGCCGGGGGCGCGGCCCCCGCCCGAGCCGCTGCGCGTGCCGGGAGACCGGAAAACCTCCGGAGGATGCCGGAAAGCGTCGGACGGCGACAACCCGTCAGCCACCTGCGGCGACTGCGATGCGAAGGAAGTCGTCGCGTGGGGCGGAAGGCGGCCGCTGCAGCAGGAGTGGAGCCCGCCCGGTGCCGCGCGGCCGGCGCGCTCACGTCAACGCCGTCGCCGCCTCGGCCAGCGCGCGGCCCAGCATCTCCGCGCCCTCCTCGGCCTCGGCGGCCGTCAGCGTCAGCGGCGGCGCGATGCGCAGCGCGGTGCCGCCCGGGCCCGCGCCCTTCCCGATGAGCAGCCCCTGCTCGCGGGCGGCCTCCAGCACCAGCGAGGCCGCCTCGGCGCTGGGCTCGCCGCTGCCCGGCCGGACCACCTCCACCCCGATCATCAGGCCCCGGCCGCGCACCTCGCGGACGATGTCCACGCCCGCGGCCGCCTCCCGGACGCGATCCCTCAGCAGCGCGCCGACGCGCCGGGCGTTGCCCTGGAGGTCGTGTTCGAGGAGATAGCCGAGGTTGGCGAGCCCGGCAGCCATGGTGACGGGGCTGCCGCCGAAGGTGGACACGGAGTTGACATCCAGGCAGTTCATGACCTCGGCGCGGGCCACGACGCCGCCCACGGACATGCCGTTGCCGATGCCCTTGGCGAAGGTCAGCATGTCCGGCGGGCCCGCGGCGGCGTGCGCCTGCCAGCCCCAGAAGTGGTCGCCGGTGCGGCCCCAGCCGGTCTGCACCTCGTCGCTGATCCACAGGATGCCGTGCTCGGCGAGCACCTCGCGGAAGGCGGCGAACAGCCCGTCGGGTCCCGAGGTGAAGCCGCCGACGCCCTGGACCGGCTCGGCGATCAGCGCGGCGACGTTGCCCCGGGTCTGCGCCAGCGTGTCCCGCAGGTCCGCGACGCAGGCGGCGATGAACTCCTCGTCCCCCAGGCCCGCGAACGGGCCGCGGTGGCGTACGCCGCCGTGCAGGTAGAACGTGCGCAGCGGGGACAGGCTCGTCGCCGCCCAGGAGGCGTTCCCCGTGATGCCGATGGCGGCGAAGGACCGGCCGTGGTAGCTGTTGCGCATCGCCAGCACCTGGTTGGAGCCGCGGTGCGCCGTGGCCAGCAGCAGCGCCGTGTCGTTCGCCTCGGTGCCGGAGGTGGTGAAGAAGACCCGGCCGTCGGGGATGCCGGACAGCGCGGCGATCCGCTCGGCCAGCTCGGTCATCGGGCGGTTGAGGTAGAGGGTGGAGGTGTGCAGGATCCGCCCGGCCTGCTCGGCGACCGCCTTCGTCACCTCCGGCAGGGCGTGGGCGGTCATGGTGGTGAGGATGCCGCCGAAGAAGTCCAGGTAACGCCGCCCCTCGGCGTCCCAGACGTGGCGGCCCTCGCCGTGGGTGATCTCGATGGGCCGGTCGTAGTAGAGCGCGAGCCAGTCCGGCAGCACCACCCGCTGGCGGGCGAGCAGCTCCTCGTGCGGACCCTGGGGCCCGGGCCCGGGCCCGGGCCCGGGCGCGGCGTTCACGGCCGCACCAGCGCGTCGTAGGCGTCCGGCCGGCGGTCGCGGCCGTAGAAGTCGTTGTCTCCGTACGGCTCGGAGCCGACGCGGCAGATGTACACGCCGGTCCGGCCCGCGGCGGTGTCGGAGACCGGCCAGCCCAGGTTGGCCAGGGCCTGGACGAGCGCGGCCCGCACCACGTCGGTCTGTGCATCCGGCATGAGCTGCTCCCTGACACGCGTAGACGTGCTGTGACCGTAGGAGCCGTCACCCAACGTGGCAAGAGCATCCGCGTAACGTCGCCGATTCCGTCAGGTTTCCTGATCTGTCGGCCGCCCCGCCGCGCCGGTAGGCTCCCCGGCCATGGATGACGACCTGCTCACCCTCCTCATCGCGGTGGCGACGACCGCCGTGGCCGCCCTCGTCCTCGGCTGGATGGTGCGGAGCTACTTCTACGACCGCGCGCTGCGCCGCCTGCAGGACTTCTTCGGGCTGCCGGACAACTCCGAATGCGTGCTGGTCGTCAGCCGCGACACCACCGCCGACGGCTCGGTGGCCCGCAACGACGTCTTCGCGCTGCTGGAGCTGTCCGCGGTCGTCAAGAACTGCCGGGCCAAGGCGCAGATCATATCGGGCGAAAGCGCCCAGCAGAGTTTCGGTGAGCGCACCGAGTTCTGCATCGGCGGCCCTGTCGCGAACCGGCGGATGGCCGCCCACCTGTACTCGCTGCTGCCCGGTGTCGCGGTGAACACCGACACCGATCCCGGGCCGGACCGGGGGGCGTTCGTCATCGGCAGCGAGCGCTACCGGCTGGAGAACGGCTCGGTGGAGCACGTGCTCCTGGCGCGCCTGACGGCCGGACAGGAGGGCCGTCCGGTCTTCCTCGCCTGCGGGCAGCGGTCGATCACTCAGCAGGCCGCCGCCCGCTACCTCGCCAAGCACCACACGCGCCTGGCCCGCAAGTACGGCTCGGGCGGCAACTTCTGCCTGCTGCTGAAGGTCGTCAACTCGCAGGCGTACGGCCCGGACGTGGTCGAGCTGGTCAAGGACGTGACGAAGGCCGCCACCACGCCGCAGCCCAAGCTCACCGCAAAGGATCTTTGACATCGTTGACGCGGTGTGACCTGGTAGCCGCTGACGGGTACGTACGGCAGTGAGTCGTGCGGAAGGGAGACGGGGATGGGCGACGCCCGGCCGGTGTACCAGCGGATCGCGGATGACCTGCGGCAGCAGATCGACGAGGGGATGCTCCGAGTGGGGGCGCGGCTGCCCTCGCGCGCCGAGCTGAAGAGGACGTACGCGGCGAGCGATCAGACGGTGGACCGGGCGGTGCGGGTGCTGAAGGCCGCCGGGTACGCCACCGGGCTGTTCGGCAAGGGGGTGTTCGTCAGCGACCGCGCGCCGATCGGCTCGCTGCTGCGTTCCACCGACGCCGTGGACAGCCCGCTGGCCGCCCGCGTCAGCCTCGGACGGCGGGACGGGGCCGGCGGCGGGGGGAGGGCGAACGGCTCGTCCCCGGGCGGGCCGGACCTGGTGTGGGAGGCCACCTCGACGACGACCGTGGCGCCGCCGCTGATCGCCGAGCGGCTCAGGCTGCGCCCCGGGGACCGGGTGATGTGCACCCAGTACGAGTACCTGGCCGACCGGCGCCCGCTGCAGCTGGCCACGAGCTGGGAGCCGCTGGCCCTCACCGAGGGCACCGACGTGGCGTTCCCCGAGCGCGGCCCGTACGCGCGCCGGGGCGTGCGGGGGCGTTTCGCGGCGATCGGCATCCGCGTGGTGCGGGCCCGGGAGTCCGTGGCCTCGCGGCCCGCGACCAGCCCCGAGGCGGAGGCGCTGGGCTGCTCGCCGGGGCAGTGTGTGACGGCCGTGGAGCGCACCCACTACGACGCCGACGACCGCCCGGTGGAGACCTCGGACACGGTGGTGCCCGGCGACCGGTGGCGCCTGGAGTACGCCATCACCTTCGGCGAGTAGCGGCGGTGGAAGCGCCTGCGGCTGCGGCCACGGCTATGGCTACGGCGTGCGGCTACGGCTCGGAGGCCTCGGCGTAGACCTGGGACAGCTCGGGCGTGCCCGCCTCCGCCCACTCCTGGCCGGCGGTGACCACGTCGATCTCGCGGCCCGAGGCCATCACGACGATCGGATGGCCCTCGGGCCCGGGACCCCAGTGGGCGCCGGGCACGTGGCGCACGATGACCGTGCCCAGGTAGAGGCCCGCGTCGTTGCCGAGCCAGCGGAGCTCCTCGGGGTCGTCCCGCCAGCGGGGGAGCAGCTGGTCGAGGGCCTCGAGGGACTCGGGGGCGTCGTCGCCGAGGTCGACGCCTGCGCTGGTGGCGCGAGCCCGCAGCAGCTCGCACTCGGAGAGAAGCTGCGCCACCCCTTCGGGATCCGGCCACGCCTCGTCGGCCTTGTCGGCTGGGCGCTTGCGCCAGTTGTCCAGGAAAGGGATGTTCATAGCTCACAGGGTGGCATCCCCCACCCACTCCGCACCACCGGCGCGCTGCAACACACGGCAATCTCCGGCAATGTGCCGTTCATGTCGCCGGGTTGTTCACACGACGGTCAGGCGGCTACACATCCAGGTCGATGACGACCGGCGCGTGGTCCGAGGCGCCCTTGCCCTTGCGCTGCTCGCGGTCGACGTAGGCGTCCTTGACGGCCTCGGCGAAGGGCCGGTTGCCGTAGACCAGGTCGATGCGCATGCCCTTGTTCTTGGGGAAGCACAGCTGCCGGTAGTCCCAGTACGTGTAGGGCCGGTCGTACTTCAGCGGGCGCGGCACGACGTCGGACAGGCCCGCGTCGCGCAGCGCGGCGAGGGCCGCCCGCTCCGAGGCGGTCACGTGCGTGGCGCCCTCGAAGAGCGCTATGTCCCACACGTCCTCGTCGGCGGGGGCCACGTTGAAGTCGCCCAGCACGGCGAAGGGAACGCTCCCGGCGGCGTCGGCGGCGACGGTGGCGCGCAGCGCCTCCAGCCAGCGCAGCTTGTAGGCGTAGTGCGCGTGGTCGACGTCGCGGCCGTTGGGCACGTACACCGAGCAGACCCGCACGCCGCCGCAGGTGGCGGTCACCGCGCGCGGCTCGACGACGCCCTCGTACGCCGGGGCGTCGTCGAGGCCCGTCGACTCCCGCTCGAGGCCGACGCGGGAGAGCACGGCGACCCCGTTCCACCGGCCGGCGGCGTGCACGGCCGCCTCGTACCCCCGCTCGCGCAGCGCCTCGGCCGGGAAGGCCTCGGGCGGGCACTTGAGCTCCTGGAGGCAGAGCACGTCGGTGCCGCTGCTCTCCAGCCAGGCCAGCAGACGGTCGAGCCGGACCGTGATCGAGTTGATGTTCCATGTGGCGACGCGCATGAGGATTCCCAAGTCTTGGACAGCGGCCGTGGACGGCCTCAGAGGGCGGCGGACTCGCCCGGGGCCAGCCTCGCATAGTCCGCGCCGCCGAGCCCCGGCCCCTGCGGGCCGAGGTTGCGGCCGTAGACCGCGAGCCCGGCGTCGGAGAGCAGGCCGTCGTGGATGGCCAGGGCCCGCTCGGGCGCGAGCCGGCGGACGTAGTCCAGGATCTCGGAGAACTTGTTCCACGGGGCGTGGACCGGCAGCAGCAGGGTCCGCACCGGGCGGCCGGGGTCGGTCAGGGCGTCCCCGGGGTGGAAGAGGGCCCCGTCGTCCACGGCGTATCCGACGTTGGTGATGCGGGGGAGGTCGGGGTGGATGACGGCGTGGAGCTGGCCGTGGACCTCGACGTCGAAGCCCGCCGCGCGGAAGGTGTCGCCCTCGCCGACCTCGTGGACCCGGCCCGGGTAGGCGGGCGCCAGCCGCTCGGCGACGCTGCGCAGCGTCCACAGCTCGGTGGCGGCATCGGCGTCGAGGGCGGCACGCAGCCGCCCCTCGTCGAAGTGGTCCGGGTGCTCGTGCGTGACGAGCACCGCCTCGGCGCCGAGCGCCGCGTCCTCCTCGCTGAAGCCGCCGGGGTCGATGACGAGGGTCCGCCCCTCCTTCGTGAGCCGGACGCAGGAGTGGCCCTTCTTCGTGATCTCCATGCGGGCCATTCTGCTACGCGCCACCGACAGCGGCGCCGCCCGCTACACCCGCGTCGTGCCCGCCCGCGCCTCGCGGCGGTGGTCGCGGAAGGCGTTGACCCGGCGGGCGGTGGCGAAGAGGGGGATCACCGCGCCGAGCACGAGCTGGAGCGAGCAGCCGGTCTGCAGCAGCAGCTCGCCGCCGGGCGCGTCGAATGCCCAGGCCGCCAGCAGCGCCATGCTCAGCAGGATCCAGCACAGCATCGCCCCGGCGAGCGGGCCGCGGGGCTTGGGGTACTCCACGCGGCTCACCATCAGCCACGCCACCCCGATGATCGCCATCAGCGTCGGCGTGAAGGGGAGCTGGAGCAGCACGATCGAGACCACCGTCAGCGCCCCGAAGGGGCTCGGCATGCCCTGGAAGACGCCGTCCGGCGTGACCACGCAGGAGAACCTCGCCAGCCGCAGCACGACGGCCAGCAGCACGGTGATCGCGGCGAGCGCGGAAAGCGGCTCGTGCACGTCGCCCACGACCATGCCCCACACCAGGACGAAGTACGCCGGCGCCAGGCCGAAGCTGATCAGGTCCGAGAGGTTGTCCAGCTCGGCGCCCATGGCGGAGCTGCGCAGCTTGCGGGCGACCAGCCCGTCGAAGAGGTCGAAGACCGAGGCCAGCAGCATCAGCAGCACGGCGGTCGCGGCGTTGTTGCGCACCACACCGGCGTCGCCGCTGTGCGTCAGGTGCGGGATGAGCACGCCGGTGGTGGTGAAGTACACGGCGAGGAAGCCGCAGGTGGCGTTGGACAGCGTGAGCGTGTCCGCTATCGACAGCCGCGTCGAGAGCGGCATGTCGTCGTCCTCGTCGATCTCTCCGATCTCCCGCATGGCCGTCACGCCGCCGACCGGGCCGACGGCGCCCACGGCGCCCATCGAGCCGAAGTCGGCGACGTCGTCGTCCAGGCCGAACTCGCTCTCAGTCGCGGTCAAGACGCGTCACCCCCGCGGTGGTGCGCGCGCCGACCTCCACGGCCGGCTCGATGCCCTGCGGCAGGTAGACGTCGACGCGGGAACCGAAGCGGATCAGCCCGACCCGCTCCCCCTGCTCGACCTTGGTCCCCTCCGGCACGTACGGCACGATGCGGCGCGCCACGGCGCCCGCGATCTGCACCATCTCCAGCTCGCCGAGCTCGCACGCCAGCCGCCAGACCACGCGCTCGTTGTTCTCGCTCTCCTTGTCGAACGCCGGGACGAAGCCGCCCGGGATGTGCTCGACGGAGGTGACCGTGCCCGCCACGGGGGCGCGGTTGACGTGGACGTTGAGCGGGCTCATGAAGATCGCCACCCGCGTCCGTCCGTCCTGCCAGGGCGTGATGCTCTGCACCACGCCGTCGGCCGGGGAGATCACCCGGCCGGTGCCGATCTCCCGCTCGGGGTCGCGGAAGAACCACAGCATGGCCGCGGCGAGGGCGGTGGTGGGGACGGCGGCCGCGGCCCAGCGCCCGGAGCGGCGGGAGCGCGCCAGGCTGACGGCGGCGGCCGCCACGGTCGGCAGCAGCCACGGCGAGGCGCCGCGAGCCAGCCGCACCCGGCCGCCGGGTAGGGGGGATGAGCGGTGGGGCATGGGAGACCTTCGTTGCGGGGAAACCGCACCTTACGAAGCGGGGCGGCTACCGGAATGCTATAGGTGCGCCACGGCAACTGGGCAAGCCAGCGGGCCGGTCACGGTCACATCTCCCGCCCCTTTCTCCCCATCGCCGTGACCTGACCGGCGGCCGCGCCACCCGCCCGACACGGGGGCGACAAAGCCCGCAGCAGGCGGTGATAGGCGGATATTCGACGGCGGAGCATATAGGGAAATAGTGGTCATGCTGCCCGGTGTTCGGCGCGGCCCGCGCCCGTGGCCCGGTACTCCTCCAGCAGACGGCGCCCGATGATCATTTTCTGGATCTCGGCGGTGCCCTCCCCGATGAGGAGCATGGGCGCCTCCCGGTAGAGCCGCTCGATCTCGTACTCCTGGGAGAAGCCGTAGCCGCCGTGGATGCGGAAGGCGTGCTCCACGACCTCCTTGCAGAACTCCGCCGCCAGGTACTTGGCCATGCCCGCCTCCAGGTCGCCCCGGCCGCCCGCGTCCTTGGCCCGGGCCGCCCGGACGGTCAGTGCGTGCGCGGCCTCGACCCGGGTGGCCATCTCGGCCAGCCGGAACTGGATCGCCTGGTGCCCGGCGATCGGCCGCCCGAAGGCGCGGCGTTCCTGGGCGTAGGCGATGGCCAGCTCGAAGGCGCGCAGCGCGACGCCGCAGCCACGGGCGGCCACGTTGACGCGACCGACCTCGACGCCGTCCATCATCTGGTAGAAGCCGCGGCCGATCCCGGCCTCGCCGCCGAGGACGCGGTCGGCCGGTATCCGCAGGCCGTCCATGACGAGCTCGGTGGTGTCCACGCCCTTGTAGCCCATCTTCCGGATCGTGCCGGGAATGGTGAGCCCGGGCATGACCTCGCCGAAGCCGGGCTCCTTCTCGACGAGGAACGCCGTGAGCGCCCGGTGTCCGCCGGCGCTGTCGCCGGTGCGGCAGAGCACGGCGACGAGGCTGGCGGTGCCGCCGTTGGTGACCCACATCTTCTGGCCGGTGAGCAGGAACGCGTCTGACCCGTCCCGCGCGCGCACCGCCCGGGCGGCGATGGCCGCCACGTCCGAGCCCAGGCCGGGCTCGGACATCGAGAAGGCGCCGCGCACCTCGCCGGCCGCCATGCGCGGCAGGAGGTGCGCGCGCTGCTCCGGCGTGCCGTGGTGCTGGACGAGGTGGGCGACGATGAAGTGGGTGTTGATGATCCCCGAGACGCTCATCCAGCCGCGCGCGATCTCCTCCACGCACAGGGCGTAGGTGAGCAGCGACTCGCCCAGGCCCCCGTACTCCTCCGGGATGGTCAGCCCGAACAGGCCGAGGTCCTTCAGGCCCGCGACGATCTCGCCGGGGTACTCGTCCCGGTGCTCCAGGTCGCTGGCCACCGGGATGATCTCCTTGTCGACAAAGCTCCGCACGGTGGCGAGGATCTCCCGCTGCACGTCGGTGAGCCCCTCGGTCCGGGCCAGTCGGCGGTCGCTGCCCATGCGTCACACCCCCTCACGCGGCTCGGGGCGGCCGGGCTGCGCGCCGCCGTGCTCCGCCAGGTACCGCTCGGTCGGCACCATGACGCTGCGCCTGAAGACGCAGACCAGGGTGCCGTCCTGCTTGTGGCCCCGGGTCTCCACCGAGACCACGCCCCGGTCGGGCCGGGAGCGCGAGGGCGTCGTGGACAGGACGGTGGTCTCGCCGTAGAGGGTGTCGCCGTGGAAGACCGGGGCGATATGCCGGAGCGAGGAGACCTCCAGGTTGGCGATGGCCCGCCCCGAGACGTCGGGGACGGACATGCCGAGCAGGAGGGAGTAGACGTAGTTGCCGACGACCACGTTGCGGCCGAAGTCGGCGGTGTGCTCGGCGTAGTTGGCGTCGAGGTGCAGCGGGTGGTGGTTCATGGTCAGCAGGCAGAACAGGTGGTCGTCGGACTCGGTGACCGTCTTGCCCGGCCAGTGCCGGTAGACGTCACCGACGGCGAACTCCTCGAAGACGCGGCCGAATCTCATGGGCTGTCCTCCGGCGAAACGGTGGGTATGGCGCGCTCGTGAAGCTCACGACGCCGGGGGCTGGAAGGCGGACGTGCGGCTCAGGCCCGCCGCGCGGCCCTTCGCGGCGACGACCAGGGCCATCTTGCGGCTGGCCTCGTCGATCATCTCGTCACCGAGCATCGCGGCGCCGCGCGCGCCGCCCTCGGCGGAGGTGGTGTGGGCGTAGGCGTCCAGGATCAGCTCGGCGTGGTCGTAGTCCTCCTGCGAGGGCGAGAAGATCTCGTTCGCGGCCGCGATCTGGTCCGGGTGCAACACCCACTTGCCGTCGAAGCCGAGCGCCGCCGAGCGGAGTGCCACCTCGCGGAAGCCGTCGGCGTTGCGGATCTGGAGGTAGGGGCCGTCGATGGCCTGGAGGTCGTGGGCGCGGGCCGCCATCAGGATCCGCATCAGGATGTAGTGGTAGGCGTCGGCCGGATATCCCGGCGGCTGCTCGCCGACGACCAGGGACTTCATGTTGATGGAGGCCATGAAGTCGGCCGGCCCGAAGACGATCGTCTCCAGGCGGGGCGAGGCCGCGGCGATCTCATCGACGTTCACCAGGCCGCGGGCGTTCTCGATCTGCGCCTCGATGCCGATGCGGCCCACCGGCAGGCCCATGGTCTTCTCGATCTGGGTCAGCAGCAGGTCCAGTGCCCGCACCTGCGCCGCGTCCTGCACCTTGGGCAGCATCAGGCAGTCCAGGCTGGCGCCGGCGCCCTCGACCACGGTGACGACGTCCCGGTAGGTCCAGTGTGTGGTCCAGTCGTTCACCCGCACCACCCGCGTTGTGCCGCCCCACTCGCCCTCGTTGAGCGCCTTGACGATGGCGTGCCGCGCGCCCTCCTTCGCGAGCGGGGCGCAGGCGTCCTCCAGGTCGAGGAAGACCATGTCGGCCTCGAGACCCTGGGCCTTGGCGAGGAAGCGCTCGCTGCTGCCCGGCACGGCCAGGCAGGAGCGGCGCGGGCGCTGGGGGCGCTGCGGGAGGGGAGCGTGCTCGGTCATGAGGGGACCTCCGGGGGGTCGAGCCTGTGGGCGGCGCGGATCTCGTCGAGGACGCGGCCGATGATGTCCGTGATACCGAAGTCTTTCGCGGTGAACACCGCAGCCACCCCGCCCGCCCGCAGCGCGGCGGCGTCCGCGGCCGGGATGATGCCGCCGACGACGACGGGGATCTCGCCGGCGCCGTCCGCGCGCAGCCGTCGCAGCACCTCCGGCACCAGGCGGGCGTGGGAGCCGGAGAGGATGGACAGACCCACGCAGTGCACGTCCTCGGCGAGCGCGGCCGTGGCGATCTGCTCGGGCGTCAGCCGGATGCCCTGGTAGATCACCTCGAAACCGGCGTCGCGGGCGCGCAGCGCGATCTGCTCGGCGCCGTTGCTGTGCCCGTCCAGTCCCGGCTTGCCGACCAGCAGCCGCAGCCGGCCCGCGCCGAGCTCGCGGGCGGTGGCGGCGACGTCGCGGCGCAGCCCTACCAGCGCCGTCAGCGCCGGGCCGGGCGCGGCGACCGGGGACGGCACCGGGGCGCCGCCGACGCCGGTGGGCGCCCGGTACTCGCCGAAGACCTCCCTGAGGGCCCCGGCCCACTCGCCCGTGGTGACCCCGGCGCGGGCGCAGGCGAGGGACACGGGCATGAGGTTGCCGTCGCCCTCCGCCGTACGCCGCAGGCCGGCCAGCGCGACCCGCGCGGCGGCCCCGTCCCGGCCCCCGCGCCAGCGGTCCAGCTCCTCGATCACCCGCGCCTCGGCGCCGGGGTCGACGGTGAGGGTCGCGGCCTTCTGCCCGGCGGTCAGCGGGCTCGGCTCGGTCGCGGTGTGGCAGTTGACGCCGACGACGCGCTCGTCGCCCGCCTCGATGCGCGCGCGCCGCCGGGCGTGGGCGGCGACCAGCTCGGACTTCAGGTAGCCGGACTCGACGGCCGCGAGCGCCCCGCCCATGCCGAGGACGCGGTCGATCTCGGCGAGGGCGTCGGCGGCCATCGCCCCGGTGACCTCCTCGACGACCCGGCTGCCGGCGAACAGATCCTCGTGCTCCAGCAGGTCGCTCTCCTCGGCCAGCACCTGCTGGACGCGCAGCGACCACTGCTGGTCCCAGGGGCGCGGCAGGCCCAGCGCCTCGTTCCAGGCGGGCAGCTGCACGGCGCGGGCGCGGGCGTCCTTCGACAGCGTGACGCCGAGCATCTCCAGCACGATGCGCTGCACGTTGTTCTCCGGCTGGGCCTCGGTCAGGCCCAGGGAGTTGACCTGCACGCCGTAGCGGAAGCGGCGCTGGCGCGGGTCGGCGACGCCGTAGCGCTCGCGCGTGATGCGGTCCCAGACCCGGGCGAACGCCCGCATCTTGCACATCTCCTCGACGAAGCGGACGCCGGCGTTGACGAAGAAGGAGAAGCGGCCGACGACCTCGCCGAGGCGGTCGGCGGGGACCTCGCCCGAGGCGCGGACGGCGTCGAGAACGGCGATCGCGTTGACCATGGCGTAGGCGATCTCCTGCACGGGCGTGGCGCCCGCCTCCTGGAGGTGGTAGCCGCAGATGTTGACCGGGTTGAAGCGGGGGAGGTGGTGGACGGCGTGCGCGATCAGGTCGGTGGTGAGGCGGAGGGACGGGCCGGGCGGGAAGACGTGGGTGCCGCGGGAGAGGTACTCCTTGACGATGTCGTTCTGCGTGGTGCCGCGGAGCGCGGCGGGGTCGGCGCCCTGCTCCTCGGCGGCGGTCTGGTAGAGGGCGAGCAGCCACATGGCGGTGGCGTTGATGGTCATGGAGGTGTTGGAGCGGGCGAGCGGGATGCCGTCGAACAGCCGCCGCATGTCGCCGAGGTGGGCGACGGGCACGCCGACGCGGCCGACCTCGCCGCGGGCGAGGGGGTGGTCGGGGTCGTAGCCGGTCTGGGTCGGCAGGTCGAAGGCGACGGACAGGCCGGTCTGGCCCTTGGCGAGGTTGCGCCGGTAGAGCGCGTTGGAGTCCTCGGCGGTGGAGTGGCCGGCGTACGTGCGCATGAGCCAGGGGTGGTCGCGCCTCGGGGGCATGTCACGCGCTCCTGTGGTCGCGCGCCGAGGGGTCTTCCCCCACCCCGCCCCTTCCCGTGACCAAGGGGGCTCGGCCCCCCTGGACCCCCCGGTGGAGGGCCGGGGGCCCATCAAGGGCTTCGCCCTCGGGGCCCCGCCCGGGGCCGGACCCCGCTTCCGGGCGTTTCACGTCCCCGGGGGTCCAGGGGCCGGAGCCCTCCGGTGGGCCCTGGGGGGCAGCCCCGGCCTCGCGAAACCGGTTGATGGCGGCCAGGTGAACCTCGCGCAGCGAGGCGTCGCGGACGCCGAGGCCCTCGTGCGGGGCGAGGGCGAGGATGCCGACCTTGCCCTGGTGGCGGTTGTGGTGGACCTCGTACGCGGCCCGGCCTGTCTCCTCCAGCGGGTAGGTCCTCGACAGCGTGGGGTGGATGCGGCCCTTGGCGACGAGGCGGTTGGCCTCCCACGCCTCGCGGTAGTTCGCGAAGTGGGAGCCGATGATCCGCTTCAGGCTCATCCACAGGTAGCGGTTGTCGTAGGCGTGCTGGTAGCCGGAGGTCGAGGCGCAGGTGACGATGGTGCCGCCGCGGCGGGTGACGTAGACGCTGGCGCCGAAGGTCTCGCGGCCGGGGTGCTCGACGACGATGTCGACGTCCTCGCCGCCGGTCAGTTCGCGGATGCGGGAGCCGAAGCGCCGCCACTCGCGGGGGTCCTGGGTGTGGTCGTCCCGCCAGAAGCGGTAGTCCTCGGCGCTCCGGTCGATGACGGCCTCGGCGCCCATGCGGCGGCAGATCTCCGCCTTCGCCGGGCTGGAGACGACGCACACGGGCGTGGCGCCGCCCGCGAGCGCGAGCTGGGTGGCGTAGGAGCCGAGACCGCCGCCGGCGCCCCAGATCAGCACGCTGTCGCCCTGCTTCATGGCGGCGCCGTTGCGGGAGACGAGCTGCCGGTAGGCGGTGGAGTTGACCAGGCCGGGGACGGCGGCCTCCTCCCAGCTCAGGTGGCGGGGCTTGGGCATGAGCTGGTTGGCCTTGACCAGGGAGAGCTCGGCGAGGCCGCCGAAGTTGGTCTCGTAGCCCCAGATGCGCTGCTCGGGGTCGAGCATCGTGTCGTCGTGGCCGTCGGCCGCCTCCAGCTCCACCGACAGGCAGTGCGCTACCACCTCGTCGCCGGGGAGCCAGGCGGTGACGCCCGGGCCGGTGCGCAGCACGACCCCGGCGAGGTCGGAGCCGATGACGTGGTAGGGCAGGTCGTGGCGGGCGGCCAGCGGCGAGCGCCTGCCGTAGCGCTCCAGGAAGGCGAAGGTGGGCACGGGCTCGAAGAGCGCGCTCCACACGGAGTTGTAGTTGACCGAGCTGGCCATGACGGCGACGAGCGCCTCGCCGGGGCCGACGTCCGGCACCGGGACCTCGTCCAGGTGCAGCGAGGCGCGCGGGTCCCTGGCCTCGCCGGGCAGGCCGTGGAACATCCCGGCCTCGTCCTTGTGCACGGTGACGGCGCGGTAGGACTCCGGCAGCGGCAGCGCGCCGAACTCGGCGGAGTCCGCGTCCCCGGCGAGGATCGCGCTGGTGATCTCCTTCATGTGGTGCCTCCGAACGCACGAGGGGACGGCAGACGCCGTCGGTCCGGGGCGGTTACGTGTGACGCGGTCGTCCGGGCGGCACGCGGGTGCGTCGGGACAGCGCCCGGAACGGCCACCACGCTATGGCACGGTGTGCCGCCAAGCAAGGCACCCGGTGTCAACAATTGCGCTCTCTTGTCGTCGCCACCGCACAGATGAGCGCACGAGTTTATTGTGTGAATCTGTGAAAAATTACACAGCGCCGTCCCGCCGCCGCCGTTTCAATGCCGGGTATGGAGCCTTCGACACCCACCGGCCGCCACGACGCCACGCGGTACCTGTGCGTGGCCGCGCAGATCGACCCCCAGTTCAACGCCACGCTGCTCAAGGTGATGAGCGAGCGCCGCCGCGCCATCGCCTCCTCCCCCGAGGTCGACCTCGTCACGGTACTCAAGTACGGGCTGGCCGCCCGGCGTCGGCAGCTCGGGCGCGACGCGTGCCTGGCCGCGATCCTCCTGCTGTTCCTCCTGCTCCTGCCCTCGCTGGGCGTCGTCGCCCTCCTCTGGGGCGCGGTGCTGGGATGGCTGGTGGTCTACGGCGAGAAGCTGTGGACCTTCTACCGCGTCCTCGCCCCCGGCCTGCGCCGGGACGTCTTCGACCCCGCGCGGGCTCCCGCGCCGAACGCCCGCGCGGACGCCGCCCGGCTGACGGAGATCCGCGGCCAGACGCGGGGCAACCTGACCGTCTTCCCGCTGTACCGGCCCTTCGTCGGCTACGGCGGCACCATCCGGGCCTGGTCGCTCACCCTGAACGTCGCCACGCCGGGGGAGGGCAGGACGGTCGAGCCCTTCACCGTCCACGAGCTGTACGCCCACATGGCCACGGCGGCGGGAGAGATCGGCCTGCCCGGCACGGCGGTGGAGAACCGGCTCTTCGTGAACGGCAACGACCTGCTGCACCAGCTCGAACCCGCGCACGTGCGCGACGCCGTCCTGCCGGACCGGTTCGCCGCCCCGGCGCCCGGCGTCCCGGACGGCGTGCTCAGCTGGCTGCGCGACAACCCCCACCAGCGCACCCGCCCCTACCTCGTCGTCCGCCTCCCCGGCTGGCACGGCGAACTCGTCGTCACGCTCTTCCTCCGCTTCACGCTGCTGCCGCGCCGCGACCTGCTGCACGTGGAGGCCAGCGCCTCGCTGCTGGCTCCCGTCCGCGAGCGCTACCGCGTGGTGGACCGGCTGCTCGGGCAGCCCACCCCTCGGCAGATCCTGCGGCTCGCCCCGGGCCCGGCGGCGACGCTGGGGGGCATGGTCTCCAGCGTGCCGCGCCTGCTGGCGGCCGCGTTCGAGCCGCTGGCGGAGAACTCCAAGCGGCGCGAGGAGGAGCGCGCGATCAAGGACCGCACCTTCAACTACGGGGCGTCCGTCACCCCCCGCGAGGCGGCGAGCGACAACCTGTACTACCGGTACTTCCAGGAGCAGGATGTCGAGATGTACGACGGGCTGATCGAGCGGCGGATCTGGGACGCGCTGGTGGACTTCCTGGACGAGCACGGGGTCGACGTCAGCGAGCTGAAGGAGCGGCGGACCACCATCCTCAACAACGGCGTGTACATCACGGGGCAGGGCTCCCTCACGGCGCGGAGCGTCGCGGCGGGCACGGGCGCCCGCTCGGTGGCCATGAACTCCGTCAACCGGCTCGCCGGGCGCGTCGGCGGGGCGGGCGGTGGCCCGGGCGGTGGCACGGGCGGGACCACGAGCGGAGGCGGGCGGAGTTGAGCGGGAAACGCGATCCCATCGGCGAGAACAACGGCATCGTCATCAGCGGCGGCCGGGTCGACGCGGGCGCGATGGCGGCGGGGGAGAACGCCGTCGCCTACAGCGTCACCGGCGGAGCCGAGGGCCCGGACCGGCCGGTGGGCGGCCCGGGCGGCCCGGGGGGCGTTCCCGGCCGCCCGGACGGCGCCGCCGCCGTCCACCGCACGATCATGGTGGTGGACGTGGCCGGATTCAGCGACCCCGGACGCACCGACGCCCACCAGCTCGCCGTGCGGGAGGGCCTGTACCGCGTGCTGAGGCGGGCGTTCGACGCGGCCGGCCTCGCCTGGGACGACTGCTACACCGAGGACAGCGGCGACGGCGTGCTGCTGCTGGCGCCGCCCGAGGCGCCCAAGAGCCGCTTCGTGGAGTCCCTGCCGCAGGCGCTCGCCGCCGGGCTGCGGGAGCACAACGCCGTCCACGACGCGAGGGCGCGGATCCGCCTGCGGATGGCGCTGCACGCCGGGGAGGTCCGGCACGACCGGCAGGGCGTCGCCGGGCAGGCCGTCATCCGGGCCTGCCGGCTGGTCGACGCCGGCGTGCTGCGGTCCGCGCTCGCCGCCTCGCCCGGCGTCCTGGTCCTGATCGTGTCGCACCCCTTCTTCGACGAGGTGGTGCGGCACAGCGCCGCGGCCGACCCCGGCGCGTACCGCCAGGTCGAGGTGAGCGTGAAGGAGACCCGCGCCACGGCGTGGATCCGGGAGGCGGGGGGCTAGGGCCTGTCCGTGAGCGCTTCCTTGATGGTGCGCATGACCTCGCTCAGCGGCGCGTCGGTGCGGGCCACCGCCACCAGCACGTCGCCCTGCGCCGAGGTGACGACGGGCGGCGCCGTCGCCGGGGCCGCGGCAGGGACGGCGGCGACCTGGGGCGCGCCCCTCCTGGCCAGCGCCGGTACCGTCGCGAAGGTGTGACGCACGATCTCGAAGGCGTGGTCCAGCTCCGCCTCCACGTCCCCCTGCCCGTCGCGCCGCAGCCAGCGCCGCAGCACGTGGTTGTGGGCGGTCACCACGGCCGAGGCGGCGACCTCCGCCAGCAGCGGCTCGTCCCCGTTGTGGGAGTCCTCGTCGAAGCGCGCCAGCAGGTAGCGCGTGAACAGCCGCTCGTAGCGGGCGACCGAGGCGATCTCCCGCTCCCGCAACGCCGGCACCTCGCGCGTCAGCTTGTACCGCTCCACGGAGACCGCCGGGGCGGCGGCGTACATCTTCATGACCTCCTTGATGCCCCGGCAGACGGTGTCGATCGGGTTCTCGTGCGCGGGCGCGGCCTCCAGCACCGCCTCGGCGCGCACCAGCGTGTCGTCGTGGTCGGGGAAGATCGCCTCCTCCTTGGAGCGGAAGTGGCGGAAGAAGGTCCGCCGGGCCACCCCGGCCGCGGCGGCGATGTCGTCGACCGTGGTGGCCGCGTACCCGCGCGTGGCGAACAGCTCCATCGCGGCCGCGGCGAGCTGGCGGCGCATCTTCAGGCGCTGGGTGGAGGTCTGCGGGCGGGCGGTCTTCACGGGCTGGGCCATGCAGGGAACGTACTCCATGCCTCACACGGCCCGCTCGGGCTTTGTGCGGTCACGGCGTCGGGGCGCCGGCGTAGGCGTGGAAGCCCTGACCGGTCTTGCGGCCCAGGCAACCGGCGCGGACGAGCTGCCGCAGCAGCGGCGCCGGGGCGAGGGAGGGCTCGCCGAACTCGCGGTGGAGCGCCTCCTCGATGGCCAGCGAGACGTCCAGGCCGACGACGTCGAGCAACTCGAAGGGGCCCATCGGGTAGCCGCCGCCCAGCCGCATCGCGGTGTCGACGGCCTCCGGCGAAGCGTAGTGCTCCTCCACGAGCCTCACCGCGCTGTTGAGGCAGGGGAAGAGCAGCGCGTTGACGATGAAGCCGGCGCGGTCGCGGCAGTCCACCGGGTGCTTGCCGATGGCGGCGCAGACGGTGCGGACGGTGGCGTGGGCGGCGTCGCCGGTCAGCACGGTGCGCACCACCTCCACCAGCCGCATCGCCGGGGCCGGGTTGAAGAAGTGCATGCCGATCACGTCCTGCGGGCGTTCGGTGGCGCGGGCGCAGGCGATCACCGGGAGCGAGGAGGTGGTGGTCGCCAGCACCGCGCCGGGGGCGCAGACGGCGTCCAGGGTGGCGAAGACGCCCCGCTTGACGGGGAGTTCCTCGGCCACCGCCTCGATCACCAGCTCGGCCGGGGCCAGCTCGTCGAGGGATGCGGCGGGCGCCAGCCGCGCCAGCGCCGCCTCGCGCTCGGGGCCGGTGAGCCGGCCCTTGGCGACGGCTCGGCTCAGCGACGCGGCGATCCAGTCGAGGGCGGCGTTCGCCTTGGCGGCGCCGCGGGCCACGAGCACCACCCGGTAGCCGGCGGTGGCCATGACCTGGGCGATGCCGGTCGCCATGGTGCCGGAGCCGGCGACGCCGACCATGGCGACCGGGCGCGGGCTCACGCCCGTGGGCCGCTCGCGGGCGGGGGTGAGGCGGTCGGGCACGACGCGGGCGGCGTACGGGCGTTCGTAGGTGTAGAAGCCGCGCCCGGCCTTGCGGCCGGTCATCCCGGCCTCGGCGAGCTGGCCGAGCATGGGCGCGGGGGCGTGCAGCCGGTCGCCGGAGCGCTGGTGGAGCGCCGCCAGTACGGTACGGGCGACGTCGACGCCGATCAGGTCGAGCAACGCCAGCGGGCCCATCGGCAGCCCGCAGCCCAGCCGCATGGCGTCGTCGATGTCCTCGCGGCTGGCGTAGCGCGACTCGAACATGGCCGCCGCCTGGTTGAGGTAGCCGAACAGCAGCCCGTCGGCCAGCAGGCCCGGGCGGTCCCCGGCGGGCAGCGGCTCCTTGCCCAGCTCGCGGGCCAGGGCCGTGACGGCGGCGACCGCCCCGGGGGAGGTGAGCGCCGGGGCGACCACCTCCACCAGGCGCATCGCCGGGGCCGGGTGGAAGAAGTGCAGGCCCAGCACGCGGCCGGGGCGGGCGGTCTCGGTCGCCAGCCGCGTCACGGGCAGCGCGTTGGTGCCCGTGGCGAGGATGGCCTCCGGGCCGACGACGTCGTCGAGCGCGCCGAGGACGGCGGCCTTGAGGGCGTAGTCCTCGGGGACCACCTCGATGACGAGGTCGGCGGGCGCGGCCGCCTTGAGCGAGTCCGAGACCCGGAAGCGGGCGAGCAGGTCGCGCCGCTGGTGGCTTGTGATCAGGCGCCGGTCCACCGAGCGCTGGGTGGTGGCCTCCAGTGCGGCCACGGCGCGCCGTGCGGCGGGGCCGCTGGTCTCGACGCCGACGACCTCGCGGCCGGAGCGGACGAGCACCTCGGCGATGCCGGTGCCCATGGTGCCGAGGCCCACGACGGCGACGGTGGGCAGCAGGAGGGAGGGGGCTGAGGCTGGCTGGTGCAACGCGGGCTCCAGGGAGACGGCCGTGCGGGGGCACGGCCTCTAGTCCGCGGCGGGCCCTGTCCCGGGGCCCGCCGTGCCGACGCTGCGTCAGTAACCGCCTGAGCGGAGGTCCGCTCTCATGAGCAGATTAACTGGGCGGTAACGTCTTGGCCACCCCTCGTCGGCCGCCCATCCCTGTGGTCCGCGTCACGGCGTCCCGGCGAGCGTGCGCGCGTACCGGACCTCGGTCACCGGCACCCCGTCCATGTCCAGCACGTTCTCCGCGCCGTCGGGCCGGAAGCCGGCGCGCTCGTAGAAGCGGCGGGCGGGCGCGTTGTCGCGCAGCACCCACAGCCGCGCCCGCTCCTCGCCGCGCGCCGCCAGCCCGTCGAGGGTCGCGGCCATCAGCGCCCTGCCGACGCCCAGGCCGATGAACGCCGGGAGCACGTAGATCGCGTACAGCTCGCCCCAGCCGGGCTCCTCCCCGCCGTCCGCCGCGCCGCCGGGCTCGTCGAGGCCGTCGATCGGCCGGTACGGGCCGAAGTGGGCCCAGCCGATCACGCCCTCGCCCGCGTCCTCGGCGACGAGATGGATGCGGTCGACTGGCTTGCCGGGCAGCGAGTCGCGCAGTCCGGCCGAGACACGGCCGGTGTCCAGCCCGTCGATGACCTGCTGCGGGACGATGCCCGCGTAGGCGTGCCGCCAGCCCTGGACCCGGGCCTGGGCGACGGCGTCGGTGTCGGAGACGGTCATCTCCCGAATGGCGCAGCTCATGCCGCGCAGCCTACTTATCACCTCATCGGCGGTCACATGGGTTTTGCGCGCCGCCCGTCACCGAACGGACGCGGCCCGTCCACCCTCTCGTCGGCGCCGGTACGCCGCGGGCTGGCTTGATGGGCCACGCCCCGATCACAGGCTCACCCAGAGGTTTTGCCGACATGTCGACTGAGGTCACTCGGGTGGAGATCGCCGAGTATCTCGCTCCGCTCTTCGAACACGGCGCGGTGGACCGGGCGGACATGCTCGCCGCCGTCGCCGAGGCCCGCCCGCAGCTCGGCGACCTGCTGCGGCGGCTGCCCGAACGCTCCTTCACCTCGCTGCGCCAGGTCTGGGAACACCTGCCCCAGGTGCCGGTCGGCCTGTGAACGGCCCGCCCTCCCCTCGGCGTTCGGTCGCCACCGCCTAGGATGGCAGCGGTTCGCGAACGCAAGGTCAGAAGGACAGGAGGGGAGAGCCGTGTCCGTCGACGTCTCCGGCTGGGGGGAGCTGCCGCCCGCGTTCCTCGACCCGGGCCCGCCCTCGATCCTGGACTTCCTCGCCCGGCACGCCCCCGAGGTGCTGCCCGCCAACCGCCCGCTGCCGCCGGTGCCTGACGCCGCGTCGATTCCGCACGGCACCACGATCGTCGCCGCCGAGTACGCCGACGGCGTGATGCTGGCCGGCGACCGGCGGGTGACGCAGGCCAGCATGATCGCCCACCGCGACACCGAGAAGATCTTCGCGGCCGACGAGTTCTCGGCGGTCGGCATCGCGGGCAGCGTCGGCCTGGCCGTGGAGATGGTGCGGCTGTTCCGGCTGGAGCTCGAACACTACGAGAAGGTCGAGGGCATCCCCCTGACGCTGGCCGGCAAGGCCAACCGGCTGACGACGATGATCCGGGAGAACCTCGGCATGGCCATGCAGGGCCTGGCCGTCGTGCCGCTCTTCGCCGGCTTCGACCCGGCCGCCGGGCGCGGCCGGATCTTCTCCTTCGACATCACCGGCGACTGCCACGAGGAGCGCGCCTTCACCGGCACCGGCTCGGGGTCGGTCTTCGCCCGCGGGGCGCTGAAGAAGCTCTACCGCGAGGGCATGGCCGAGGCGGAGATCGCCACCGCCGCCATCCAGGCGCTCTACGACGCCGCCGAGGAGGACACCGCCACCGGCGGCCCGGACCTCACGCGGCGGCTCTACCCGATCGTCGCCTTCGTCACGGAGGAGGGCTACCGGCGGCTGCCCGACGAGGCCGTCGCCGAGCTCGCCCGGAACGTGCTGGAGGGCCGCCACACCCGGCCGGACGGCCCGGCGGCCCCGGCGCTGTAGGCGGCGTCCGCGGCGGCGGGGTCCGTCCCGGGCGTTCGGAGAGCCGGGCGTTCAGAGGCCGGCGCCGACCATGAGCGCGAGGTCGAGCAGACGGTTGGAGTACCCCCACTCGTTGTCGTGCCAGCCGACGACCTTGACCTGCGGGCCGAGCACCCGGGTGAGCTCGGCGTCGAAGACGCAGGAGGCGGGGTTGGTGACGATGTCGGTGCTGACGATGGGCGCCTCGGTGTAGCTGAGCAGCCCCTTGTACGGGCCGGCGGCGGCCTCGGCGTACGCCCGGTTGATCTCCCCCACGCCAGGTCGGCGGGGTCGCGCTCGGCCAGGACCGTGACGGTGGCGTTCCCGTCGGTGTCCCTGACCCGGATCGCGCCGGGCTCGGCGGCGATCTCGCCCCGGAAGGGGCCGAGGATGGAGTCGTACGCCAGCAGGTGGGCCATGGTCGCCACGTCGCCGAGGTCGTTGACCGCGACGATCTCCAGGTCGTCGTTCCGTGCGGCGGCGGCACGGAAGACGTTGCGCCCGATCCGTCCGAAGCCGTTGATGCCGAGGCGAACAGTCATGGCAACAGCATAAGCAGCTTAAATAAATTTGCGATGTATATAGTGGGTGGTGTGGACCGCACACCCGACGACGCCCTGGACGTGGGCGCCTTCACCGCGGCCGTCGAGGACTTCAACCGCTTCTGCATCCGGATCCCGGCGCTGGAGAAGCTGCCCTTCACGACGCTGTCGGTGCTGGACACCCTCGCCTTCCGCGGCCCGATGCGGCTGTCCGAGCTGACCAGGACCGAGCAGATCAGCCAGCCCGGCATCACCCAGCTCGTCACCCGGCTGGAGCGAGAGGGCCTGGTGGAACGCCGCCCCGACCCGAGCGACGGCCGTGCGGTCCTGGTCCACATCACCGAGGCCGGCCGGGAGATCGGCCGCTCGCGCCACGACGACCGCACCCGCCACCTGCGGCCGCTCCTCGCCCGGCTCACCCCCGAGGAGCGGCGGGCGCTCGCGGACGCCCTGCCCGCCCTGGCCCGGCTCGCGGAGCTCGGGCGCGGCGAGGCGTCGCCGACGTGATCTCTAGCGGTCCCTGAGGTCGGCGAGGACCGCCGTGTGGTCCGAGGGCCACACGCCGTCCACCGGCCCGTCCCCGGCGCGCCGCACCGCCCGCACCTGTCCGAGGCCCGGCCGGTGCGGCAGCCCGACGTGGATGTAGTCGATCCGGCCGCTGAACCAGGTGAAGTCCGCGATGTAGGGGTTGACCGCGTCCCAGGTGGCCCAGGGCTGGCCCGGCTCGGCGGAGCGCCAGGCGTCCAGCATCAGCTGCCCGGGCACCTCGGGCGCGGTGAGGTGGCCGCCGAAGAGCCGGAGCTCGTCGGAGTCAGGCTCGGCGTTGAAGTCCCCGGTGACGACGGGCGGGAAGGGCCCCGGGCCGCGGCGCTCGGCGACGAACCGGGCCAGCGCGCGGACCTGTTCGCAGCGCACCGCCGACCCGGCGGGCGCGGAGTGCAGGTGCGTGGTGAAGAAGGGCACCGGCAGCGGCTCCGCCTCGATCAGGGCGTACAGCGCGGTGCGCACCTCGTCCGGTCCCTCGCCCGTCGGCAGCCGCAGCACCGCGCTCTCCGCGATCGGCCACCGGCTGAGCACGGCGTTGCCGACGCCGCCGGGCACCTCGCCGAGCCGCTCGCGCCAGTGCGGCAGGAGCTCGCCCGGCGCCCAGGCCCAGTGCATGCCAAGCTCGTCGGCGAGCCACCCGGCGAGGTTCTCCCCGCCGAGCTCCCACACCTCCTGCAGCCCGACGACGTCCGGCCGCTCCTCGCGCAGCACGCCGAGGATCGCCTTGCGCCGCTGCTCCCAGGGCCCGAATCGCCACCACAGGTTCCACGTCATGATCCGCACGCGCCCGATGCTACGGTCCGGCGCATGGGGATTCGCGCGGTGGTGTGGGACATTGACGACACGCTCTACGACTACACCGGCAGCGACCGCGCGGCGGCGCTGCGGCACTTCGCCGAGGAGGGGCTGCTCGACGGCCCGGCCCTGGACGAGGCGGCCGAGGCCGCGCTCGCACGCTGGGACGTGGTGATGACGGAGACCTACCGGCGGTTCCTCGACGGCGAGCTGACCTTCGGCGCCCAACGCCGCGAGCGGGCCCGCGCCTTCCTCGGGCAGCCGCTGAGCGACGCCGAGGCCGACGCCTGGTTCGGCCGCTACCTGGACCACCGCGAGCGGACGGACGCCCTTTTCCCCGACGTGCTGCCCGCGCTCGACGCGCTGGCCGGCGGCTATCGCCACGGGCTGCTGTCCAACTCCAGCCACCCCATCCAGGACCGCAGGCTGCGCGCGCTCGGCGTCCGGGACCGCTTCGAGGTGCTGCTCTGCTCCGACCAGCTCGGGTGCGCCAAGCCCGCGCCCGAGGCGTTCCACGCCGCCTGCGAGGCGCTCGGGCTGCCCCCGGCGGCGGTGGCATACGTCGGCGACCAGCCGGAGACGGACGCGGCCGCCGCTCACGAGGCC
The DNA here is from genome assembly GCF_052246635.1 of Streptomyces sp. 6N223. Taxonomy (NCBI): domain Bacteria; kingdom Bacillati; phylum Actinomycetota; class Actinomycetes; order Kitasatosporales; family Streptomycetaceae; genus Streptomyces; species Streptomyces sp. 6N223. The sequence goes on along the minus strand of NZ_JBQQCA010000007.1, from coordinate 32,710 downwards.
GGGCTGCACGGCATCTGGCTCGACCGCGCCGGGCGGGGCGAGGGTGCGGGGGCGGGTGCGGCGTACGCCGACGGCGGGCCGCACCGCATCGACAGCCTGGCGGTTCTGCCGGAGCTGCTGCTCATCCTGGCCGGGCGCCCCGGGCCGCGCGCTCGGTCCGCCAGCTGAACAGCAGCTCGCCGAGGGTGCGGGACCGGTCGCGTCGCAGCCGCTCGCGCTCCTCGCGGCCCAACCCGCTCACGTCCACGGACGCCAGCGGGGTGGCGAGCACCTCCGGCCGCAGCACCCGCAGCCCGAACCAGCCGAACACCTCGGCCCAGGCCGGGGGTTCGCGGAAGCGCAGCTCGGCGGAGCCGGGGTAGGCGGGCGGCGCGGCGAACGCCACGTGGCCGGTGGCGGGGTGACAGACGATCCGGTGGCGCAGCCGCCGGTCGCTCATCGCGGCGGAGTGGAATGCCTCGGGCGCGCCGCACGCCTCGGTCAGCTCGTAGAAGGTGACGTCCGGGGTGCGGCGCGCCGCCTCGTGGCAGGCGCTCCGAAAGGTCTGCAGCGGGTCCGAGCCCGTCCTCGCGGCCACGCGCCCATCGTCTCACTCCAGGTGTTACGAAGGCGTGACGACGATGTACCTGCGCGTGACGGTCAGGCGCAGCCGCAACGGGCGGTGTCTCAGGGGCAGTCGGGGCAGCCCGGGGTGCGGCCGCCGGCGACCAGCGGGCGCTCGTCGGGGGAGGTGAGGGAGGTGGGGGAGTAGGCCATCCGGAGCCGGCCGCAGCTGCAGCGGCTCCAGACGACGGTGCCCCGGCTGGTGCGGTGCCGCGAGATCTCCACGGCAGCGCGGGGAGTTGTGGTGGGTGTCCCGGTCGGTGTCGTAGGTGTCGAACGTGTCGCTGTGGTGGCTGCTGTAGGGGTCATGCGTCCAGTGTTGGCCAGCAGATCGTTCGCGTCCATTTCACGTTTGTGGGTATGACCGTGTAAATTGACTGCATGATTGATCTGCGGCGCATCCAGGTCCTCCGCGCGGTCCACCAGCACGGCACGGTCACCGCCGCCGCGGCGGCGCTGCACCTGACGCCCTCCGCGGTCTCGCACCATCTCAAGGAGCTGGCCCGGGAGTTGAAGGTTCCGCTGATCGAGCCGCAGGGGCGGCGTATCCGGCTGACCGCCGCCGCGCTCCTGGTCATCGAGCACGGCGACGCGCTGCTGGCCCGCTGGGAGGAGGCGGACGTCGCGCTGGAGGCGTTCCGCGAGGGCGAGGCGGGCCGCCTGCGGATCTGCGGCTTCCCCAGCGCCGTCACCACCCTCATCTCCCCGGCCACGGCGCAGCTGCGCAAGACGCACCCCGGCCTGACCGTCGAGGTCAGCGAGTGCGAGACGCCCGACGGCTTCGACCTGCTGATGTCCACCGACGCCGACATCGCGGTCCTCGCCCCCTCCGAGGACTTCCCAAGTTCGGCGGACGCCCGCTTCGACTTCCAGACGCTGCTGGACGAGCCGCTCGACCTGCTGGTCCCCGCCGGACACCCCCTGGCGCAGCGCGAGTCCGTCCGGCTCGAGGAGGTCGCGGGCGAGGACTGGGTGCTGCCCGCGCCCGGGACCTGCGACCACCACCAGCGGGTCATGGTCTTCTGCGCCCTGGACGGCTTCACGCCCCGCGTCGCCCACCACGTCAAGGAGTGGGCCGCCGTCTCGGCGATGGTCTGCAACGGGCTGGGCGTCTCGCTCTACCCGCGGCTCAGTCGCATCCAGGCCGAGCACGCGGCGGTGCGCGTCCCCGTCGCCGGTGACCTGCCGCTGTACCGCCGCATCCTCAGCTGCGTACGCCAGGGCAGCCGCGAGCACCCGCTCATCCAGCGCGGACTGGCCGCGCTGCACGAGGTGATCGACACCCACCCCGCGCTCGGCGCTATGAGCACTCGGGCTACAGCCGCCCGGCCTTGACGGCGGCGAGCAGCCCGGCGAGCCGGGCGGGCGTGGTGGCGATGACGGTGGCGGGGTCGTCGCTCTCGCGGAGGAGGGCGGTGCGGTCCGCGGCGACGGCTATGTTCAGGCAGGCAGACCCTTCCTGGCAGTGCGAGGACTGCTGCCAGCGCAGCTCGACGGAGCTCGACGCTTCCGCGTTGTAGGACATCTTTTGCCAGCTCACTTCGAGGCAGTTGGACGAGTCCCCGCTGTACGAGGACTTCTGCCAGAGGCGCTGGTGTGCGTGGGGTGTCGCCGTCATCAGATACTCCGTGAGATTCGGTGAATGAGGTCGCGAGACGCTGCCTCGGGGAGGGCAATCGCCTCCATGCGAGCCAGCACCGTCCGGTACTTGATCAATTGAGCCTCGGAGTCAAGGAACTCACATCCGTGGTGCACATCCAGCTGAACGGTGTCCAGTTGAGGGACGGCTCCGTGGACATAGTCGAACGGCTGCCCGTTCCCTGGGAAGCCTCCCTGTTCGAAGGGGATGACGTGAACGGAGACGTTCTCCAGTCGGCTGACCTCAGTGATGTGAGCTAGCTGGGCGCGACTGACTTCTGCCCCGCCGAACTGCATCCGCAGCGCAGCCTCGTGAATGATCGCGGTGTAGGGGATGTGCGGTTCTTCGTGAAGGATCTTCTGTCGCCTGATCCGGAACGACAGCCGGTGTTCGATCTCGTCCTGCCGCAGTGCCGGTACCACTTCGCGGAACAGAGCGCGGGCGTGGTCCGTCGTTTGCAGAAGAGCCGGGATGTGGATCGTGAGGCCGACTCGCAGCCCGGCTGCGTAGTGTTCGAGTTCAGCGAGATCGATGAGTGCCGAAGGCAGGTACTCGCGGTACTCATCCCACCAGCCACGTGAGCGTCCCCCCGTCATGTCCGCAAGCGCGTCAACTAGTTCGGCATCCGTGCACGAGTAGTGCCGGGCCAGCGCTCGGACCCTGTCCGCGCTGACGGCGTAGCGTCCCGCTTCGATATTGCTGATCCGAGCCTGCGGACCACCCAGCAACTGCGCTGCGGCCGTGGACGTCAGCCCAGCGCGATCCCTGAGCTTGCGCAGCTCCACCCCGAGCCTCCGTTGCCTCAGCGTCAATCCCGCACTGCCTGCCATGCGATCCCATCTCGTCATCAGTGGACATCCGCCAACCACCCACACGAGTGATGCTAGAAGGTCTTCTCTTCAATCTATGGAAGATCTTACAACGCCTCTTCTATGCTGGCGTCAGCAAGCAACTCCGCTCCGTGATGGGAGATTTCCGTGACCACCGTATCGCCGGAGAACAGGGCACCCGGCCCCATCGAGCTACCGCCCTTCGACTACGACCAGGCAGTCCGCGATCTGGTCCTCGCCACCGCGCCCCGCGTCTTCGCGCTCGTCGGCGAGGAGACCGACGAGGACGGGGAACGGGACGCGTGGGTCGTCGCATGGGGGTTCGCGCACCCCGACGACGGGCCGGTGCAGGTGATCAGCGACGACGGACGCGAGGTGCTGCGGCTGAAGACCGCCGAGCGGGCCGTGTGGTGGTTCGCCCGCCTCACAGGCGGGCCGGTACGGCTGGAGTGGTTGGACGCGGTGGCGTAGGACACCCAGATCAGATCGGGGGCGAACAGACCGGTCACACCGGTCTGTTCGCCCCCGATCTCATCGCCGTCCCTCAGCCCTCGGGCGTAAGGCGCAGCAGCAGCGCCGTCGGCGTACGCGGCAGCGCGACCGTCAGCTCGCCGGTCGCCGCCGACCACGCGGCCGAGCCGGGCGGCGTGGCCGGGTGCAGGATCTCCACGCCGACGGCGCGGTCGCGAAGGTGGGGGAGTGGGAGCACCCGCTCCGGCCCGTCGCCCGGCTCGCCCGCGCGGTGCCACACCGTCAGGTACGTCACCTCGATCGCGCGCATGCCGAGCGCCAGCCACGGGTCCGTCCAGCCGGGCAGGCCCAGCGGCCAGAACGGCACCGCCCGCCGCAGCTCGCCACGAATCGACTTGTAGACCGCCACCGCGTCCCGCACCAGCGCGAGCTGCGCCTCCGACATGCGGTTCAGGTGCCCCGAGAGGTGGATCCGGCCCAGCAGCGCCCCCGCCAGCAGGAAGGCGTTCTCGTCGTCGCTGAACTCCGGCTGCGCGTACGCCCACACCGCGCCCTGCTCCGGCGGCACCGCCGTCGGCGCGGCGGCCGAGATCGGCGGGTAGTAGCGGAAGTCCTGCTGGTCGCTGGTGGACTGGAGCTGCGTGACGCGCAGCATCGCGCCGTCCATGCGCATCCCGCCCGAGGCGCAGTTCTCGATCACCAGGCCCGGGTGACGCTCCAGCAGCGCCTCCAGCCACGCCTGGAAGGCGCGGGCGTGCCCGAGGAGGCCGGCGCCGGGGCTGGTGGTGCCGCCGGTGTCGGTGCCGGGTGGCACGTTGATGTTGTAGTCGAGCTTGAGATAGCCCACGTCCCACTCGCCCACGATCCGGTCGACGGCCTCGTCCAGGTGCTTCACGGCCGCCGGGTGGCGCAGGTCCAGGTGGTAGCGGCCGTGCTCGCGCACCCGCACGCCGTCGCGCCGGAAGAACGCCGCGTCCGGCAGCGAGCGCGCGACGGGGCTGCGCACGCCCACCACCTCCGGCTCCAGCCACAGCCCCGGCACCATGCCGTGGGAGCGGATGCGGTCCAGCACCTCGTGGATGCCGCGCTCGCCGGGGAAGCGGCTGGGCGCCGCCTCCCACGCGCCGACGCTGTCCCACCAGCCGCCGCGTTCCTCGTCGTACCAGCCGGCGTCGATGACGAAGTACTCCGCGCCCGTCGTCGCCACCGCGTCGATCAGCGGCAGCAGCTTGGCGGTGGTGGGGTCGGCGCAGAGGGTGTTCATGTAGTCGTTGAAGATCACCGGCAGCCGCTCGTGGTCGGGGTGCGGGAGGCGCAGCGCCCGCCGGTAGGCGGTCAGCGCCGCCACCGCCGCCGCGAATCCTCCCTCGGCCACGGCCAGCGCGGCCGGCACGGTGGTGAAGGACTCGCCGGGCGCCAGCACCTGCGACCACTGGTGCTCGGTGTCGGTCGGGCCGAAGAGCGCGAGATACGTGCCGTGCTCCCGCTCGCCCGCCTCCCACAGCCAGCCGGTGGCGGACTCCACCTGCCACAGCCAGGCCAGGCCGTGGCCCTCCCCGGTGAGCTGGGTGAGCGCGCCCATCGGCAGGTGGCCGTCGCTCGACCAGCTGCCCCGGCCGGCGTACGCCACCCGGCCGCGGCTGTCGCGCTCGTGCGCCGCGCGGTGCAGGTCGGGCAGGCGTGTCCGCAGAGGCTCGTCGTGCCAGCGGCACTCGGCCAGCCAGTCGTTGTCGGCCCGGTGCAGCCGGAGCTCCCCGGGAGAGGGCAGCCCGCCGAGGGTGAGCGAGGAGACGGCGTAGAGGGTCTGCGGCGCGGTGCCGTGGTTGGTGACGCGGACCCGGCCGCTCACCACCGGCACGCCGTCGGGGGACTCCAGCAGCAGCTCGGCCGCCAGCCCGGTGGCGGCGTCGAGCAGGTCGACGCGCAGCAGGTGCCACAGCGTCCCGCCCCGCGTCTCGGTGGTGGCGGCGTGGCCGTTCAGCCGCAGCCGGCCGCCGACCGCCGTCTCGATGGAGCGCTGCCCGGACCAGTCGCTGCCGTGGCCGAGCGCCAGGATCTCCACGGCCGGGACGGCCGCCTCCAGCGGCAGCGGCGGCGTGCCGGGCGGGCCGAGCCGGACGGTGCGCACGGTGCCGTCGGGTGCCGGGGCGAACTCGGCGCTGAGGCTCGCGTGCCCCCAGCGGATGTGCTCGTCTGCCGCCCGTGCCGCGTGATCGGACAACGCCTGCTCCCTCGTCACTTCTGTCGCTTCGATCTCTTGACGCCCCTTGTGTGACCGGTCACAATCCTGGCATGTCTGTGACCGGTCACACAAGGCGGCCCGGCGGCAGCCGCCCGGCGAGCATCCGCGACGTCGCGACCGCGGCCGGGGTGTCTCACCAGACCGTCTCCCGTGTCATCAACGGGCACCCCAGCGTGAAGTCCTCCACCCGCGCCCGGGTGGAGGCCGCCATCGCCGAACTGGGCTTCCGGCGCAGCGCCACCGCGCACGCGCTGGCCAGCGGCAGGTCCCGGACCGTGACCGTGCTGACCTCCAACACCACGCACCACGGCTACGCCGCCGCCCTCCAGGGCATCGAGGAGGCCGCCCGCGCCGCCTCGTTCGGCGTGGGCATCGTGGTGCTGGAGTCCGACGACGAGGACGAGGTGCGCCTGGCGGTGCAGCGGGCGGGCGACGCCGGCGGCGGCCTCATCGTCATCGCCTACGACCGGCCCGGCGTGCGCGCGCTGCGTCAGGTGCCCGAGGGCCTGCCGATGGTGGCCGCCGTGGAGACCCCGGCCGAGCCGCCGCCGCCCGGCAGCCCGTGGGTGTGGACCGACGACCGCCAGGCGGCCCGCGAGGCCACCCGCCACCTGCTGAGCCTGGGTCACCCCACCGTCCACTACCTCGCCATCCCCTCCTCCACCCGCGCCCGGGGCGCCAGCCAGCGGGCCGCCGGCTGGCAGGACGCGCTGCGCGAGGCGGGCGCGCCCGTGCCCGAGCCGCTGCCCGGCGGCTGGGAGCCGGCCGACGGGTACGCCGCCGGCCGTCGCCTCGCCCGCGACCCGGACGTCACCGCCGTGCTGTGCGGCAACGACGACCTGGCGCTCGGCGTGCTGCGCGCGCTGCGCGAGGCGGGCCGCGAGGTGCCCGGCGACGTGAGCGTGGCCGGCTTCGACGACGCCCGGCACTCGGCGTTCCTCACACCCTCGCTGACGACCGTCCGGCTCGACTTCACCGGCGTGGGGCGCGCCTGCTTCGCCCTGCTGCACGGGCTGGTCGAGCAGGGCGACCCCATCACTCCCCACCCCGTGGCCACGCCGCGACTCATCGTCCGGGAGAGCACGGGCGAGCCGTCCGTCTCCCCTTGACACCCTTTCGACTTGCCGACTTATCAATTTGCCTCGGAGAGCCCGCGATGAAGAGAACAGCCACCGCAGTGGCCCTGATATGCGCCGCCGCGCTGACGCTGAGCGCGTGCAGCGACGACACCGCCAACCAGGCGTCGACCGGGGGAGGTTCCGGCGGCGCGGGCGGCGGCGAGATCGACCCGACGGCCCCGCTGGACGGCGTCGAGCTGACCTTCTGGACCGCGCAGAACACCGTCAACGCCGCCGACCAGGTCATCGAGGCGTTCGAGGAGGCCACCGGCGCCAAGGTCACCACCGAGGCCATCCCCGACCTGTACGAGCAGAACGTGCCGACCCGGCTGGCCTCCGGCGAGCGGCCCGACCTGATGTTCTGGCAGCCCAGCATCTCCACGCTCCCCTTCATCCAGCCGCAGCAGAACCTCCTCCCGCTCGACGACGAGCCGTGGGTGGATGACCTCGGCCCGATCGAGCAGTCGCTCGGCGTGATCGACGACACCCGCTACGCCGCGATCGTCACCAGCCCGGCGATGCTCGGCGTCTACTACAACAAGGACGTCTTCGCCGAGGCCGGAATCACCGAGGACGACTTCCCGACCAGCTACGACGAGCTGCTCCAGCTCGGCCACCGCGTCCAGGACGAGACCGACGCCGCGGGGTTCTACGAGGTCGGCGGCGACCAGTGGCCGCTGCAGTGGCAGGTGCAGGTGCAGCTGACCGACCTGCCCGACTCGTGGTGGGAAGGGCTCAACCGCAACGAGGAGTCCTGGACCGACCCGGCCGTCGTCGACGCGATCGAGAAGTACAACGACGAGCTGCTGGGGGCGGGCCTGGCGCAGGAGGGCTACCGCACCGCCACCTTCACCGGGCAGGCCGAGGCCCTGTGGGAGGGCAGCTCGGCGATGGCGCTGAACGTCACCTCCTTCCAGTCGCAGCTCCAGGCGCAGCACAGCACCGAGGAGATCGACGAGCGGATCGGCTGGTTCCCCATCGCCAACTCCGAGCCGCGCGGCCTGTACTCGCCGGACCAGACCAACGGCGTGGTTGCCTTCGCCACGGGCGACGAGGAGCGGCAGAACGCGGCGCGGCAGTTCCTGGCGTTCTGGCTGGGGCCCGACTACGCCGACTTCATCGACGCGCGGAAGATCCCGTCGGTCCAGCCGGACGTGCCGAACCCCGAGGGGATGCCGCAGACCGCGATCGACCAGGTGGAGGAGCTGGCGGACGCCCACGGCGTCTTCCAGGCCAAGGCGATCGTCGCGCCCAACATGCACATCGCGCTCGCCGAGATGATCTACGGCGAGCGAAGCCCGCGGGAGGTGGCGGAGTACGTGGAGAACGAGTTCGACGATGTCGCCGGGGCCCAGGGCGCGGAGGGCTTCTAGGCCGCGCGTGTCCGCCCGCGGCCCGCGTGCGGCGCGGGCGGCGGGCGCACGCCCTGAGAAGGCACCGAGACGAGAGAGGGAAAGTCCGTGGCGCACCCAGCCACCACCCCGACCGCGGCGAAGCGGGCGACGCCCGTGGCCCGGCCGCCCGCAGGGCGTCGCTCCGCTCGGCTGCCGGGGCGGATGTCCCGGGCCGCCGTGCACCACCCGTGGTGGTTCGCGCTGCCCGCGGTCGTGATCTTCGGCGGCTTCTTCCTGCTGCCCAACCTGCTGAACTTCTACTACCCGTTCACCGACTGGTCCGGCTACCACAGCCAGATCTCCTTCGTCGGCCTGGACAACTTCCGCGAGATCATCGACGACGGCACGCTGTGGCGGGCCATCCGCGTCACGCTCGTCTACGCGCTGCTCGCGGCGTTCTTCCAGAACCTCTTCGGGCTGCTGCTGGCCCTGCTGCTGGAGAAGGACACCACCTTCAACCGCGTCTTCCGGGCGCTGTTCTTCCTGCCGGTGCTGATATCCGCGCTCGCCGTCGGTTACGTCTTCCAGGCGCTGTTCGACACCGACGGCGCGGTCAACGAGACCCTCGGCGCCGAGATCCCGTGGCTGGGCTCCACCACCTGGACCATCCTGCTGGTCGCGGTGGTCCACGGCTGGAAGTGGATGGGCCTGGCCATGCTCATCTACCTCGCCGGGCTCAAGGGCATCCCCGGCGACGTGCTGGAGGCGGCGCGGGCGGACGGCGCCGGGCCGTGGCGGATGTTCTGGTCGGTGCGCTTCCCGATGCTCGCCCCGGCCGTGACCTTCAACGTCACCACCTCGCTCCTCGGCTCGATGAACACCTTCGACATCGTCCAGGCCACGACGGGCGGCGGCCCGGCGGCCTCGACCGAGGTGATGAACATCTACATGTTCCGCGTCTTCGGCCAGGGCCTGTACGCCCAGGCGTCTGCGATGAGCCTCGTCCTCTTCCTGGTCGTGGTCGCCATGGCCATCCCGCTGGTGACCGGCCTGCGGCGAAGGGAGCAGATCCTGTGACCGCCCCGACCGCCCCGACCGCCGTGAGCGCCCCCGACGTTCCCCTCGGCCCCCGCGTGTGGCGCTGGGCGCGTCCCACGATCGTCATCCTGCTGGCCCTGGTCACCATCGGCGTCCCGCTGTGGCTGGTGCTGGCCACCTCCGCCAAGCCGCAGGGCGAGGCGGTGCGCCCCAATCTCGAACCCCCCGACGCCTGGCAGCCCGCCACCAACTACGCCGACGCCGTCAGCGAGGGCGAGATGCTGCGCGGCTTCACCAACAGCCTGCTGGTGATCGTGCCCTCCGTGGCGCTGGTGCTGATCCTCGGCGCCGCCGCCGCCTGGGTCTTCGCCCGCCGGAAGGGCCGGCTCGTCGCCGCCGCCTACGCCGTGTGCATCTCCGGCCTGCTGCTGCCCCCGGCGATCATCACCATCGTGCTCCAGCTGCGCCAGCTCGACCTGGCCGGCACCCGGCCCGGCATGATCGCGGTCTACACGGCGATGTACCTGTCGACGTCCATCTTCTTCATGACCGGCTTCATCCGGGCCATCCCGTACGAGCTGGAGGAGGCCGCCCGCATGGACGGCGCCACGCCGACGCGGATCTTCCTGCGGATCATCCTGCCGCTCCTGCGGCCGGTCATCGCCACCGCGACGATCATGGTGATGCTCTACGCCTGGAGCGACATCTTCTACGCCTTCTTCGTGCTCGGCGGAGGCGACGCCGCCACGCTGCCGATCAACCTCTACCAGGTCGCCAGCGCGGAGCTCTACCTGAACAACTGGCACCTCATCTTCGCCTACGTGGTGGTGATGAGCCTGCCGATGATCGCGGTCTTCCTGGTCGCCCAGCGAAAGATCGTGTCCGGAATCACCAGTGGAGCCGTCAAGTAGCACCTCACCGAGCCCTCCGCGAGGAACCCCCACCATGCGCGGGACCCGAAAGAGAAGGAGACTGGCCCGCGCCGCCGTCGCGTTGGCGGCCGCCGGGGCCGCCGCCGTGGCCGGGACGAACCTCACCGCGGCGGCCGACGAGGACGCAGAGGCGGGCACGGCGCAGGCCGCACGTCTCACCGTCGACCTCGCCGCCGGCCAGGGCCCGGTCCTGCACGGCGCCAATGGCGCGCTCTAGGGCTTCAGCGACGACGGTGAGGGAGGGCTGCAGCACCCCAACGGCGACGCCCTCACCGTCGCCGAGTCCTTCTTCCGCAACGGCGGCGGCGACATCTACGTGAGCAGGACATCTACACCCAGTGGCCTCCGGCGTCGACGGCGACGCGCCGAACATCGACCGCGTCCAGCTCGCCCCGGTCGCACCCTGACGGGCACCTGATTCACAGCAGCGTCAGCTGCGACGCCCCGGGCGCCTCGGGCGCCCGGGAAGCGGCGGCGGCCTCCCCCCGCGAGGCCGCCGCCTCGTCCGGAATACGCCGGTGCTCGCCGGGCCGGGCCGGGCCCATGCCGTACTGGGCCGCCAGTTCGTGCACCAGCCCGGTGATCCGCCGCTGATACCAGCGCGGCGCGTACGAGCCGTCCCCGTACATCACCCGGTAGCGCCCCACCAGCTCCGGGTGGTTGCGGGCCAGCCAGCTCATGTACCACTCGCGCGCGCCGCCCGGCCGCAGGTGCAGCGCCAGCGGCGTCACCGAGGTGGCGCCCGCCGCGGCGACGGCGCGCACCGTGGCGCGCAGCTGCTCGGGGGAGTCCGTCAGGAACGGCAGCACCGGCGCCATCAGCACGCCGCACCCGATCCCCGCCTCGGCCATCGCCCGCACCACGTCAAGACGCCGCTCCGGCGCCGGGGTGCCCGGCTCCACCGATCGCCACATCGACTCGTCGACGAATCCGACCGACACCGAGATCCCCACGTCCGTCACGTCGGCCGCCTGCCGCAGCAGCGGCAGGTCGCGCAGGATCAGCGTGCCCTTGGTGAGGATCGAGAAGGGGTTGGCGTGGTCGCGCAGCGCCGAGATGATCCCCGGCATCAACCTGTAGCGGCCTTCCGCACGCTGGTAGGTGTCCACGTTGGTGCCCATGGCGATGTGCTCGCCCGTCCAGCGCCGCGCCGCCAGCTCCCGGCGCAGCAGCTGCGGGGCGTTGACCTTGACCACGATCTGCGAGTCGAACCCGGCGCCGGTGTCGAGGTCCAGGTAGCTGTGGCTTTTGCGGGCAAAACAGTACACACAGGCGTGTGAACAGCCCCGATAGGGGTTGACGGTCCAGGTGAACGCCATCCGTGAGGTGCCCGGCACCCGGTTGATGATCGAGCGCGCCCGCACCTCGTGGAAGGTGATGCCCCGGAACTCCGGAGTGTCGAACGTCCTGGTCACGACGTCGTTTCCGAAGAGCGCGGGCACGGCGTCCGCCGCCGTGTCGCTCAGGTTGTTCCAGCGCATGGGACCCTCCTCCATCACCGGGCGCAGCGTGCGCACAAGGAATAGAACATCTGTTCGCATCATTCTTGTCAACCCGATTCGGCACACCCGGCGTCCTGATGGTTGGCTTGGGGACCCGGCCCGCCCCCGGGCCGCCAGCACCACAGGAGGACAACGCCATGGCCCAGCTCGAAGCCGTCGCCGAACGCGAGATCGCGGCCCACCCGGATGACGTGTTCGACGCGATCGCCGACTACCGGGAGGTCCACCCGAGGCTTCTCCCCGAGCGCTACACCGACTTCGAGGTGCGCGAGGGCGGCGACGGCCAGGGAACCGTGCTCTTCTACCGCTTCCACGCCACCTCCCGCCGGGTGCGCGAGATGCTGCTGGATGTCACCGAGCCCGGCGAGAACGTCCTGGTGGAGACCGACCGCAACTCCACCCTCGTCACCCGCTACACCGTCACCGCGGGATCGGCCGAGGGCGCCGCCCGGGTCGCCATCCGCACCACCTGGCAGGGCGCGAGCGGCGTCGGCGGCTTCTTCGAACGCCTCTTCGCGCCCCGCGCCCTCGAAGGCACCCACCAGCAGTTCCTCGCCAACCTCGCCGCGGAGACCGAGAAGCCCGCCGGCGCCGGGACCGCCGGCGGGGAGTGAACGCCCCCCGCCCCGGCGCACGCACGCCCGCGCACGACCACTTTGGCCATTGCTTCTCCGTCCGGCGCCACCGGGGAGTAGCGTGGAAACGCTCCCCCCGGAAGGAAGGACAGATGGTGGCGCCTACGCCCGCACCGGGCCGGATCCCCCTCGCCGTGGCCATCGTGGACGGCGCGGGCGTGATCTCGCACTGGAACGCCGACGCCCACCGGCTCTTCGGCGTGCCGCCCGAGGACGCGAGGGGACGGTCGGCGTACGAGGTGCTGCCCGCCTCCAGCGTCGGAACCGCCGCCGTCGAGGTGCGGGTGGACATCACCATGGACAGCCTCGCCGACGCCGACGCGGCCGTGACCGCCGCGCTCGACGCCGCCGTGGCCCGCGCCGAGGAGCGCGCCCTCGACCGGGCGTTCGACGCCGTCGACGACGAGATCGCCCACCTCGACCCCGACCGCGGTGTGGAGATCCTCTTCGGCGCCGACGTCACCGACCTGACCGTCCCCAGCTCCGGGCGGTACTGGACGCAGGCGTGGGCGGCCGAGCCCGGCCCTCGCGACGTGCTGTGGTGGGTCTATCCGCTGCTCGGCCCCGGCGGTGCCCGCCTGCTGGCGATCGCCACGGACGGCGCCCGGATGGCCGCCCCCGGCGGCCCGGCCCACCAGGCGCAGAGCTTCGGCCCGACCTTCGCCCCGCACACGGCGTACGACCCGCCCCTCGACCGGCCCGAACCGCTCGCCGGGCGACTGCTCGCGATGCTGCCCGAGATGGGCGAGGCCGCGGGCGGGCGCGTCGCCGAGCAGGTGCTGGGCATGGGCTACCCGGCCCTGGACCTCGGCGGCGGGCGCATCGTGCCGCTCGCCCCGGGCGAGAGCTGACACACGCCGTCAACTGGCTGGCCCGCCGTGCCAGCCGGTAGCGTGACACGCCATGACGAAGATCTTGGTGTCCGCGGACATGGAGGGCGCCACGGGGGTCACCTGGCCGGCCGACTGCCTGCCCGGCACCCCCGAGTGGCAGCGCTGCCGCCCGATGTTCACCTCCGACGTGAACGCGGCCATCGCCGGGTTCTTCGACGGCGGCGCGGACGAGGTGCTCGTCAACGAGGCCCACATGACGATGCGCAACCTGCTGCTGGAGAAGCTCGACGAGCGCGCCACGATGCTGACGGGCCGCCACAAGGCCCTCAGCATGGTCGAGGGCGTGCAGCACGGCGACGTCGACGGCATCGCGTTCGTCGGCTACCACACCGGCGCCGGCGACGAGGGCGTGCTCGCCCACACCTACCTCGGCAACTCCATCACCGGCGTCTTCGTCGACGGCGTCCGCGCCAGCGAGGGCCTGCTGAACTCCCTGGTCGCCGCCGAGTACGGCACCCCGGTGGTGCTGGTCACCGGCGACGACCGCGCCTGTGCCGACGCCCAGGGCTACGCCCCCGACGCCCCCGCCGTCGCCGTGAAGGACTACGTCTCGCGCTACGCCGCCGTCTGCCGCCCGCCCGCCCGCACCGCCGCCGACATCCGCGCCGCCGCCGCCAAGGCCGTGGCGCTGGCCACCCGGCACGAGCCCGCCGAGCCCCGCGACCGCACCATCGAGGTCACCTTCGACGCCGAGCACCTGGCGGGCGCCGCCACCGTCGTCCCCGGCGTCGAGCAGACCGGGCCGCGCCGCGTCGCCTACGCCGCGCCCACCATGTACGAGGGCATCCGCTGCTTCAAGGCCGTCACCACCCTGGTCTCGGCCGCCGTGGAGGAATGGTATGGCTGAGCACGCCGACGCCCGTCCGGAGGGCATCGACGAGACGGCGCTGGCCGAGTCCGTGCGCTTCACCAGCGACCTCATCCGCGTCGACACCACCAACCGCGGCCACGGCGAGGGCCACGAGCGCCCGGCCGCCGAGTACGTCGCCGAACGCCTCACCGAGGCCGGCCTCGCCCCCGCCCTGCTGGAGAAGGCCCCCGGCCGCACCAACGTCGTCGCCCGCGTCGCCGGCACCGACCCCTCCGCCGGCGCCCTGCTGGTCCACGGCCACCTCGACGTCGTCCCCGCCGACGCCGCCGAGTGGCGCGTCCACCCCTTCTCCGGCGAGATCCGCGACGGCGTCGTCTGGGGCCGCGGCGCCATCGACATGAAGGACGCCGACGCCATGGTGCTGGCAGTCGTCCGCGCCTGGTCCCGCGCGGGCGTCAGGCCCCGCCGAGACATCGTGCTCGCCTTCACCGCCGACGAGGAGGACAGCGCCGAGTTCGGCGCCGAGTTCCTCGCCGCCCAGCACCCGGAGCTCTTCGACGGCTGCACCGAGGCCATCGGCGAGTCCGGCGGCTTCACCTTCCACCCCGGCGACGGCAGGCGCCTGTACCCGGTGGCGGCGGGGGAGCGCGGCACCGCCTGGCTGCGCCTCACCGCGCGCGGCCGCGCCGGCCACGGCTCCCGCATCAACCCCGACAACGCCGTCACCCGCCTGGCCGCCGCCGTCACCCGCATCGGCGAGCACGCCTGGCCGGTGCGGCTCACTCCCACCGTGCGCGCCGCCCTCGACTCACTCGCCGCCCTCTACGGCCTGGACGCCGCCGGCCTCGACGAGCAGGACCCCGAACGCCTCGCCCGCGCCGTCGACGGGCTGCTCGAACGCCTCGGCCGGGCCGGCGCGTTCGTCGCCCCCACCGTCCGCAACAGCGCCAACCCCACCATGCTGGAGGCCGGGTACAAGGTGAACGTCATCCCCGGCCAGGCCACCGCGTCCGTCGACGGCCGCGTCGTGCCCGGCGGCGAGGAGGAGTTCGCCGGCACCCTCGACCGCCTCACCGGCCCCGGCGTGGACTGGGAGTTCAGCCACCGCCAGATCCCGCTCACCGCGCCCGTGGACGCCCCCGCCTTCGCCGCGCTCCGCGAGGCGCTGCTGCACTTCGATCCCGAGGCCCACGTCGTGCCGTACTGCATGTCGGGCGGCACCGACGCCAAGCAGTTCTCCCGCCTCGGCCTGGCCTGCTACGGCTTCACGCCGCTGAAGCTGCCCGCGGACTTCGACTACCAGGCCATGTTCCACGGCGTCGACGAGCGCGTCACGGTCGAGGCCCTGCACTTCGGCACCCGCGTCCTCTCCCGCGCCCTGCTGGCCCTGTGACGGGAACGCCCATGCCCCGCGCCACCGCCCCGTACGGCACCTGGCCCTCGCCCATCGACGCCGCGCTGGTCGCCGCCACCGACGGCGCCCCCGAGTACCTCGGCGCGGTCGGCGACGAGCTGTGGTGGACCGCGCCCCGCCCCGGGGAGGGCGGCCGCCGCGCCCTGCTGCGGCTGCGGCCCGGCGAGCCCGGGCCCGCCACCGTGCTGCCCCCGCCGTGGAACGTCCGCAGCCGCGTCATCGAGTACGGCGGCCGGCCCTGGGCGGGCGTGCCGCGTGACGAGGGCGGGCCTCTCGTCGTCTTCAGCCACTTCGGCGACCAGCGCCTGTACGCCGTCGAGCCCGACGCCCCGGGCGGGCGCGCGGAGCCGCGCCCGCTCACCCCGGTCTCGGGCGTCGGCGGCGGCCTGCGCTGGTGCGACCCCCGGCCCCACCCGGAGCTCGGCGAGGTGTGGGGCGTGATGGAGGACTTCACCGGCCCCGCCCCCACCGACGTGCGGCGGCTGCCCGTGGCCGTGCCGCTGGACGGCTCGGCCGCCGAGGACCGCGCCGCCCTGCGCGAACTCGACGGCGACCGGCACCGCTTCGTCACCACGCCCCGGCTCTCCCCGGACGGCCGCCGCGCCGTGTGGCTGGCCTGGGATCACCCCCGCATGCCGTGGGACGGCACCGAGCTGAAGATCGCCGACGCCGCCCCCGACGGCGTCCTCACCGGCGTGCGCACCCTCGCCGGCGGCGCGGACGAGGCCGTCGCCCAGGCCGAGTGGGCGCCCGACGGCACCCTGCTGGCTGTCACCGACCGCACCGGCTGGTGGAACCTCCACACCCTCGACCCCGCCACCGGCCGGGCCACCGCCCTGTGCCCGCGGGAGGAGGAGTTCGCCGACGCGCTGTGGCACATCGGGTACCGCTGGTTCGCCCCGCTGGCCGACGGGACCATCGCCGTCCTCCACGGCCGGGGCGCGCTGCGGCTCGGCATCCTCGACCCCGCCACCGGCGAGCTGGCCGACGCCCCCGGGCCGTGGACCGAGTGGTCCCCGGCGCTGGCCGTGCACGGCACTCGCGTCACCGGCATCGCCGCAGGCCCGGACCGCCTCCACGAGATCGTCCGGCTCGACGCCGCCACCGGCCACGCCCGCGTGGTCGCCGAGGCCCACCACGACGCGGTCGACCCGGCGTACTACCCGCTCCCCGAGCGCCGCACCGTCGCCGGCCCCGGCGGGCGCGAGATCCACGCCCAGCTCCACCCGCCCCGCCACCCGGAGGTTGCGGGGCCCGAGGGCGAGGCGCCGCCGTACGTCATCTGGGCCCACGGCGGCCCCACCTCGCGCGCCCCCCTCGTGCTCGACCTGGAGATCGCCTACTTCACCTCGCGGGGCATCGGCGTCGCCGAGGTCAACTACGGCGGCTCCACCGGCCACGGCCGCGCCTACCGCGACCGGCTGAGGCAGGCGTGGGGCGTCGTGGACGTGGAGGACTGCGCCGCCGTCGCCCGCGCCCTGGCCGCCGAGGGCCGCTGCGACCCGGCGCGGCTGGCCATCCGCGGCGGCAGCGCGGGCGGCTGGACGACGGCCGCCTCCCTCGTCTCCCCGGCCGCCGAGGGGCTCTACGCCTGCGGCACCATCAAGTACCCCGTCCTGGACCTGGCGGGCTGGACCGGCGACGAGACCCACGACTTCGAGTCCCGCTACGTGGAGTCCCTGATCGGCCCGCTCGCCGAGGTCCCCGAGCGCTACCGCGACCGCTCCCCGGTCCACCACGCCGACCGGCTCGCCGTCCCCTTCCTGCTGCTCCAGGGCCTGGACGACGCCGTCTGCCCGCCCGCCCAGGCCGAACGCCTCCTCGCCGCCGTCGCGGCCCGCGGCACCCCCGTGCCCCACGCCTACCTCGCCTTCCCCGGCGAGGGCCACGGCTTCCGCCGCGCCACCACCATCCGGCGCGCCCTGGAGGCCGAACTCGCCCTGTACGCCCACGCCTTCGGCTTCGAACGCCCCGACGTGCCGCGCCTGGAGCTGCGCGGCCAGTCCCTCGGCCCGGGGAGGGGCGAGGAGTAGGCCCGCCACGCCGGGCACCCGGACATCGCGCGCGTAACCGGTGAGTAGCGGCGCGTCGATCCGCCGGCGGGCGAATCCGGCGTGCGGGGGGTCCGGCGTGCGGTTCCGGCGCATAGATCGGCCGCGCCGGGTCACCCGGATGGCGCACAGCGGTCGCCCCGCGTGGGACGGCCGCCGAGCATGAGGAGCGAAACCGCCGGACACCAGGAGGCACACCATGACCACCGCCGCCGACATCATGAGCCCCGGCGCTCAGTGGATACCCGCCACCGAGACGCTCGACCGGGCCGCCCAGCTGATGCGCGAGCTCAACGTGGGCGCGCTGCCCGTCAGCGACGTGAACGACCCGAACCAGAAGATGTGCGGCATCCTCACCGACCGCGACATCGTGGTGGGCTGCGTCGCCGCCGGGCACGACCCGTCCCGCGTCACCGCCGGCGACCTGTGCGAGGGCACCCCGCGCTGGACGAGCACCGATGCCAGCGTCGAGGAGGTGCTGCAGGAGATGGAGAGCCACCGCATCCGCCGCCTGCCGGTCGTCGACGCGAACAAGCGGCTGGTCGGCATGATCAGCGAGGCCGACCTGGCGCGGAACCTCTCCGAGCACCAGATCGCGGAGTTCGCCAACGCGGTGTACTCCTCCCCCTGACCGCGTCGCGGTGTGGACGAGCGGCAGGTGGCCCATGCTGGATTCATGACATCACGGACAAAAAGCGCGAAAGCCACCACGGAGTTCTTCACCCCAGGGCGCATCGCCCTCCTCGTGGTCGCCGCCCTGACGCTCATCTTCATCTTCGAGAACACCAGGAAGACCGAGATCCGGCTGCTGATTCCCGAGGTCACCATGCCCCTGTGGCTGGCCCTCTTCGGTCCAGCGGCCATCGGCTTCCTCTGCGGCTTCTACTTGAGGCGCCGCCGCTAGCCCTCTGCCACGGGGCGGGCGGCGGCGTCCCCGTTCGGCTCCGTTCGGCCCCGTTCGGCGTCTGTCCGGCCCCGGCCGCCGACGTGTTTCATGGCACCGATGACACCGAAGCCACGGCCCACCACGCCTACCGTCCGGCGCGCCACGCTCACCCTGCCCGTGGCGCCCCTCGGCCCCGAGAACCCCCTGCCCGCGCTGGGCTCGCCGCCCGAGGTCCACGACCCCGACGCCCTGGACCCGGCACAGCGCGCCGGACTGCCGCCCGACATGGCCGCGCAGCTCGGCTACGCCCCGCTCACCTCGGTCCTGCCCACGCCCGTCCTCGACGGCTACGGCCGCGACCGCGCCGCCACCGCGCTGCCCGCGCTCGTCATCGAGAACGACCGGCTGCGCGCCACCGTGCTGCCCGGCTACGGCGGCCGCGTCCACTCCCTCCACCACAAGCCCACCGGCCGCGAGCTGCTCTACGCCAACCCCGTCCTCCAGCCCGCCTGCTTCGCGCTCAACGGCGCCTGGTTCTCCGGCGGCATCGAGTGGAACATCGGCGCGACCGGCCACACCACCCTCTCCTGCGCCCCCGTCCACGCCGCCGCCCTCCCCGCCCCCGACGGCCGCGGCCGGATGCTGCGCCTGTGGGAGTGGGAGCGGCTGCGCGACACTCCCTTCCAGGTCGACCTGTGGCTGCCGGAGGGCTCCGACTTCCTCTACGCCGCCGTCCGCGTCCGCAACCCGCACGGCCACACCGTCCCGGTCTACTGGTGGTCCAACACGGCCGTCCCCGAGCGCCCCGCCACCCGGGTGCTGGCGCCCGCCGAGACCGCCTGGCTCTTCGGCTACGAACGCCGCCTGCGCCGCGTCCCCGTCCCGCACTGGGACGGCGCCGACCGCAGCTACCCGCTGCACAGCCGCTACCCCGCCGACTTCTTCTACGAGGTGCCGGACGGCGCGCGCCCCTGGATCGCCGCCGTCGAGGCCGACGGCACCGGCCTCGTCCAGACCTCCACCGTCTCGCCTCCCCCAGGCCCTTGGGGGCCTGGGAGGTGCCCCCATCGCGGCCGCAAGCTCTTCGTCTGGGGCTCGGGCCCCGGCGGGCGGCGCTGGCAGCGCTGGCTCACCCAGCCCGGCACCGGTGGCTACGCCGAGATCCAGGCGGGCCTGGCCCGCACCCAGCTGGAGCACGTGCCGCTCGCGCCCGGCGCCGAGCTGCACTGGCTGGAGGCGTACGGCCCGCTCGCCGCCGACCCGGCCGCCGCGCACGCCGGGGACTGGGCGGCGGCCCGCGAGCACGTGGCGGCGCGGCTCGAGGCGGCGCTGCCGCACGCCGAGGTCGAGGCCGCCCACGCCGCCTGGCTGCCCCACGCCGACCGCGACCCGGACGAGCCGCTGCACGCCGGCAGCGGCTGGGGCGCCCTGGAGGTCGCGCGCGGCGGCCACGACCTCCCCGGCACCCCCTTCGACCCGGCGACGCTGGGCCCGGCGCAGCGCCCGTGGCGGTCGTTGCTCACCACCGGCCGGCTGCCGCAGGCGCCGCTCGAGGCCCAGCCCGGCGTACCGCCCGGCCCCAGCCTGGTCTCGCCCGCCTGGCGCGAACGCCTCGAGCGAGCCCCCGGCGGGCCGCTGACCGACTACCACCTGGGCGTGGCCCGCTGGCATGCGGGCGACCGCGCCGGGGCGCGCGGCAGCTGGGAGCGTTCGCTGGCCGCCGTCCGCAGCCCGTGGCCGCTGCGCTGCCTGGCGCTGGCCGACGCCGCCGAGGGCCATCCGGGGCGGGCGGCCGGCCGGGCGCTGGCCGCCGCCGAGCTGGCGCTCGACCTGGGAGCCGGGCCCGCCGCGCTCGCCGCCCTGGCACGCGAGGCGGTCCCCGCGCTGCTGGCGTCCGGCCGCGCCGACGACGCGCTCGGCGTATGGGAGCGGCTGCCCGCCGAGGTCCGCGCCACCGGCCGGTTCCGGCTGCTGCACGCCGGGATCCTGATCGCCCGGGGCGAGAAGGCGGCGGCGCGTGCGGTCTTCGACGAGGGCTTCGAGGTCGCGGACCTGCGCGAGGGCGACGAGATCATCGGCGACACCTGGGCCGCGCTGACCGACGAGCCGCTGCCGGAGCAGTACGACTTCCGGATGCGGCCCCCGTAGACGACGGCGTATGCCGTTGAGCCGCCGTCTCATGGCCGCGGGTGGCGGGCGCGGCTGTACTTGAGCCATGACGAACGCATCAGCCCTCTCGGCGACCCTGACGCTGGTCGCGGCCGGCGCGGTGACCGGCCTGTTCTTCGCCTTCTCGGTGGCGGTGATGCCCGGCCTCGACGCCATCGACCCCGAACGCGCGGTCGCGGCTATGCAGAGCATCAACGAAAAGATCGTCAACCCCGTCTTCCTCGCCGCCTTCCTCGGCACGCCGCTCGCGGCGGCCGTCACCGGCGGCCTGCTCCTGGCGACGGGCCACCGCGCGGCGGGCGCGGCGTTCCTGGCCGCCGCCGGCGTCTACCTGCTGGGCGCGCTCATGCCGACGTTCATCGTCAACGTGCCGATGAACGACACCCTCGCCGCGGCAGGCACCCCCGACGACGCGGCCCACGCCGCCCGCCTGTGGGCCGACTACTCGCCCCGCTGGACCGCCTGGAACACGGCGCGCGGCGCCTTCAGCGCGCTGAGCCTGCTGCTGGCCGCCCTCGGCGCGTACCTGTGGGGCCGCAACGGCTAGTGCCGCGTTCACCCACGGTTCGCCAGGCTCACGCGGCTAGGGCCGGCACCGCACCTCCCCGTGCAGCACGCTGAACCAGGCGTCCGGGTGCGATCCCCAGGCGCGCCACGCCTTCGCGATGCGGTGCAGTTCGTCTGTCGTGGCGTGCCCGCCGTCCACCGCGGTGCGAGCGTAGGAAGAGGCCACCGTGCGCTCCGCCCACAGCCCGCTCCACCACTCACGCTCCCCCGGCGTGGCGAAGCACCACACCGAGGCCGAGGCGGTGACCCCGGCGAACCCGGCCTGCCGGGCCCAGGCGTGCAGTCGCCGCCCGGCCGTCGGCTCGCCGCCGTTGGCCCGGGCCACCCGCAGGTAGAGCGCGAGCCACTCGTCCATCCCGGGCACCTCGGGGAACCAGGTCATCGCCGACATGTCGGCGTCCCGCGCCGCCACCACCCCGCCCGGGCGGCACACCCGCCGCGTCTCGCGCAACGCCCCCACCGGGTCGCCCAGATGCTGCAGCACCTGGTGGGCGTGGACGACGTCGAAGGAGTCGTCGTCGAACTCCAGCGCGTGCACGTCCGCCCGTGCGAAGCGCACCCCCGTCACGCCGCGCTCCTCGGCCACGGCGCGGGCCTCGGACAGGATGTCCTCGGCGTGATCGACGGCCGTCACCGGCCCCGGCGCCACCCGCGCGGCCAGGTCCGCCGTCAGCGTCCCGGGCCCGCAGCCGACGTCGAGCAGCGCGAGCCCGGGCCGCAGCTCCGGCAGCAGATACGCCGCGGAGTTCTCCGCGGTGCGCCAGCGATGAGAACGCAGCACCGAGTCGTGGTGCCCGTGGGTGTACACGGCTTCCTGTTCCGGCATGCCGCCACACTGCCCGGCGTCTCGTGATGCGAGCAATTGGATTCCGTCATACGGACGATCGCCGGAGACCGCAGCCCGGTGAGGGGCCGCGCTGACCGGGACGCGGAGTCCGCCGCCGCACTACCGCACCCCCGTGGGCGCGTGGGACGCCCCGCCGCGCGGCTCGCGCGCGCGGCGCGCGCGGCGGAGGCGACGGGCCCGGCGCCAGGCCGGCGGCGTGGCGGCGATCAGCAGCGTCACCGCGACCGCCGCCGCGACGCCCTGCCACGGGTGGGGGAAGAGCGCCCCGCCCAGCAGGCCGATCAGCTGGTAGGTCGCCGCCCACGCCACCGCCGCCGGCAGGTTGCCGCGCAGGTAGGCGCGCAGCGGCATCCGCGCCAGCAGGCAGGCCAGCATCACCGGGATCCGCCCGGCCGGCACCAGGCGCGAGACCAGCAGCACCACCGCGCTGCCGCCCCGCTCCAGCCGTGCGCTCGCCCGCTCCAGCGGCTCGGGCGCCACCTGGCCGCGCATCCACGCCAGCCAGCGTGAGCCGTTGCGCGAGCGCACGCCCCGCTGGCCGAGCCAGTACAGCAGCGCGTCCCCGGCGTACGCCGCCCCCGTCGCGACCGCGAACACCAGCAGCGAGGACAGCGGCGCGTTGCTGTGGTGGAACGCCACGGCCGCCGCCGAGCCGACGACCGCGCCCGTCGGGATCACCGGCACCAGCGCCCCGACCATCACCAGCAGGAAGAGCGAGGGGTAGCCGATCGCCTGCTGCGCCGACTCCTGGGACACCGCCCCCGCGGCCCCGGCCGCCTCCGCCGCGACCGCCCTCATCCGTCCACCCCCAGCCGCACGCTCTCGCCGTGCCCGAGCCGGTGCACCGTCACGCCCGGCGCCAGACGGGCCGCGTGCCGGACGAACTCGTGCCCGGGGGAGTGGAACTCGTGCGGCCGCACCGACCACAGCCCCAGCGGCCAGAACGTCCCGTAGTGCACCGGCACCGCGCCGAGCGGCCGCAGCCGCGCCAGCGCCTGCGCCGCGCGCTCGGCGTTCAGGTGCCCCTGGCCCAGCCGCGGCCCCCAGCCGCCGACCGGCAGCAGCGCCATGTCCACAGGGCCCGCCTCCCGCTCCATCGCGTCGAACAGATCGGTGTCGCCCGCGTAGTACGTCCTCGCCTCCCCCTCCACCACGTACCCCAGCGCCTCCACCCTGGGCCTCCCGAACGGCAGCCGCCGCCCGTCGTGCGCCGCCGGCACCGCCCGCACCGTCACGCCGCCGACGGGCACCTTCTCCCCCGCCGCCAGCTCGCACACCTCCATCCGCGCCGCGAGCCCCCGCACGCCGGGCACCGCGCGCAGGGTGCCACGCGGCACCACCAGCAGCGTGCCGCGCCCCAGCCGGGAGAGGGAGCGAAGGTGCAGATGGTCGGCGTGCAGATGCGAAACCAGCGCGGCGT
This sequence comes from Streptomyces sp. 6N223, assembly GCF_052246635.1. Taxonomy (NCBI): domain Bacteria; kingdom Bacillati; phylum Actinomycetota; class Actinomycetes; order Kitasatosporales; family Streptomycetaceae; genus Streptomyces; species Streptomyces sp. 6N223. Next base: position 9,308 of record NZ_JBQQCA010000007.1, on the reverse strand, counting down.
CCGGCGCATGCGCGGAGACTGGCGGGACCGGGCCGCGCCGCCGCCACAGGTGGGCGCAGCGCCGGGTGAGCAGCGGGTCGGTCAGCACGCTCGTCCCGGAATCCCGTACGGTCGCGGTGGCATGACCCCACCAGGTGATCTCGACCGGCACCGGCGTTCCTCTCTGTCGCTGCCACTGCCACTGCCCCCGAAAGCCTACGCGGCCCCATCCGGGACGGATGTGGACAATTGGAGAGCCGACAAGAGCCGACACGGGCCATGGACAGTGATGGGGGAGGGAAAGGAGGGCGAGCGGTGCGGATGACGGCCTGGCACGGCGGCGGCGCGGCGCTGCTGCCGGCGTTGCTGCGGGCGCTGGTGAGCGTGCTGGCGGTGTGGGCGGCCAGCGCCCTCACCATGGTGCTGCTCGCGCTCGTGCTGCCCGACTTCCGCCTCCAGTCGCCCGACGGCGACAGCTTCACCCGCGTCGGCGTCACCGCCGCGCTCGGTGCCGCCGCTTTCGGCCTGCTGCACGCCCTCGTCTGGCCCTGGCTGGTGCGCGCCCTGCTGCTGGTGCCCGCCCTCGCCCTCGGCCTGCTGGTCTTCCTCCTCAACGGCTCCCTGCTGTGGCTCGCCCTGAGCGCCGTCCCCGACGGCCGGGGCGACGCCACCCCCGAGACCGCCGTCGTGGTCGCCGCCGCGATGTCGCTGTCCTCCTCCGCCACCAGCACCTTCCTCGCCGTCCGCGACCCGCGCGCCCAGGCCCGCAGGCTGCGGCGCATGGCGGGCTGGAGGCTGCCGCGGACCGCGCCCGTGACGCGCACCAGCCGACCCGGCACCGTCTTCCTCCAGCTCGACGGCATCGGCTGCGAGGTGCTGTGCGAGGCCATCTCCGGCGAGTGCCCCACCATGCCCACCCTCGCCGCCCTGTGCGGCGACACGCACCGCCTCACGCCCTGGCGCACCGACTGGTCCAGCCAGACAGGCGCCTCGCAGCTCGCCATCCTGCACGGCAGCAACGAGGACGTGCCGGCGTTCCGCTGGTACGAGAAGGAGACCGGCGAGGTCATCGTCAGCAACCGGCCCTCCGCCGCCGCCGAGCTTCAGCGGCGCGCCGCCGCCCGCGCCGGCGGCCCCGGCCTGCTGGCGTGCGACGGCGCCTCGCGCGGCAACCTGTTCACCGGCGGCGCCGGGCAGGCCGCGCTGGTGCTGTCCGTCGCCGCCCGCCGCGGCCGCGAACAGCGCTCGCGCGCGGGATACTTCGCGTACTTCTCCGACCCCGCCCACGCCGGGCGCACCGCCCTCGCCTTCGCCGCCGAGCTGGTCCGTGAGGTCGGCCAGTCGCTCCGCGCCCGGCTGCGCCGCGAGCGGCCCCGCGTCAGCCGGGGCGGGCTCTACCCCTTCATCCGCGCCTTCGCGACCGTCGTCCAGCGCGACGTGGTCACCGCCGCCGTCGTCGGCGACGTGCTGACCGGCCGCACCGTCGTCTACGCCGACCTGGTGGCGTACGACGAGGTGGCCCACCACTCCGGCCCGCGCGGCCGCGACACCCGCCAGGTGCTGTCCCGGCTCGACCGCTGCGTGGAGGTGATCCTCCAGGCCATCGCGTACGCCCCCCGCCCCTACCACCTGGTGCTGCTCTCCGACCACGGCCAGAGCCACGGCGAGACCTTCCGCGCCGCCTACGGCCAGTCCCTCCAGGAGCTGGTACGCCTCGGCTGCGGGCGGCCCGTGGCCGGGCAGCCCGGGCCCGAGAGCGGCGCCGAGGCGCGCGGCGCCGCCCGCGCCGCGCTGCACCGCCCCGAGGAGCCGCCGCTGCCGCCGCCCCCGGCGGGCGACGGGCCCGCCGCGCCCGTGGTGCTCGCCTCCGGCAACCTGGGCCTGATCTCCTTCCCCGACCTGCCGGGCCGCGCCAGCCGGGAGACCATCGAACGCCGCTACCCGGGGCTGCTGCGCCGCCTCGCCGAGCACCCCGGCATCGGCTTCCTGCTGGTGCGCGGCGAACGCCACGGCCCGATCGTGCTCGGCGCGGGCGGCGCCGAACACCGCCTGGGCACCGGGGAGGTCGTCGGCGCCGACCCGCTGGCACCCTTCGGCCCGGGCGCGGCGGCGGCCGTCGCCCGCGTCGCGGGATTTCCGCACGCCGCCGACATCATGGTCAACTCCTCGGTGGATCCCGCGACGGGCGCGGTGCACGCGTTCGAGGACCAGATCGGCTCCCACGGCGGCCTCGGCGGCGAGCAGACCCGCGCCTTCCTGATGTCGCCGGTCACGCTCTCCGCGCCGACCCCTGACGGCAGCGAGCTCGCCGGCGCGGAGGCCGTCCACGGCGTGCTGCGCCGCTGGCTCGGCGAGGCCGCCCCGCAGCCCGGCCCGGTGCGGCCCACGGACGCCCCCGCCCCGGCCACCCCCTAGCGCCGCGCGAGCGGCGGGGCGCGGCCGGGTCTCCTACAGTGGCACGTGCTGACACCCCGTGAGAGGAGCCGCAGGCATGGCACCGCAGCCGTTGTCCGAGGTGGAGATCGCCGAGGCCCTGAGCGGCCTGCCCGGCTGGACGCTGGAGGGGGACCGGCTGGTGCGCAACTACGTGCTGGGCGGGCACCTTCCGGCGGTCGCGATGCTCGTGCACATCGCCACGGTGCAGGAGGAGATGAACCACCACGCCGACCTGACGCTGACGTACAACCGGCTGGGCGTCTCGGTCAACACGCACAGCGTCGGCGGCAAGGTCACCGAGCTGGACGCCCAGCTCGCCGGCCGCATCGAGGAGCTGTCCCTGGCCCACGGCGCGAGCTGACGCGCTCAGCGCCGGGTGGGGTGCCGGGGCGTGGGAGGCGAACCCCGGCCACGACGGCGGGTCTCGCGCGGGGCGGGTGGGCGGGGGAACCTCACTTCACCTCCACCCGCACCTGGTGGTAGCCCGTGGCGCCGTCGGGCAGCACGTCCACCCGTTCCGCCGTCTGCGGCGTGCCCGTCCGGTCCGTGGCCCTGACCTGAAGCAGGTGCGAGCCGGGGGCGGCATCCCACTCCCACACCCACTGCCGCCAGGTGTCGACCGTGTCCTCCTCGGCCAGCCGCGCGGCGCGCCACGGGCCCTCGTCGACGCGCACCTCGACGCGCTCGATGCCGGTGTGCTGCGCCCAGGCGACGCCCGCGACCGGCACGGTGCCCCGCCGCAGCGTGTCCGAGCCGTCCGGGGTGTCGATGCGCGACTGTGTCTTGACCGGCGCGCGGCGCGCCCAGCCCCGCTCGATCCAGTAGGCGTCGTAGTCGTCGAAGCGCGTCAGCTCCAGCTCCGACAGCCACTTGCACGCCGAGACGTAGCCGTACAGCCCCGGGACGGCCATGCGGACGGGGAAGCCGTGCTCGAACGGCAGCGGCTCGCCGTTCATGCCGACCGCGAGCAGCGCGTCCCGGCCGTCCATCACCACCTCCACCGGGCTGCCGAGCGTCATGCCGTCGACCGAGCGGGCCACGAGCTGGTCGGCCGGGCCGCCCTCGGACGGCGGCCGCACGCCCGCCTCGCGCAGCAGCTCGTCCAGGCGTACGCCGATCCACCGGGCGTTGCCGACGAGGTCGCCGCCGACCGGGTTGGAGACGCAGGCCAGGGTGATGTCGCGTTCGACGAGCTCGCGGCGCAGCAGCTCGCGGAAGCTCACCGTCATCGGGCGCGGCACGCCCCGGCCGTGGATCGTCAGCCGCCACCGGGTGGCGTCCACGTAGGGCACCGACAGCGCGGTGTCGATGCGGTAGAAGTCGGCGTTCGGCGTCAGGTGTGGGCCGAGTCCCGCCACGTCGAGCTCCGCCCCGGGCGGCACCGGCGCGGCGGGGGAGTCGGCGGCGGGCAGCGTCAGGGCGTCGCGCGAGGCCTCCGCGGCGACGGTGCTGGGCGAGCGCAGGGCCCGGCCCAGCAGCCCGGCCCCGGCGGAGGCCGCCGCGGCCGACGCCGCCGCGACGAGGAACGCCCGCCGGTCGAACGCCGTGGGCGGGCCGTCCGGATCCCTCGGGTGGAGCCTGCGGCCGAGGAACGCCAGCACCGCGGCGGCGGTCAGCGCGCCCAGCAGTGAGGGCACGGCGTCGCTGCCGCGCGCGTCGGGACGGCTCCACGCCGCCGCCGCGCCGACCAGGCCGAACAGCAGCGCCCCGCCCGAGCCCGCGGCCACCCCCGCCGTCCGGTGAACCAGCGTCAGCAGGCCGAGCCCGGCGGCGTACAGGGCGAGCAGGACGACGATGCCCACCTGGAGGGCGAGCTTGTCGTTGGTGCCGAAGGTGTCGATCGCCCAGTCCTTCACGGCGGCGGGCGTGCGGTCGATGACGGCCTCGCCCACGGCGGTGACCGGGCCGGCCTCGGGCCGCAGCGCGGTCGAGACGAACTCGGCGGCGGCCAGCCCCGCCCCGGCGGCGAGCAGCCCGGCGAGGGCGCTCAGCGCTCTGCGCGCGCCTTTCGTACTCACCCTGCCATTCGACGCCATGGCGGCGGGCGGCGGTAGCGCGAGAAACGAACGGATCGGTGACGGATCGCGCGGCCGCGCCCCCCGGGAAGGCGGTCCGGGGACAGATCAGCTAGCGCGAGGGCTTCCTGGCCCGCAGGGCCAGGACCATCGGCGAGGGGCCGCCGCCCTCCGCGAAGCGGTCCAGGACCAGGCCGGCGTCCAGCACGGCGTTCAGCAGCGCGGGCAGCGGAAAGTGCACCGCCCCCACCTTGTCCCGGATGCCCTGGTCGGTCCAGGACTCCTTCGTCCAGTGGCCGTGGAGGTAACCGGGGCGTATCACCACCGCCTCGGGGTCGGACCGGTCCGCGAACCCGCCGCAGAAGCACGGGTGGACGCCGACGTGCACGAACACCCCGCCCGGCCGCAGCACGCGCGCCGCCTCGCGCAGCACCGCCGGGTAGCCGGGCATGTCGGTGTGGACCATCGCCGCGACGACGGCCGGCACGGCCGCGTCCCGCACCGGCAGCGCCTCGGCGTTCGCGCGCGCCACCGGCAGGCGCCCGCGCGCCCGCGCGTGCCGCAGCATCCCGGCCGACAGGTCGACGCCGAGCGGCCGCCACCCCAGCTCCCGCACGGTCGCGGCGTGTACGCCCGTGCCGCAGCCGATCTCCAGGCAGGGGCGGCCCTCGCCCGCGCCGAGCAGCCCGCGCAGCGCGCGGTCGACGCCGATCGGATCCCCGCCGGCGGTCCGGGCGAGGAACTCCCCCTCGTACCAGTCCGCGATCTCGTCGTACGCCGCCGTCGGCGCCATGGCCCCGCCTCCCTTTCGTCGTCACGGGCATTCACCCGCACGCGGGGCCGGCGGGGCCAGGCGTTTCGCCAGCGGCGTGTCCGCCCCGGGCGAAACGCCGGCGCCCGGCCGGGCCGGTCAGCCCCAGTCGAACGTGTCGGGAACCGGGCCGAAGCGGGTGCCGTCCTCCAGGGCGGCGAAGGCGGCCACGTCCTCCGCGTCCAGCTCGAAGCCGAAGACGTCGATGTTCTCCTTGATCCGGGAGGGTGTCACGGACTTGGGGATGACGACGTTGCCGATCTGCAGGTGCCAGCGCAGCACCACCTGAGCCGGGCTCCTGCCGTGCTTCTCGGCGATCTTCGCCAGCCGGGCGTCGTCCAGCAGGCCCTTGCCCTGGCCGAGGGGGGACCACGCCTCGGTGGCGATCTCGTGCTCGGCGTGGAAGGACCGCACGTCGCCCTGCGGCAGGTAGGGGTGGAGCTCGATCTGGTTGACGGCCGGGATCACGCCGGTCTCCTCGATGACCCGGCGCAGGTGGTCGGGCTGGAAGTTCGACACGCCCACCGCCCTGGCGCGGCCGCTCGCCTTGAGCTCGCCGAACGCCCGCAGCACCGTCAGGTAGTCCTCGCGCATCGGCCGGGGCCAGTGGATGAGGTAGAGGTCGAGGTGGTCCAGGCCCAGGCGGGCGAGGGAGGCGTCGAACTCGCGCAGCACGGCGTCGCGCGTCCACGTCTCCTTGGCGCTGTTCCACAGCTTGGTGGTGATGAACAACTCCTCGCGGGGGATGCCGGATTCGGCCACCGCCTGGCCGACGCCCTCCTCATTGCCGTAGATCGTCGCCGTGTCGATGCTGCGGTATCCGGCCGCCAGGGCGTGGCCGACCGCGTCGGCCGCCTGGTCGGCGGGCACCTGCCAGACGCCGAAGCCGAGTTGCGGCATCGGCACGCCGTTGTTGAGGGTCACATTCGGGACGCTGCTCACGAGGGGTCGGTCCTTTTCTGCTGGTTCGTTGTGCTGTGCTTCTGTTCGCTTGCGGTCGGTCGCGGTGTCGGTCGGCGGTGTCGGTCGCGGTCGGTCGCTGTCGTCGTGTGTCGCGTTGGCCGGATCCTTGCGCCGCGCACCATCGTCCATGATCCGGGCTCACGGCGCATGCGTGGAGGCCGGGGAGGACAATGTTGGCTGTGCGAAAACTGGCCGGGCTCATCGACCCCTACATCGTGCTGCTGCTCGCCACGGTGGGCCTGGCGGCGTTGCTTCCCGCCGGCGGTTCCGCCGCCGCGGGCGTGGACGGCGCGGCCACCGGCGTCATCGGCCTGCTCTTCTTCCTCTACGGTGCCCGGCTCTCCACCCGGGAGGCGATCGAGGGGCTGAGCCACTGGCGGCTGCACCTGACCATCCTCGCCGCGACGTTCGTCGTCTTCCCGCTGCTGGGCCTGGCCGCCCGGGGACTGGTGCCCTGGCTGGTCGCCGACAAGCTGTACGACGGGCTGCTCTTCCTCTGCCTGGTGCCCTCCACCGTGCAGGCCTCGATCGCCTTCACCTCCATCGCCCGCGGCAACGTGGCCGCCGCCATCGCCGCCGGGTCGTTCTCCAGCCTGCTCGGCGCGCTGCTGACGCCGCTGCTGGCGGCGGCGTTCATCGGCTCCAGCGGCGGCTTCTCCGCCGGTACGCTCATCGCGATCGCCCTGCAGCTCCTGGCCCCCTTCCTCCTGGGCCAGCTGCTGCGCCGCTGGATCGGCGGCTTCGTGCGGCGCCACCGCGCCGTGCTGTCGCTGGTGGACCGGGGCTCCATCCTGGTCGTCGTCTACGCCGCCTTCAGCGAGGGCATGAACCAGCACATCTGGAGCGAGGTGAGCTGGCGCCGGCTGGTGGCGCTGGCCGGGGTGCTGGCGGCGCTGCTCGCCACGATGCTCCTGCTGACCGGCCGGGGTTCGCGCACGCTCCGCTTCCCGCGCGGGGACCGGATCGCCATCACCTTCGCCGGGTCGAAGAAGTCCCTGGCCACCGGGCTGCCCATGGCCAGCGTCATCTTCGGCGACGACGCGGCGCTCGCCGTGCTGCCGCTGATGATGTACCACCAGCTCCAGCTCATCGTCTGCGCCTACCTGGCCCGCCGCTGGGGCCGCCACGCACCGCCCGAGCCCGAGCCCGGACCAGAGCCGGAGGCCGGATCCGAGCCGGAGGCCAGTCGCCAGGCGCGGGCGAGGGCCGGGTCCGGGCCGGAGAAGTAGTACGGGCAGCCACCGGCAGGGGACGGCGCGGAGCGCGGTCGAGGTCCTGCCCGGCTCCGGTCCCGCCCGGAGCTTGACCTGGAGCCCGCTCCAGGTGCAACTCTTGCGGGCATGCGCGTGTACTCCCCGAGCCAGGCCGCCGCGGAGTCCGGCTTCAGCCTGGACACCCTCCGCTACTACGAGCGGATCGGCCTGCTGCACTCCATCGACCGGACCCCCGGCGGCCGCCGCCAGTACTCCGAGACCGACCTGCACTGGCTGCACCTCCTGCGCTGCCTGCGCGAGACCGGCATGCCGATCGCCGAGATGGTCCGCTTCGCCCGGCTGACCCGCGACGGCGGGGAGACGGTGCCGCAACGGCTGGACCTGCTGGAGGCGCACGACCGGCGCATCGAGGAGCGCATCACGCGGCTGCGCGACCAGCAGACCCAGATCCGCAGGAAGATCGGCATCTACCGTTCCCACAGCCAGCAGCCGTCTCCCGTCCCGGCCGCCGCCGACTAGCCCCGCCCTCCACGGCCGGCTCCCTCCCGGTTCCCGCTCGGTTCGGGTTCGAGCCTTGAGCAAATGTGACATGGAACATACATAGGGACTGAGCCACACATCGGAGAGTGGAGGAGGGCACGCCCATGGCTGACACGATCGCCGGCGTCGTCCGGGAGCGAGACCCGGGCGAACGCCGAGTGGCCCTGGTTCCCGACGCCGTGCCACGGCTGCGCGCGGCGGGGGCCGAGGTGCTCGTCGAGTCCGGAGCGGGCCAGGCGGCCTGGTTCCCCGACGACGCCTATACGGAGGCCGGGGCGGCCGTCGTGCCCCGCGACGAGCTCTACCGGCGTTCCGGCGTGGTGCTGTGCGTCAACGCCCCCGGGCCGGAGTCCCTGGCGTTCCTGCGCGGGGGGCAGACCCTCCTCGGGCTGCTGGACCCGCGCGGCAACGCCGCCCTGGCCTCCGGCTGGTCCGAGCGCGGCGTCACCGCCGTCAGCCTGGACCTGCTGCCGCGCACCCTCAGCCGCGCCCAGTCCATGGACGCGCTCACCTCGCAGGCGAACATCGCCGGCTACCGGTCCGTGCTGCTGGCCGCCTCCGCCTACCCGCGATACTTCCCGATGCTGACCACCGCGGCCGGCACCGCCCCGCCCGCCCAGGTGTTCGTGCTCGGCACCGGCGTCGCCGGGCTGCAGGCCATCGCCACTGCCCGCCGCCTCGGCGCCGTGGTGACCGCCTACGACATCCGCCCCGAGGCGCGGGCCGAGGTCGGCTCGCTCGGCGCCCGCTTCCTCGACGTGCCCGGCGTCTCCGCGGGCTCCGGCCAGGGCGGCTACGCCCGCGCGCTGCGCTCCGAGGAGGAGAACGTCCAGCAGAAGACGCTGGCCGAGCACATCGCCCGCTCCGACATCGTCATCACCACCGCCAAGGTGCCCGGACGCCGCCCGCCCCTGCTGGTCACCCGGGCCGCGCTGGAGGGCATGCGGCCCGGCTCGGTCGTCGTCGACGCGGCCGCCGGGCCGCTCGGCGGCAACGTGGAGGACTCCCTGCCCGACCACACCGAGGTGACGGACGGCGGCGTCACCGTGATCGGCGCCGGCAACCTGCCCTCCGCCATGGCCACGGCCGCCTCCACCGCGTACGCGCGCAACGTCACCGCCGCGCTCACGCACCTGCTGCGCGAGGGAGCGCTCCACATCGACCTCGACGACGAGATCCAGGCAGCCATCGTCGTCACCCACGCCGGCAGCGTCCGCACCCAGGGAGGAGAGGTCTAGTGGCTGATTCTTGCCTACTGCTGCCCAGAGTTATCTACGGTGATCAGCATGTACCGGATCGGCGAGTTCGCAGAACGAATCGGCCGTTCCCCTTCCACCGTGCGGCGGTGGG